>MHRQ01000014.1 GCA_001821015.1 Candidatus Taylorbacteria bacterium RIFCSPHIGHO2_02_FULL_46_13
ATTCAAATGGGTAAATTCAGTCATAGATTTATTCTACAAGTGTTCGGATTCAAAGGTAAATTTCCAAAGGCCTGCTTCTCTGAAGCGGTGCCAACAGAAAGGTTAAAGATGAAAAAAGTGACAGTTTACGAGAGTACTTCACAACTAATAATTCTTGCAACGGGCGGAACCATTGATAAATCATACGGAGTTGGTGCGGGAGTACGCGAACTTTCTTTTTCTTCCGAGTCCGCAATTACGGATATCTTGCGAGAAGTTCAAGCGGCGTTGGAATATCCTATAGTTCGACTCATGGCAAAAGACAGTCTGGACATGAACGACACAGATCGAGCCACTATCGTAGCAATGTGCTCGGCTGTTCCCCAGCCTCGCGTCCTCATTACGCACGGAACCGACACGATGGATAAAACTGCCGCGGCAATCGCAGCACGACGAATCGCAAAGACTATTGTGCTAACCGGAGCTGGGCAACCTGCTGTCGTTAAGGGGACTGACGCGAACTTCAATGTGGGGTTCGCACTTAGCTCGGCTTTGTCGGCAAGCCGTGGTGTGTACATCGCGATGAATGCACGTCTCTATGTGTGGAACAAGTGCAAGAAGAATGAAGTCACCGGGGTTTTCGAACCCACTTGACACAGGATGTAAAACCAAGCCGCGGGCTTCTACGGCACCGCGGCTTTTTTGTTGGCGAAAAGATGGTACAATTTTTCCCATGCATACTGTTGTTTCAAAAGCCTTAAACTCTAAGCCCTAAGCTATGTACCTCAAGTCCCTGGAGCTCTCTGGTTTTAAGTCTTTTGCCAAAAAGACTGTTTTAGATTTTAACTCGCGAATTACCGGAATTGTTGGCCCTAATGGATCGGGTAAATCAAACGTAGCTGAAGCCTTTCAGTTCGTTTTAGGCGAGCAATCAATCAAATCGCTTCGTGGAAAGCGCGGGGAGGACCTTATTTTCAACGGCTCAAAGACTATTGGGCGACAAAATCGTGGTGCAGTTAAAGTGACGCTGGATAATTCCAAGCGTTTATTAAATCTTGATTTTGATGAGGTGGTGTTTGAGCGTGTCGTGCATCGCGATAACAACAACGAATATTTAATAAATGGCAGCGCTGTGCGCTTGAAGGACGTGATTGAGCTGCTCGCTCAAGCACATATGGGTCCGACGGGGCATCACATCATTTCACAAGGTGAAGCAGACCGTATTTTGAATGCTAACCTCAAGGAGAGACGTTTGATGGTTGAGGATGCGCTTGGCCTCAAATCGTATCAATACAAGCGTGCGGAAAGCGAACGTAAGCTTGAACGTACCCGTGAGAATATGTCCCAGGTAGAATCCCTCCGCCGTGAGCTTGCCCCCCATGTGAAATTCTTGCGCAAACAGGTAGAGAAAATTGAGAAGGCCAAAGAGTTACAGAAAGAACTGGTGGTTCTGTATCGTGAGTACCTTTCGTATGAGCACACCTATCTTGATGGCGAGTGGCAAGCATTACACAGAGATGAAAAGATACCCAAAGAAAAATTACAGATTCTTGAAAAAGAATTGACGCGAGCGAAAGCTGTCCTGGAAAAATCGCTGGGGCACGACAACAAGAGCGCCCATGTGCTTGAATGTGAGCAGACCTTGCGTGATTTACGCACTCAAAAAGACGAGCTTGTCCGGGATGCGGGGCGTCTTGAGGGCGCACTTCTAAGCGAACAGCGACGACTAAAGAAACAATATGACCTTGCGAAAGTGCAGGAGTCGCGTACCGTGCCGCTTAAGGATGTGAGGAATCTAACAAGCGAAGTGGAGGATAAAATTTCCCGAGCCGAGCGTGCGGGCGAGCTTTCCTTAATGAAGGCTATTTTATCTGAACTTAAAACCCTTCTTGTATCTTTTGTAAAGCGCTTTGAGTCTCTTGCGGATTTGGATACCTCGGCCGATGCCGAGGCGGAAATTACGCGCTTGAAATCAGAACGGGAAGTGTTGCAAGAGCGTATTGAAGGACTCATGCACAAGCAAAGTATTGCAGAAGCGCAGTATGAGAAGTTGCGAGTGGATATTGAGAAAGAGAAAGATGGGGGGCACGATGCCGAACGGGAAATATTCAAGATTGTAGCGGAACAAAATGAGTTGCGCGGAGAGATCAATCTCTTAAAGTCTCGCGAAGAACGTTTACGTATGGAACAAGAGGAATATGCGCGTGAGTTAAAAGAGGCCGAGGTTCTTGTCGGTCCCGATGTTCTGAAAAATGTTAATAATGCCGATGAATCTGGCGAAGTTTCAGAACAGCGCTCAGTGCAACATGAGCGCCGTCGTCATTTGGAAAAAATGAAAATTCGCCTTGAAGAGCTTGGTGGCGGAGGAAGCGAGGAAGTGCTGAAAGAATATCAGGATGCTGCGGATCGCGATACATTTTTAGAGCGTGAGGTAGGGGATTTAGAACAATCGGCCGCTTCGCTTGAACAGTTGATTAAGGAGCTCACCGAGAGACTAGATTTTGAATTTAGGGAAGGGGTGCGGAAAATCAATACCCAATTTGAAGAATTTTTTAAACTGATGTTTGGCGGTGGGCACGCAAGTCTCTCGGTGGTTCGTCCGGAAAAACGTAAGCGGGTGGATGCAGAGGAACTTTTGGATGAGGGTACTGAAGCGCCTGCTGAAGAAGAGGTGCAAGAAGGAATAGATATTAGTGTGAATTTGCCGCACAAAAAAGCGCATAGTTTGGAAATGCTTTCTGGGGGCGAGCGTGCGCTTACCTCAATAGCTCTTTTGTTTGCGATTTCTCAAGTGAATCCTCCACCGTTTATTGTATTAGACGAGACCGACGCGGCGCTTGATGAGGCAAATTCGCGCAAATACGGCGACATGATTGAAAATCTTTCCAAATACTCACAGCTTGTTTTAATTACTCACAATCGCGAAACCATGTCTCGCGCAGGGGTGCTCTATGGTGTTACGATGGGTCAGGATGGCGTGTCTAAACTGCTTTCCATTCAGTTTGAGGAGGCAGTTAAGGTCGCGAAGTAATATATAATTCAGACTATGAACATAGAACATATTCCACAACCTGAAGATTCTTCGGAAGACGATGGGGCAGTTTCTTTTTCCCAGGAAGGCGGTGAGAATGTTATCTTTGACAAAACGTCGGCAGATGAAAGGAAGGAAGAAATAGACAAAGAACAACAAGAGCGCGACAAACAGTTGCTCGAAAAGTTAAAAGACAGACCCGATATGGTTGAACGGCTAAGAGAGGAATTGAAGGTTGAGAATGACCCCTTGCAGAAAAAAAGCTCGCGCCAGTTGCTTTTGCGAAATATTTCCAATGCGTTTAAAGAAACGATGGAAGAGTCTCATACTATACTGGAAATGAACCCGGGAAGCCTCTATTCTATTTTCAAGAACGCCGACGAAAAACAAGTTGAGTACTGGATCTTGCAGATTTTGGAAGGCTACCAAGAATTGGATGCAACAGAGAAAGAACGAAGGGCCTTAGGATTACGCGGGTTGAGCACATTGGTTAATCGGGATTATTTTATATCTACCGCTTCAAAATATTTGCCCGAGCTTGGGATAGATTTGGACACGTCGAAAACCACAGTTGTGTCAGTAGTTTCTTCTTCAAAAAAATCGGGATTCTTTTCTAAGATAAAAAAATTATTCGGAGGAAGATAGTCAAGAAAAAACACCGTCACAGGAGCGTGGCGGTGTTCGTGGCGAGCCTCATATGAGGCTCGTTCCTACGGCAAGTTGAGACTCAGCCGTCATGTTCTGAGCGAGCAAGAGAAGGTTTTCTTGGAGCACCAAAAACTTTTTGATTTTCTCGATCTGGTGAATACCGAGAGACAATTCGTACTCCACCTCGTCGTCGCGCCAGTGGAAGTTCTTGAAACGCTCGCAGCGTATGGTATTGTCGCACCTAAGTAACAGGATTTTTTCTGATGGAATAACAACGCGGTACATTGTTTTTTCCACGATTCTGCCGGTGCTGTTAATCTCCGCCCTAACCGTTTTTGGGGTAAGTAGGATGCATGTCATATGTCCTTTCCTCCATATGGGGTTTTTGTGTGCTACTGCTTGCGCAGTTGTTCTAAGAGCATTATACCGTGTATTGATATTTAAGTCAAGGGGTATTTGACTGCCTTTGGAACTTCTGCTAGCATAGCAAATTATGCTTAGAATTAGATTACAGAGAGTGGGGCGAAAGAATATTCCGACATTTCGGATTGTTTTGACTGATTCAAAAAATTCCACCAAGAGCGGAAGGTATTTAGAGGTGCTCGGTTCCTACGACCCAGTCAACGACGTAAAAGAAATTAAAGAAGACCGCGTCAAATACTGGATGTCAAAAGGAGCCAAACCAACCGACACGCTTCACAATTTCCTTGTAGAGAAAAAAATTATCACGGGCAAAAAAATAAACGTTCTCCCGCGCAAGAGTCCTGTCAAAAAAGAAGAGGCTCCGGTAGTGGCCGCGCAAGCGCCTGCAACATCTACTGAGGTAACAGCACGTGAAGAAAAACCAGTTGAAGCTAAAGCGGAGACGTCCAAAGAGGAGCCTGTCACTGTAGCCGAACCGCCTAAAGCCTAACTAATTTTCTTGTACTGACCTAAAATCAATGTATACTAACTTTACGCTATAGCGGAAAGGTAGTATACATACGTGTTTTCGTTACATCTGTATTTGGAAACTACAAGACCTTCTATTTTTACGATGTCAAAATCTACTGCCGGGCCGTGAGTGAGTGGGTTGACGTATTTTAGAGGGAGTGCTAGAGTAGTTTTAGCAGTAAGAACATTCGGTCGAGACTGCAGAATTACCAAATTACCAAAAAGATTTAAAGAATGCTATGAACGAACAGGATGTCCAATTTCTGGAGTATGTTGTGAAAGCACTGGTTGACAATCCGAACGATGTGAAAATCGAACGGACAGTTGACGAGATGGGAGTGCTCTTGAAGCTCTCCATCAACCCTGCCGACATGGGTAAAGTTATCGGTCGCATGGGCAATACCGCCAAAGCTATTCGTACGCTCTTGAGAGTTGTGGGTATGAAGAACAACGCACGCGTTAATCTCAAGATTAACGAACCGGAAGGTGCGGCGCCGCGCGAAAGCAAGGCCACCAAGACGGTAGATGAAGCAATGGCGGATCTCAAACTCTAAGAGCTTTGAGCTTAATGCGTAGGGTTTAAAGAAAAAATCAAAAGCAAAAACCGTGCGATATATCGCACGGTTTTTGCTTTGACAGAAGCGGTCGTGGTTGTTCAAAGTCTAAACGCTCGCGTGCTTACACACAGGCGTTTTTTGTTGACTATTCTACAAAATAGTTTTAATCTTGCGCCAGAAACCTCAACAACAAAAAGAAAGGAATAGTAATGAACATTGTCGTATGTGGTCACGGTGCGTTTGCAAAGGAGATTATTGCCCTTTGTACTGAAAAGAACATCAGGGCGGGGCGTTCTGATGACGAAAGAAACTTCTGCTCTAACTGTGTTGCGATCCATTGCGGTACAGGGCGTCAACTTGAGGGTTTCTTGGGCGACTGCGGCAGATTCGGAATACCAGTTATCCAAGCTTCAAGTGGCCAAAAGTTGCCGGACGACCTACCATGTCCCGTTATTGATGCCCCCAATTTGGCATTGCCAGTCGTGCAGTTTTTGAAAGGCTTGCTCGCGTTTGTGGTGGGCTTTGAGCATCTGGGTCTGGCAAAATGTCTTGTTGAGTCCCATCAGCACACCAAGAAGAGCGTTCCGGAAACTGCCCGGCGCATGGCAGATGCCATCTGTATACCACAGGCTGATATTCATTCGGTCCGGGATGATTATCTCCAAGAAAGCCTCGGCGTTCCGCACGAACATCTCGGACGACATGGCTATCACTGGATTAAGTTTGTTGGCGATGGTATTGAAATTGGTCTTTCCACTAAGGTCAATGGCCTGCGGCCGTATGCGCTCGGCGCGCTCCACATTGCCGAGAACGCTCTTGCGCTCCACGCAAAGGGGGCACTTGCAAACGGACTTCATCCCGTTTCAGAGTTCATCTAAATCAGGTAGTGTATCTGTAAACAGCTGGTATCACATACTCGCTGTTTTTTCTTGCCCGCACACTAACACGTGTCAGTGTGCGGGACTTGCCTTCTAAAGTCCTAAGCCCTAAGCTCTAAGTATAAAGCTATATGGTATTTCATATTGTTACCTTGTTCCCGGGCGCATTTAAATCCTATTTGGGGGAGTCTGTTGTCGCACGTGCGATTAGAGAAAAGAGAATTGCGGTGAAGTTTTATAATCCACGGGACTATACGAAAGACAAATGGGCGCGAGTGGATCGTAGACCTTACGGCGGGGGTCCCGGCATGGTGCTTGAGGCGCCGGCATTTGTAAAAGCGATAGATTTCATTCATTCTAATATTCTCAAGAATATGAGAATGAAAAGAGGAGACAAATCAAAGAAATCCAAACCAGCGATCAAGACGATAATTTTTTCGGCCAATGGGAAAGAGTTTACTAATGTGTACGCGAAGAATGCATCTCAAAAATTCACCGACCTTGTTCTCGTTTGTGGTCGCTACGAGGGAATAGATGCGCGGGTTAAGAAGATTTTTAAGGCGCAGGAACTGTCAGTCGGCCCCTATATACTGACCGGTGGGGAATTGCCTGCCATGATTGTCCTTGACGCAGTTGCACGGCAAATCGAAGGGGTGCTTGGCAATTTTGATTCGGTTGAAGAAAGGCGCACCGCTTCGTCCGAGGTCTACACGCGCCCAGAAATTTTTAAGTACAAAGGCAAATTCTATCGCGTCCCCAAGATTCTTCTCTCCGGCCACCACCAAAAAATGGAGGCGTGGAAACAAAAACGTTCAAGACACGGTAAGTGAGCACCATGTCAAGGTTCAACCTTGACATGTCCTATAGGGTAGCGAATAAAGATAAAATATACTAGAATTAATGAAGTCCGCAGATTATAAAAAGACTTAGACCCCCATTTTAGATACGATAAAATTATGAAAGAATTCTTAAGAAAAAATTTCGTCATTATACTTGCTTTTACTTTGCCGGTTCTATTGATAGTTGTTGTTGCTTTAAGCACGTATCTTCCTTCACTTTTCCTTTCTACGGACTATAATTTTGTATATACATCATGCACTGACGGTAGGAATTATTACCCCTATCGTTGCGACGGTTATCTGCAAAAACGTTATATAGTGGTCGGTAATAAATTGGTCGTAAATCCAGTTGACATGACTCTTGACTCCAATAAGGACGGCGTGCCAGATTTTAGCGAAAAATATACTGACCGCATCTTTTTACATGACACAAAAAAGAACGAGAGTAGGGAAATAACCCTTGAGGAAGCCCAGACGATGACGCTCAATAGTCTATTGACATCACCTGATGGTGTTACCGTTTCAAGTTACTATGATAGAAATGGTGGTGACTTCTTCTTTATTTTTGATGGTGGTTCTTCATCGTATGGGTATTACCTTACAAAAGGAAAAAGTAGAAACAAAATAAATCTGATAAATAGTACGGATCAGTATTATTATCAAAACAATTTTCAATTTATTGGGTGGGTGTTGCCGGGTAGAAATTAATCACCTCTAACCATTTTTTTATGAACAAAGAAGAACTACTTCAAGAGCTTTCCACTAAAATAAGTACGGGCGAGATAAGTCGCGAAGAGGTGATAAGCCGCTTTAGTCTTGCACCGACGGCACTAAGTAAAGAAGAAAGCTCGACGCATTTTTCAGTAACGAAAATGTTGTATGTTTTGGGCGCGGCCATCGTGGTTATTGGCATTATTATTTTTGTTCGTCAAATTTGGTATGACATTGGGTCTTTTGAGCGCATTTCAGTTACGTTAGGGTTGGGTTTCATTATTACGGCTATTGGGTCGGTGTTACTTAAAAATAAACCCGAGGACAACCTTGGAACAGTCTTTCATTTTATGGGGGGCGCGTTGATCCCTGGAGGCGCGGTGGTGGCTCTTTCCGAACTCAATCTCCAGAACAGTGATTGGACAGTCGCGCTTACATTCGGTGCTCTATTTATATTTTATGTATTACTAAATGTTGTCCATAAAAATGCTGTCCTGACTTTTTTCGCAATAGCGAATGGAACTGCCACCATTTATCTCGTTCTTAATGCGGTTACTGGCGGTCCCTTTGAGGGATGGTTTGGGATAAAAGATATCTATCAATACTTAACTATGGCAATAGGTGCGAGCTATCTGTTGCTTGGGTATGCTTTTCGTGATGGTTGGAACAAGAAACTCATCGGGATGCTCTATTTTTTCGGTATTACTGGTTTCCTTGGCGCTACATTTTCGCAAGTGTTCGATTCGGTTCTATGGCAAATGTTTTTCTTCCTCATTGTAATCGGCGGCCTTTCCTTGTCAGTGTATATGAGAAGTCGCATTATTTTGGTTATGAGCACTCTTTCTAATTGGTCATGTTTCGTATATCACAAGCGAATATTTTGCAGATTCACTCGGGTGGCCAATTTCGCTTGTTATCCTTGGTTTTGTATTTATTGGGCTCGGGTATTTTTCAATTAGTATCAATAAAAAATATATCGCAAAGTAGGTGTGTTAGAGTACCCTGTCAAGATTAGACCTTGACATGGTTGTGGAAGAGTGGAAAGAGAAGCGCTCTAAAAGGGTATAAACTCGACTAAATATTTTATTACGTTTAAGCTAAGGCTACTGACTGATAGGCAGATTTGCGCTATCATTGCTAATAAATAATGGAAATTCCAAAACTCAAATCAGATAAATATCGCAACGTACGTGGAGGCTACTCGCGCTTCTTAGATATATATTGCGATCGTTGCGGACATAAAGTGTTGGTCTATCAAAAAGATGGACCGGGTGAGTTGAAGCGACGTTACCTTGACCGAATCTCTTTTCCGAAGAAATTCACTCAATTACAGGGCTTGTCGATAAAGAAAGTCCCTAATCTGGTCTGTCCTAACTGTCATTCTTTACTTGGGATTTCTTATATATACCCGAAAGAAAAACGCTCTGCATTTCGGCTCTTTGCTGGTGCCATTAAAAAGAAAATTACTAAAAGATAAAAAAAGCCCCGACGTGAATCGGGGCTTGTGAGCTACTGGCGCTCGCCAATAACCGTAAGGTACATCTCGTAGATTTTCTCTGCGGTCTTTCTAACTTCAAACTCACTGTTAACGATACTCCAGTCAACTACATTGTCATAGCCGCCTTGATAATAAGCCTCAAGCTCATTTAGAGCCGCCGTATAGCGACTCCGGCCTGGATCACGCCCATCCTCAAGGTGTCGCTCTATCGCGACGACATCAGGTGGTTCAACGTAGACCTTGAAGGTCTTGCCGGGGAATGCCGTAAGCATGATTTGGACTTTCTGCACTGGCCAGTCGAGAAGTGGGAAGCAGTTTTCCACAAACGCTTTCTCAATCGGCTCTCGCGGTGTCGCGTATCGAACACCATAGAGCTCGTTTATTGCAAGAATCTTTTCTTGATTGTTCAACTCGTCGAGCACTGTATTGCTAACAGAAACCTTATCAGTTTCTCCCGAACGTAACGCGCGGGTCATGAACGGCGAGATGTAAGCAAAGCGAGAATCAAGTTGTCTTAATTCCCGTATGATTGCCGACTTGCCAACTCCCGAAGGACCGAACAACAAGAGGAATTTCTGGTTGGAAACTCCACGCGCAGCATTGAGCGTTGCTTTCATCGAAACGACTGAACGCACAAACTACAATATGATTAGAGATAAGTCAATCTCTCGTGTACCAAAAATCCTGCTCTCCGGCCACCACCAGAAAATGCAGGAGTGGAAAAAGAGGCGTTCTAAGCACAGTTAGTCTTTACTTGCTGGCATTTCGCCTCCGTGATAGGGTAGCACGAGAAAGGAGGGCTTATGAAAGCTCCACAAATATTGATCATTGAACTTAGGTCACAATACACATGGCTCATTGAAAGAAGTCTGCGCGAACTGGGTGTTCGCAGCGCGATTCTATCACCTGCAAAAGCTAAGGATTGGCTCACGGCTAATCGCCCCAAGGGAATAATCCTCTCTGGTGGAGAAGCAAGTGTCAACGATATTGACCCGCCGATTCCTCCCGAGGAGCGTCTCTCCATTGTACGCTGGGCCGATATACAAGTGTCGCGCATTCTTAAGGAAAACGGCGATTACGAACGTATGTCGCAACTTGTTGTGGTGCTTCTGTGTGTTAACACGGTCGGTGTGAAAGGGGATGCGCGAGTGTATGGACCTACGGTTGGCGTGCGAGGAATAATCACCTCGGACTTCATGACCGGACGCGGGTATCAGATTCCGAAGGAAGTGAGGCGCAGGATCACTTCAACCCTTACCAAACACTCTGGTATTGTGCATGTCGGTTTTTTTGAAGAGGATAAACCTCCAGGAACGACTGAGTTTGAGTAAGGTGTTCTTTTCAGCGCAAACCGCCCGAACTCTTGCTATGGGCGGTTTTTTGTTGTCTGGTGTTGTTCGCCGTGTAATCTTGTTGACAGCTAGAATACGTTGGTATACAATGCTTTGGCTAGTAGATTGAGTTACGGATGCAGTTCTAGCCATTGTTAGGCCACACCTTGCTGACCAACGTAAGCTAAAACACAAAAACAAAAAAAGAGACCCGGAAATTGTGGTCGCTTTTTCTTTTTTGTGTCTTAGCACAAGAGTGTTTTGTGGAGGCTTCGTTTATTCGCTAGCGAGTGAGGGGAGATAAAAAGTTTCTTCCTTATTCTTTCCCGAGCGACGGCAACAAAGGGTTTAATAACCTTTAATAATATACGCGTTTTTATGACAACGAGTACCAAAACACACCAAACGGTAAGCTGGCCGAAAAAATATTTTAGCCGTTTCAAAGATGCGCTCGCGCCGTTGCCTAATTTGGTAGAGGCTCAGACAGATTCTTTCACGTGGTTGCTTGAGAAAGGACTGAAAGAAGTTTTTAAAGAGTTTTCTCCCATCAAAGATTATTCGGATAAAAAATTTGAGCTAGAGATAACCGGTTTTACCGTAGGGGAACCAAAGTACGACGAATATCACGCGAAGGACAATAAACTTGCCTATGAGGCACCGCTTAAGATGACGGTGCGTCTTAAAAACAAAATACAAGGAACAACCAAGGAACAAGAAATTTTCATGGCTGATTTCCCTTTGATGACGTCGCACGGTACGTTTATTATTTCAGGTGTTGAGCGGGTCATTGTGCCGCAGCTCGCGCGTTCTTTCGGTGTCTTTTTCACCAGCGAAGAAATCAAGGATAAGCGCTATTTTGGCGCGAAAATCATTCCGTCACGAGGCGTCTGGATTGAAATTGAGACGGAAGCTGACGGAGCGATTTACGTGCGCATTGACCGCAAACGCAAATTTCCGATATCTTCTCTCCTACGCGTTATTTCCAAAAAGTCTGACAAAGATATTATCAATGCGTTTTCTAAGCACCCCTCGGCTAAAGCCTTTCTTGAGGCCTCATTTGCCAAAGATCACGCAAAAACCATTGATGAATCCTATATAGAAATTCACAAGCGTTTGCGTGATGGTGAGATTGGTTCGGTTGACCACGCAAAGGAGTTCATTAATGGAATCTTTAATCATGCCCGCTATGACCTTTCAAAGGTTGGCCGTTTTAAACTGAATAAACGCTTCGGTCTCCCCTTTGAAGAAAAAGATCTGGAGGAGCGCATTGTTTCATTTGATGACCTTGTGCGAATCACGACGCATGTCGCCGAACTTAATACAACGCCGGGTGCAATAGAAGACGATATAGACCATTTAGGGTCACGTCGTGTGCGTTTTGTCGGAGAGCTTTTGCAACAGAAGATTCGCATTGGTATGTCGCAAATCAAGCGCAACATTCAGGACAGAATGTCTACGATTGATTCGGACGTAACGATGCCCGTGCAATTTATTTCCCCAAAACCGCTGCAGGCTCGCATCAAGGAATTTTTCACCACGAACCAACTTTCACAGTTTATGGCTCAAGAAAATATTCTTGCAGAGCTTGAGCATTTACGAACCCTATCGGCGCTTGGCCCCGGAGGACTCACGCGTGAGCGTGCGGGGTTTGAAGTTCGCGACGTACATCCATCTCACTATGGCCGTTTGTGTCCTATACACACACCTGAAGGTCCGAACATCGGGCTTATCCTTCGTCTTTCCACCTACGCACGAATCAACGAATTCGGTATGATTGAAACGCCCTATGCGAAAGTGAAGAATGGAAAAGTCACGGGTGAGATTCAGTATCTTAACGCCCTGGAAGAGGAAAATTATGATATCGCTCACGCGGCTACGGCTGTTGGTCCTGATGGAAGCATTTTGGAAAATGAAATTGAGGTGCGAACCAACGGGGAGCCCGGCCTTATTCACAAGGAAGATGTTGAATATATAGACGTTGCAACGAACCAGGCATTTTCCATCGCAACCTCCATGATCCCATTTTTAAATCACAACGACGCCAACCGCGCGCTGATGGGCTCAAACATGCAAAAACAGGCCACCCCATGCCTTATTCCCGAAGCCCCGCTTGTCGCTACGGGGATAGAGAGAAAGGCAGCGGCCGATACTGGGCGCGTGGTTATTTCCCAGGAAGATGGTACCGTAACGAAGGTAGATGCTCGTTTCATCGCGGTGAAAGGGCGCAGTAAAGAACGAACGTATCCTCTGGTCAATTTTTCACGGACCAATGGGTTTACCATGTTCCATCAGCGTCCGTCGGTGAATGTCGGTGATAAGGTCAAAAAGGGTGATGTGTTGGCTGATACCTCATCAAGCGACCGTGGAGAAATGGCGCTTGGTCAGAACGTTTTGATTGCCTTCATGTCTTGGTCTGGAGCGAATTACGAGGATGCCATCATTTTGTCAGAATCGCTTGTACGCGAGAGCCGATTTGCCTCTATTCATATTGAAGAGTTTGTAGTCAATGTTCGTGACACAAAACTTGGACCTGAAATCACCACGCATGATATCCCTAATGTCGGCGAAGCAAAGCTCAAGAATCTTGACGAAGATGGCATGATACGCATTGGCGCAGAAGTGCGCCCCGGAGACATCTTGGTTGGTAAAATTACCCCCAAAGGGGAGACGCAGCTTACGCCTGAAGAGCGTTTGCTCCGGAGTCTCTTTGGCGAAAAAGCTCGTGATGTAAAAGATACTTCCAAGCGTACCGAGAACGGAAAGCGGGGTCGTATTATCGGAGTCAAAGTGTTCTCGCGCGAAAAAGGAGACAAACTTGATTCAGGTATTATCAAGCGAATTCATATTGAAGTCGCAGAAATAAGAAATGTTTCGGTAGGAGATAAGCTCGCAGGCCGTCACGGCAACAAGGGAGTCATCTCAAAGATTTTACCGGAAGCAGACATGCCGTTTATGCCTGATGGAAGGCCGATTGATATGATTTTGACACCGCTCGGCGTGCCGTCTCGTATGAATCTCGGTCAAATTCTTGAACTACACCTCGGTCTTGCCGCGAAGACACTTGGGTATCAGGCGGTTGTGCCACCGTTCGCTGGTGCGACAGATGCCGAGATAAAAGCAGAATTAAAAGCGGCAGGCTACAGCGAGAATGGCAAGATGCGTCTGAAGGATGGGCGCACCGGAGAGGAGTTTGAACAAGACATCGCGGTTGGATATATGTACATTATGAAGTTGCATCACATGGTTGAAGACAAGATTCATATGCGCTCTATCGGACCCTACTCTCTTATCACACAGCAGCCTCTCGGGGGGAAGGCACAGGGGGGAGGCCAGCGTTTCGGAGAAATGGAAGTCTGGGCGCTTCTGGGGCACGGGGTGGCATACACTCTCCGTGAAATGCTTACGGTGAAATCGGACGACATTGTCGGTCGCGCGGCGGCGTTTGACTCCATTGTTCGGGGTGCTGATATCAGTCAGTCCAACGTCCCCGCGTCCTTTAACGTGTTGTTGAACAATTTGCGTGGGTTATCCCTTGATATCAAATTGGAGAAATCAAGCGGCGAGGTGGAAGCGTCGAAACCAAAACGTCGTAGCACTCGGGAATAATTCTTAACGATTTACATTCATATGATAAAAAATTATAGACTGAATACAGCTTCCGATTTTGACCGAATCAGCTTGCGTGTTGCCTCGCCGGAGCGCATTAAAGAGTGGTCATATGGGGAAGTGACCAAGCCAGAGACCATCAACTATCGCACCCAGCGCTCTGAAAAAAGCGGTCTTTTTGATGAGAAGATTTTCGGTCCTGACAAGGATTACGAATGTTATTGCGGAAAATATAGAGGGATACGCTACAAGGGGATTGTCTGCGAGAAATGTGGTGTAGAGATAACCCGATCTATTGTCCGACGCGAACGGATGGGGCACATTGAACTTGCAAGCCCCGTTTCTCACATTTGGTTTTTACGTAGCACCCCATCACGCATCGGTCTTATTCTTGGCATGCCGGTTGATGACCTTGAGAAGGTGATATATTTCGCCGGTTATATTGTGACGAAGGTATTTGAGGATGCGCGCGCAGAAATCTTGCGCGACCTTGATTCGGAATTCAAGTCTAAAGTCAAGGCGGTTCATGATGACAAAACGAAAGAAGCTCTTAAAGAAATGTTTACCAATACGAAACATGAGATTGAGGGTATCAAGGCGGGTGTCGTGCTTGATGAGATTGCGTATCATAATTTTTCTGTGAAATACAGTACGCTGTTTGAGGCTGGTATTGGGGCTGAAGCGATTTACTCGCTGTGTGAGAATTTAGATCTCTATGAACTCGTGAAGAAATTAGAAGCAAGTTATGAAAAAGTAGCGAGCATTGAACGTGAACGTATTAACAAGCGTTTGAGTATCCTTCGGGCAATGATTACTGCAGGCACTCGACCGGAGTGGATGTTTTTGACGAGAATTCCCGTCATCCCGCCTGCGCTTCGTCCGATGGTCCCGCTTGACGGCGGCCGGTTTGCCACCTCTGATGTTAACGACCTCTATCGTCGTGTCATCAATCGAAATAACCGTTTACGGAAACTCAAGGAGATCAATGCTCCTGAAGTCATTTTGAGAAACGAGAAGCGAATCTTGCAGGAGGCGGTAGACGCACTCATTGACAATTCCCTTCGTCACGGCTCTAGCATCATGTCTACCTTAAGTCAGGCGCATCGCCGACCTTTGAAATCCTTAGCGGATAATTTGAAGGGGAAGCGGGGACTCTTCCGTCAAAATCTTTTGGGTAAGCGTGTTGATTATTCCGGGCGGTCGGTTATTGTGGTTGGTCCGGAATTGAAGATTCATCAGTGCGGTCTGCCAAAACAAATGGTACTTGAACTATTCCGTCCGTTCGTCATTGCGAAGATCCTTGAACGAGAATTTGCGTACAATATCCGCGGAGCAAACCGTCTGATTGATGATGATGTTCCGGAAGTGTGGGCAATTTTGGAAGAGGTAATCGCAGACAAATATGTTCTGTTAAATCGCGCTCCGACGCTCCACCGTCTCGGTATTCAAGCATTTAAACCCCTCCTGATTGAAGGAAGTGCGATTCAGGTTCACCCCTTAGTATGTAGGGCGTTTAACGCCGACTTTGATGGAGACCAAATGGCGGTTCATTTACCTCTCTCGCAAGAAGCACAGGCGGAAGCAGTCACGATTATGGCCGCCGACAAAAATATTTTGAAGCCGGGAAGCGGAGACCCGACGATGAGTGCGAAGATGCTTGATATCGTACTCGGTTTGTTCTGGATGACAAAGGTAGTCGCACGTGAGGGGAGCGAAGCCGTTCGATATTTTGATTCTCCGGGAAGTGCGGTGGTTGCGTACAACTATAATGCGATAGGTTTCCGAGAACTGGTGAAGATATTGGTTCCCCATGAACCACGATACGCCGAATATAAAGGTATGCTTTTGGAGACGACTGTTGGGCGTATTATTTTCAACGAAGTACTCCCAGCCGACTATGGATTCCTCAACAAAGAAATAGACCAAAAAGATATGACCAAGATGGTGGAAAATATCATAGATCGGTACGGCATTGAGAATGTTCCTCCGATTCTTGACCACATTAAACAGCTTGGATTTTATTACGCGACACGTTCTGGCGTAACGTGGGGGATTGATGACATAAAAATTCCCGAAGGCAAAGGTGTTGTCATACAGAAGGCAAAAGTAAAGGCTGAAGAGGTCTTTGGTCAGTACCAAGCGGGCCTGCTTTCCGCCGAAGAGCGTATTCGGAAGAATGTTGAGATATGGCACGGAGCCAAAAATGAAGTAGAGCGTTTGATCCCGGAATCTATGGATAAAAATGGTTCGGTCTACGACATGTGGAAGTCTGGTGCCCGAGGCTCGCTGTCACAGGTAACGCAAATGGCCGGTATGAAAGGTCTGATTCAGAATACTGCTGGTGAAACCATTGAATTTCCGATACTCTCCTGTAGTAAAGAAGGGCTGACCCCTATTGAGTATTTCATCACTACGCACGGTTCTCGCAAAGGACTCACCGATACAGCGCTCAATACCGCGAAGGCGGGGTATCTGACCCGGAAGCTTTTCGTGGTCGCGCAGGATGTGGTGGTGACTGAAGAGGATTGCGGTACCAAAGATTCAATCACGATAAGCACGGTGGGTAGCACCGCGGGTGTACAGATTTCCATTGCTAAACATACGCGTGGAAGAGTTCTTGCCGAGGATCTAGAAAAAGATGGCAAAGGTATCTTCAAACGTGGGATACTTATCAGTAAAGAGATGGCACGTAAGATTGAAGAACTCGGGTTTACCTCAGTTGCTGTTCGGTCACCGTTGGTCTGCCGTGCCTTAAAGGGTGTGTGCGTGATGTGCTATGGTCTGGACCTCGGCAAGAACAAACTTGTTGATCTTGGTGAATCCGCAGGTACGGTGGCGGCACAGGCTATTGGAGAGCCGGGCACACAGCTTACGATGCGCACCTTCCATGCCGGTGGTACCGCTTCGGTTGGCGGTGACATTACCCAAGGTTTGCCGCGCGTTGAAGAAATCTTTGAGAAACGTTCTCCAAAAAATCCTGCAGTTGTTTCTGAGGTTGACGGTGTCGTGTCTGAAATAAAAGATCTTGGCAAGGAGAAGGTCATTGTGGTGATTCCGAGTCTGGAGCATCGTCCCAAGAAGAAATCCGCTGTTTCGGCGATTGAGTATTCGGTAAATTACAAACGCATGCCGTTAGTTAAAACATCTGATGCGATCAAACGCGGGGACATACTGACCGACGGTTCTGTGGATATAGACGAACTGTTCGAGAACGCCGGTCTTGAGAAAACTCAGAATTACATCATTGCTGAAGTTACTAAACCGTACGAGTTACAAGGGGAGACGGTCTCGCGCAAGCATATTGAAGTTATTGTCCGACAGATGTTCTCCCGAAAACGAATTAAAGAGATTGGCGGCACCACCTTTTCCATAGGAGAAATGGTCACGAACGCTGAGTTGCATGTAGAGAATACAAACGCTAAAGCGCAAGGAGGCGAAGAAGCCAAAGCGTTTCAAGTGGTCATGGGGATTACCGAATCTTCGCTTACTCGACGCAGTTTCCTTTCAGCCGCGTCATTCCAACATACCGCTCGCGTGCTTATTTCAAGCGCGGTCCGAGGTGCCGTGGATCATCTACAAGGATTGATGGAAAATGTCATTATCGGGCGGCTTATTCCAGCGGGCAGCGGATTTGCAGGTAGCCCCAAACATGCGATGATTGAAAAGATTAAGGCCCAGAAAGAGGTAATAGAACAAGAGATGCTTGCGGCCCAAACCCAGAGAGAGATGGTGCGCTCCGAGTCTTTGTCGTAGGTTTATCATATGCCATCGCCTGTAGAGTCAATTAAAGAGCGATTACATATCGCCGATATCATCGGTTCTTACATTAAATTGGAGAAAGCGGGGAGTAATCTGAAAGCGAAGTGCCCCTTCCACAATGAACGAACCCCCTCGTTTTTTGTTTCGCCCGCGCGGGGTAGTTATTATTGTTTCGGGTGCGGAGCAAAAGGCGATATGTTTTCGTTCGTCCAGGCCTTTGAGGGTACCGATTTTGTCGGTGCGCTTCGCACGCTGGCGCATCGTGCGGGTATTGAGTTGGTACGCGAGGACCCGCGCGAGCGTGGCGAGCGCGAGCGGATGTTTTTGCTTTTAGAAACCGCAACGTTATTCTTTGAACGTCAGCTCAAGACACATCCGTCTGCGTTAGAGTATTTGCACGGTAGGGGTTTGTCTCTTGACAGCATCACCTCATGGCGAGTCGGTTTTGCTCCTGATGCGTGGGATACGTTTGTTACATTCGCATTGCGCGAAGGTTTTACCAAAGATGAGCTTGAAAAAGCGGGCCTGGTAAAGACTGAAGGTGCTCGCACGTATGATCGATTTCGTTCCCGAATCATGTTTCCGATATTTGACAGCACCGGTCGCGCCATTGCTTTTTCCGGAAGGATTTTGGGGAAGGAAGGAGACAGTATCCCCAAATATCTCAATAGCCCTGAAACGCCGGTGTTTTCAAAATCTGCCATACTTTATGGTTTTGATCGGGCGAAGCTTGAGATTCGACGCAAAGACTTTGCGATGCTCGTGGAGGGCCAGATGGACTTATTGATGTGTCATCAGGCGGGTTTTAAGAATACGGTTGCTTCTTCTGGGACAGCTTTCACCGAAGGCCAAATTACACTTCTCAAACGTCTCACTAAACGCTTGCTTATGGTGTACGATGCAGACAAGGCTGGGGTGCAGGCATCTCTACGTAGCGCGTCACTAGCTCTCTCGGCAGGCATGGAAGTAAAGATTGTGGCATTACCCGCTCTCACAGACCCCGCAGAGCTTATCGCGACAGACCTCCCGCGTTTCAAAGAAAGTTTAGCGTCATCCGCGCACATCATAGATTTTTACCTTGCGGTGATGCTTAAAGAAGATCTTGATGAACGGAAACTTGCGCGTGCCATCCGCGACCGTTTACTTCCCTATGTTGCGGCACTTGAGAGCAGTATTGAGCGGGATCATTTTATTTCCCGCATCGCCAATCGCACCGGTATCCGTGAGCAGGCAATTCGTGAAGACTTACAGAAGTCCAAAAATCCTGCGCGTTCCACTACACCTGCGGAGATTCCTAAAGAGACCGCACTCAATCCTCGCCGTCATCAAGCCGAACGATTGTTACTAGGCCTCTTGTTTTGGCAGGAACATACCAGTCCACCTGCGCTTGATGTTGTCTGGCTTAAAAAGGAGATTGAGCGTATTGTACCCACTTCGCGTGTCAAGAAACTGTTTGCGGAAGCGGAAGGTTTGCAAGATGAGTTGACCTATCAAGCTGAAAGTTATTATCGCGGGGCTGGCTCGCTTACAGAGGTAGCGCGCGATTTGCTCTCCACTCTTGAGGAAGATACGCTCAAAGAAGAACTGTCGGTCTCGTTAAAGGAGTTATTAAATGCCGAGCAAACGAAAGATCAAGGGAGTAAAGAGATAGTATTGAAACAGTACCACACTCTAACCACAAGGCTCAACGCAGTCAAGAGAGGTCGGCAGGATTTTAATCCATCCGCAGAATTCCCCGACGGAGCGCTGAGGGGATAGGGCGAGAGAAATTTTTTTTAATGGAGTATAATAAGGCCTTGCGTTATATATGAAAAAGCCAAAAAAAGCCCAAAAATCCCGAAAAAAAATCCGCAAGGGTAGGACCGTGCATAAGAAAATCCGCAAAGGGAAGCAGAAGAATCGGAGTGCAAAGAAGCCTAAACCCATTAAAATATCCAAGAAAGCGAAAGCTCTGGGGGTGAAGTTGGACCATTTGCTTGTGCGTGGCAAGGAGCGAGGTTTTATCACCTATGATGAAATTCTCAAAGAGTTCCCCACGATAGAACAGGACATCATTTTTCTTGAGAATCTCTATACGAAACTGGCCGAGGCAGGCATTGATGTGTTGGAAAGCGGCGGTATGCTCGACCCTCATGTTGAAGAGGTAGGCACAAAAAAACTCGGTTATGGACGAACGGACGGCGGGTATGATTCCATTCAGATGTATCTAAAAGAAATCGGCCAATACCCCTTGATTAGCGCTGCCGATGAGCGAACGTTCGCTAAACGCATTGAGAAGGGTGATACGGAAGCAAAGAACTTGCTTGCGCGGGCAAACTTGCGTCTCGTGGTTTCTATCGCGAAACGCTACGTGGGGCGCTCTCCTGACCTCACCCTCCTTGACCTGATTCAAGAAGGGAACCTAGGACTTTTTAAGGCGGTAGATAAATTTGATTGGACCAAAGGATTTAAATTCTCTACGTACGCGACCTGGTGGATTCGCCAGGCTATTACGCGCGCCCTTGCTGATCAATCACGCACGATTCGCGTACCGGTGCATATGGTGGAGACGATAGCAAAATACAAGCAAGTGGTTCGCCGTCTGTCTCAAGATTTGGGGCGAGATCCCTTGCCGGAAGAAATCGCCATTGAAATGGGTCTTGATGTGGAGAAGGTGTACCAAATTGAAAAAATTGACCAAGATACGCTTTCGCTTGAAAATCCGGTGGGGGATGAGGGAGATGATGGAAAATCTACGCTCGGGGATTTTGTCTCCGATGATAAAATTCTTTCTCCTGACCAAGAATCTTCACGTCGTATTCTTGGTGATCAAGTGAAAGAAATTCTCAATGATTTGTCTGAAAAAGAGCGCCGTATTTTGGAGATGAGACATGGTTTGACAGACGGTGTGACCCACACGCTTGAAGAAGTAGGCCAGAAATTTGGCGTGACCCGCGAACGTATTCGTCAGATTGAAGCTAAAGCCCACGAAAAAATACGTCAGCACGAGAAGGCTTCTAAACTTAAAAGTTATTAGAAGAAAGCTTAAAAGCTTCGGGCTTGGCGCTTAGCGCAAGAATGGGAAAAGAAAAAACACCCAAGACCTGCTGGCCTAAGGTGTTGATTTTATCTCGGACGCGCTGAGGCGTCTGCGGGGTCCGCCTTGCAAACGTCTCAACGGGTTGAGTGAAGCCCCGGCTTTTTTACGTGTTTCAATGTTGAGACGTTTTCTTGAGTGAGTAGGCATCGTAAGCGCTAACACACTCTGTGCGAATTCAGGATCTTTCAGTAATTTGCTTGTGCAGATGCTACAGACTCCTGTTTTGTTGTAACGACTCAAGATAGTCGGGCAGTACGCACATTTTTTGCCGCTTCCGTACTGGCGTGGTTTTTTGCTATCGCCAATAGACGCAAATGTTTGGCCGCTTGTCGTAGTAACATTGTTCATATACCCTCCTTTCTTTTTATAACATATCACACTTTTTCGAGAAAGAAAAGTTTGGGAAACTTACGCTTGGTATTTTAGAAAAAATTACAAGGTCCGACCTTGTAGTAGGAGGTTATGCGTACGGAGTAATTGCGAAAAAAAGAAAAAGACCGAGTCGCTTGCGCGCCTCGGTCTTGTGTAGAAAAGCATTTCGCATTCTTAGCGTGCCTTTTTTATCGATGATTGGCAGAAGAGCCAGCACACAACTAAACCAACGATTCCGAGTACACTCCACCAGATAGATTGAGGTGTCAGCGGGTCAAACTTTATGAACCCCATCAATCTGAGAATTGCCATAATGATTCCAAAAGAGGCAATATCTCTCATCACCTTCATCTTTGCTTTTCGGTCAACCTTTTGCACCAAGGCTTCTTTGTCAGATGTTTCAGCCAACTGAACAACAATTTCCGCCGCTTCTTTTCTGCTCATGGTTATTCTCCAGTTTGGTTTTTTGGTCACATACAATATGCCGTTGTCTATTAGGCACAGTAACAAATTGTTAAACCATTGTCAAGGGTTTCTATTGAGATGCTATACTAAAGCACGTGAAAAATGTTGCATTTGAAAGTGCGTATAAAGGTCTCAATATAAAGCAAAAAGAGGCTATAGATTCAATTGAGGGGCCGGTGATGGTGATTGCGGGCCCGGGCACGGGTAAAACGACTGTGTTGACACTTCGTATCGCGCAAATCCTCTCAAAGACCGATACGCCAGCGAGCGGTATTCTTGCGCTTACCTTCACGGAATCAGGCGTACATTCCATGCGCAGGAAATTAGTGGAGTATATCGGTACCAATGCCTATCGCGTCCACATTTTTACTTTTCATGGATTCGCGCAGGAAATCATCACACGATATCCAGAATATTTTCCACGCATTATCGGCGGGGCAGTCATTTCAGATAGTGAGCGTTATGAAATTCTTGAAGAAGCGCTTGAGAGGGAAGAGTTTGAAATTATTCGGCCTCTCGGCAAGCCCACTCTGTATGTGCCCAAAGCTCTCTCTGTCATAAAAGACTTAAAGCGTGATGAAGTGGATCCAGCAAAACTGTCTAAAATTCTCGCAGATGAAAAGAAACGTCTCAAAGCCGCTCCTGATCGCTATCACGAGAAAGGGCGCTTAAAAGGAGAGCTAAAAAAAGAATATGTAGATTCGGTTCGTAACAATGAGAAAAATACCGAGCTTGCGCTGTTGTACAGCGCGTACGAAAAAGCGTTGCGCAAGCGCAGTCTGTATGATTTTGAAGACATGCTCATTGAGCTTGTGCGGGCACTTCGCAAACATAAAGACCTCTTGCGAACTCTCCAAGAAGAGTATCTCTATGTGTTGGCAGACGAGCATCAAGATGCGAACAATGCCCAGAATTCCGTTTTGGAACTTTTATGCGATTATCAGGACACACGCAATCTATTCATTGTTGGAGATGAAAAGCAGGCAATCTATCGTTTCCAGGGAGCGTCTCTGGAAAACTTCTTGTATTTCCAAAAGAAATTTCCAGAGGCGCGGGTTATTTTTTTGAATGAGAATTATCGTTCCACTCAGACTATTCTTGATGTCTCACACCAGCTTATGGCCGCTCGCTCTGGTGATGAGAAATTACGCCCTAGACTGATTTCCGCTTCACGCACCAAACATGTAGAACTTCCGATAAAGCTTTATGAATTTGAAACGAGCGAAGATGAGTATGCGGGTGTTGCGGAGGAAATCTCAAAAGCAATACATGAGGGCATTCCTGCGGAGGAAATAGCAATTTTAGTACGAACAAATGCAGAGATATCTATTATGGGTCGTGCCCTTGCAGAGTATAAAGTGCCGCACACCTTATTTGCCGATGACGATGCGCTCGGTGATTCGGATATCGGCAAGCTTCTTCTTTTACTTCGCGCGGTTGTGTTTCCAGAGAATGACGCCCTTGTGGGGAGCATGCTTCTTATAGATTTTCTCGGCATTCATCCGCTTGATGCGGTGCGGCTCAATCGAACCGCTCGAGAGGTGCGTCGTTCACCTCTTGAGCTTATCGCGCGAGGACAGAAACGTCTTGAATTTTTGAATGAGCAGGCAGTGGATCGTCTTTCGAGAGAATTTCTCAATTGGATGGAGCGTGTGAATAACGAGAGCGCTCTTGATTCGTTTTTGTTCATTGTACAGGGGTCAGGATTTCAGAAATATCTCTTGAAGAAACCGGATTCTATGGAAAAGTTAGCTAAATTGGTTGGGGTCTATGATGGTATTAAAGCATTTTTAGTGACACATAAGGATGCGAAGCTGAAAGATTTTATTTCCTCCGTAGATAGATTACTGAGACATGGAAGCCCTCTGCGGTTTTCGCGAACCTCGCTTGGCGCTCGGGGTGTTTTGGTCATGACGGCGCATAAATCAAAAGGGCTTGAGTGGCAGAGAGTGTATATCGTGAATTGTGCAGACAAGGTGTGGGGTAATCGCCGCGCGATGGGTTCATTTCGTCTTCCAGCGCCGCTCTCGTCCGCAGGAGAGAGCGAGCAGGATGACGACGAGCGGCGTCTCTTTTACGTTGCACTGACGCGCGCGAAGGAATCGGTCTCTCTTTCTTTCGCGCGTCTTGATGCACATGGCACAGAGCGCCTCGTTTCTCGCTTTGTGGAGGAATTGAGGACAGAACTTGTGGAGAAAATAGTGGGACGTAGTTTCAAGCCCGAGGAGCGGATTTTGCGCTCGCTTGAAGGGCAGAATCAAACACACTCAGCAGGTGCCTTGTGGGACAGAGCGTATTTGAGAGAGCTTTTCTTGGAGCATGGGATAAATGCGACTGCACTCAACAATTATCTGGAGTGCCCGTGGAAATATTTTTTCAAGAACCTAGTGCGTTTGCCTGATATCCCCGGCTCCTACCTTCAGTTCGGGACCGCGACGCATTCAGCGCTCAAGGCGCTCACTGATGCAAAGCGTGAGAAGAAAGAATTTAGCAAGAGAGATTTTGTGGATGTGTTCAGAAGCAGTCTTGGGCGTCTACCGCTTTCTACATCTAACCTCACGCATATACTCAAAAAAGGAGAAAGCGTGCTCCCTAAATATTTTGACGCGCGCACACCTTTCTGGCACGCTGATTCCCTTGCTGAGTATGTGATCACGGGCGTATTTTTGACACTGACGGACAAGAGTAATTTGCTGTTGCGTGGCCGTATAGATAAACTGGAACTCCTCTCTGGCGGTACGGTCAATGTGGTAGATTACAAGACAGGTGCTCGCAGGACCCGTAATGATATTTTGGGTCAGACCAAAAACTCTAATGGAGATATCAAACGACAGCTTGATTTTTACCGATTATTACTTGAGTTACACGACGGGGGTAAATATGAGATGGTTTCAGCGGGTATTGATTTTGTAGAACCCGATGCAAAAGGGAAAATCTACCCCATTGAAAAATTCACCATGTCACATGACGACGCTCTTTCCGTTCGCGAGGAAGTTGTTCGTGTGGCGGGAGAAATAGTAGCGTTTTCCTTTTGGGATGCTACGTGCGATGAAGATGATTGTCAGTGGTGTGGTTTAAGAAAGTTCATAGCATAGAATCTTTCATATGAATTTCACTACCACAATAAGAATGCTATAGCATTCTTATTGTGGGGGTAGGTATATAAAGAAATCCCCTTTAGACTGAGGCTTAAAGGGGATTTTACGGATAGAATTTTAAATTATTTCAGCAGTGCGTCTATGACTTTTTGAATCATAGTGTACGGGAGGGCACCGCTCATTGAGATTCGTAACTTATCGGTTGAGAACGTAAACGGCGGATCTTGACCCGGCGCTTGACGCGAGAAGTCGTCATTAAGGCCTTGGACTACCGCCCGTGCCTCGTTGCTTATTGGTTTGCTTGAAACGAAAATCGAGAACGGGGTGCCACGCCCACCCGCGCCGACAGCCTCATCGTATGACGCTTGGACTAAACTCGTATATTTCCCGCTTGAAAGACATGTGTTGAATTGGGTAACATTGAGCCCTAAGTCTTTCGCAATAATTGGCAGTTGTGCGGCATCCAGCCCATTGTTTGACGGTGTTATTTCAAATATCTTATTTAAGTATTCCCAGAAGATCTTATTACCACCAAGCTCCGCGGCACACTCGGTTGCCTCTGATTCATAGGGCGCTTTAGGGTGAAGCTGTTCAAGAGGGAATTGGCGGTAGACCCACAACACCGTGCCATTTTTGCCGTACGTATCGGCAACTTGGTGCATCGTTGCGTGGAATGATTTGCAGAACGGACATTCAGTGTCGCTGTATTCAACGATGGCCAATTTTGCCGCTGGGTTGCCCAGTATATGTTCGGTTTGGCTGATTGTTTTTATTGCGATTTCGGCTTCGGTTGACAGGGCATCCGCCTGCGCCGCACCCAAAGCGGAATTTGTGTTGCTGTTATTTGTTAGGGTGCTTGGGCTACGCGTCATGAATAAGGCACCGGCGACGAGTGCTCCTGCAATAACTATTGCGATAGGTACCGATATACTGCTTTTGTCTCGGGGTGAATCCTCCATAGTTTTATATTAAATATTGAGCAATTGTATACAAAAGAGATTCATTTGACAACATTCCCCCGGAGATGATTTTAGTGTATATTTTTCTAATGACTCTCATATTTGTCTATGCCCTTGTCAGTGTGGTCGTGGTAAGTCTTCTGTCGCTTATCGGCGCGGTGGCACTTACCTTGCGCGATAGCGTGCTTAAAAACACGATATTCGTCCTGGTGAGCCTTTCGGTCGGTGCGTTGTTCGGTGATGCCTTTTTTCACTTAATTCCTGAAGCGTTTCGTACAGGAGGCAGTGAACAGAGCATGGCGATGTTTGTTCTCTCCGGCATCCTTCTGTTTTTCGTACTTGAGAAGTTTTTAGTATGGCGACACCGTCATGGCGCTGACGAAGAATCTTATGAATCAGAAGCGGCTCACGGACATCTCATTAAACCGCTTGGCGGTGTAGTTCTTATTGGTGACGCCCTGCACAATTTTCTTGATGGGGTTATTATTGGGGCGAGTTACTTGGTGAATGTACCGGTGGGAATCGCAACAACCATCGCGGTCATTCTTCACGAGATACCACAGGAGATAGGGGATTTTGGGGTACTCATTCATGCGGGGTATTCTCGCACCAAAGCCCTGTGGTTTAACTTTTTATCCGCACTCGTTTCTATAGCAGGTCTCGTAGCGGTGTTTCTACTAGGTGACGAGGTCATGGTTTTTATTCCCGCAGCACTTGCGTTTGCGGCGGGAGGATTTATCTATATTGCTGGTTCTGATTTAGTGCCAGAAGTGCATAAAACAACTGACCCGCGCAAGTCTCTGGTACAAATGCTTTGTATACTTCTTGGGATTTGTCTGATGCTCCTTTTGCTTTTGGTTGAGTAGGTAAATAAATAGAAAAAGGACCGGAAAGACTCACTTAAGAGTGCATTCCGGTCCCATTTTTCGCGGGCAATGCCCACGCGATCCTTCAACGTCTATTGTGGAGTAAGGTTCGATCCTCCACGACGCCGCTGTCCTTCGTCCTGTCAGCCGCGAAACGCTTTATAACAGGGCGGCGCGAGCCCAAGGGGCACCATGCTCGCACGTTAATATGTTTGGTGTCCAAATAACATTATGCACACTTTGTATTTTTTGTCAACTGTTAAAACAAAGAAGAGGTTTGACCGCCTTCTTTTTTCTCCCAACCGGAGGTGTCTAGCGCGATGTCTTTGAGAACAGCGCCATCGCGATATTTAAGGTGTCCTTTTGCACGCGCGTAGTCGTACAAATCTTTGGTGAGGCGCACGTCTTCAATACAGTAGTCTATGACTTTTTGGTATTTACCATTTTTCCACCAGACGTTCGCCATGAGTCCGTCTGCGGTCTTGTTGCGTCCAAGTGTTGCAGCTCCTAGTGTGTCTAGTTTCAATCTGCGTCCTAAAACTTTTCGGACTTCTTTTAAGAGATCAACGCTTTTTATTTTTGTGAGATCTCCACGGTAGTATTTGTTGAGAAGGGGAATATCAAAGTGGTCAGAGTTAAAACCGATAAGGAGGTCGGTTTTTTCTAGAATAGGCCAGAGGTCTTTTAAGCTTTCTTGTTTGAAGCTCGTATATTTGTCAGTCTCTGAATCATGAATGCAGATACAGGCGAGGTCTAGCGACGCGGGGTCGTTGCTTCCCGTTTCATCAAAGAAATTACTTGTTTCTATATCAAAAACGATTTTGTGCATTGTTTATAGACCTTTTACGAATCTAACGACTTCTTCTACGGGAAGTGTCTTTTCTTCCTGTGTGCGCAAGTTCTTGAGTTTATAGGCTTCGTTTTTGACCTCTGCTTCACCAACAAAGAGTGCGAAGTGGATGGATTGTTTGTCAGCAAGCTTTATTTTGTCGCCCACTTTTTTGTCCGTTAGGTCCACGGCGACATTAATTCCTGAGGTGCGAAGCGTGTAAGCAATTTTTTGTGCCGCGGGCAAGTCACTTGCGGATATGGGAATAAGATACACGTCGGTAGATGGGCGATATTCGGGCAAAAGACCACGAGTCTCCAAAAAATCTCGAATCGTAACATCTCCCATGCCAAAACCCACGGCAGGTATCGAATCTTCCCCAAATATCTCTAGAAGATTGTCGTAGCGGCCTCCGCCAAAGAGTGAGCGGTTGTTTTTTGGGTTTGTGTCAAAGACTTCAAAAACAACGTCGATGTAATAATCGAACCCACGCATGAGTGTAGGGTAGAAAGTAACGTTTTTTATATCACGTGTGGCAAGCCCTTTAATAACGTCGTTTACTAGCTCGTTGGGCGCTATATTCATATCAAACGAGTGGCTGGAAATCTTTTGCCACTCTTCTTCAAACTCTTTCGGTGTCATTTTTTCCTTGCGGTCCACGAGGCGGGCCGCCGTTGGGTAGTGAGCTCGATCAAAAAGCTTTTCTTCCAGATACGCCTGCGCAAGTTTTCGGCTATTGATTCTAATCTCAAAATCTTCGTCTTTTGCGCCGAATTTTTTCATAACATGATAGGCGAGGGAGATGATTTCCACTTCAGATTCAATACTGGCCACACCAAAGATATCGGCATTGAGTTGCCAGTGCTCTCGCAGGCGGCCACGTTGCGGCCGCTCGTATCTAAAAACGTTGGGAATTGAGTACCAACGAAGAGGGAAGGCAAGTTCGCGTCGCTTGGCGGCAATCATTCGTGCAAGCGTTGGCGTCATCTCGGGGCGGAGCGTTACTTCTCGCTCGCCACGGTCGGTGAACGTATAGGTTTGTTCACTAACGATTTCCTCGCTGGTCTTGCTTCTATAAAGCTCTGCTGGTTCTAGAATAGATGCGCCATATTCCACATATCCATACCGCTCGGCCACGGTTCGCATCACGCTGAAAATGTAGTTCTGTACGAACATATCCTTCGGATAGAAATCGCGTACGCCTTTATAGCTCTCTGTTGAGGGGATATTTTTCTTGTCAGACATGTGGCAATTGTAGCTCTTGGATAGCTCTTTTGCAAAAGAAAAAGCCCCGTGTGCGTGCACACGGGGCTTGATGAAGCTCGGCTCTATTTCTTTTCCCGAAAAGTCACGAAGTAGCCTACGGTCGCGCCGTAATCAAAGTGAGATACATCAACTTGCTTACTTCTTCTATCTTGGTTTCCAAATCTTCGTCTGACATCTCCGCCAATGGAGCTTACCTCAAGATTCGTATGTCTCCGCAGGAACACACTCAAGGCGTTTCCAAAATCAGCCTGTATGTAGGGGAAGTAATACACATCATTCCCATAAGCTATGGGTAAAGATACTGGTGCACCTCCAGCAGTCTTCTCTTCAGTAGAAAAAACTGCATTTTCCTGAAGACTTGGATTCAGGTAATCCCGTTGAGGTTGCGGTCGTTGTTCAGAATCGCATCCAACCCCGTACAGTAGAAACAGGGCGACTAAGCCGACAGATAAAACAACTTTCATAGATAACCTTTCTGTTGATTGTTGAACTGGAAAGAACACGTTTATAAATAGAATACTAGCATATAATATAATATCCGTCAAGAGATTTCGGGAGCGACAAAATACCCTTTAGTCTCTTGCACTTAGCAGGGTTTAGGCTATAATCGTTTTATCGTAGTGTTTTCTCAATATCGGCCGTGAGTTTCTCTTGGTGCGAGTTTGGGGAAGGGTCGCGCTATGAGGAATTTAGGTAAATAGTCAATTCATGGCCAAAAAGCTTTATGTCGGAGGTCTTGCGTGGGCGACAAACGATGATGGTTTGCGCGACGCATTCTCCAAAGCAGGCACGGTTATCTCGGCGTCAGTAATGACCGACCGAATGACCGGCAAATCGCGTGGTTTCGGCTTCGTAGAGATGGAAGATGCCGATGTGGCGAAAGCGATTGAAATGTGGGATGGCAAGGATTTAGACGGTCGCAACGTACGGGTGAATGAAGCCCGTCCGCGCACCGAACGTGCTCCTCGTCGAGAATACTAATTCAAACGCTAAAAACACATCGCCCTCCTTCGGAGGGCGATGTGTTTTTGATTCCGTGAACAACATAATTATTTAAGATTGCTATAGCAATCTTAAATAATTATGTTGTTTTCTATCGGTTAAAGAAAAAAGGAAGTGATGGCATCACTTCCTTTATTTTTGGTCGGAGCCGTTTTTACGAGTTTCAAACTCATGCGGGTTTGCAAGTTCATTGAGTTTTGTGTCATCCCAAAGAATCCTCCAAGTACCCGACATGTGATTTACTTCCGTCACGAGGCCCGTTCTTCCTTTACCATGACCCTTCACTTTAACAACACGGGTCTTTCTGGCAAAACCTAGTTCTACCCTCATATATACCACTCCTTTCTGTTGAGGTTTTTACTACCCACAGCATATAGATAGTTTGCAAACTGTCAAGAAGAAAGAAAGAGCTAGATTTGACTCGTTTCCAAGTGTGTTGTTTATAGTATATAGTATTGAAACATTTATCTAACACGATACGTTATACTAGATGAACGTGGTCGATATTTACTGGCGCGGGCGGACCGCCAATAGCGGTCCGCCACCTTTCAAAGGTCAAGAAGTGTCATATTTATTGCTTGAACAAAAAGAGAGTGCGGTTGGAAAGGCTTTGTCAGAAACTGACGAAGAAGTGCTTCGTCTGTCAATCGCCACTGATCCTGAGCTCTTTTCGGTGATTGTTCGCCGTTATCAAGAAGCGTTTTTGCGGAAGGCTCGATCAATTCTTAAAGACGAAGCGGAAGCGGAGGATGTAGTGCAAGAAGTTTTTGTCAAAATTTACGCAAAGGGCGCTCGGTTCCATCGGGTAGCCGGTGCCTCATTTAAATCATGGGCATACAAAATCCTCATCAATACATGTCTGACGGTTTATAGAAAGACCTCGCGCACTCGTATCAATGTGTCTCCGGAAGAATTTGATGAGACTTTGCTTGCAGTCGCGGGTAATGATGCTTCAGAGTCGCGTCTGTCCTATGATGCTTTTCTCTCTATTCTCTCACGTATGCCGCAGACGCTCGCTTTACTCTTGCGGCGGATGGTGCTTTTTGGACAGCATCCGAAAGAGATCGCGTTGTCGGAAGGAATAAGCACTGGCGCGGTGCGAACACGGCTTCATCGCGCGCGCAGAGCATTTGAGAAGGTGCGTATAGAAATTAATTAAGAAGAATTAAGGAGTGGAAGGACTATAATTTTCTTATCCCGTGGAATAGGAAATTCAATATTATAATGAAACATATACAAATCAACATTAGGTATAGCATAAAAAGTAAAACCCGAGGCATTATTCCACGGGATGATGATTTTAATACTCATTCCATTCGTTAAAAATCTATCATATTATAATGATCATCCACGTGGTTCAACATTCACAAACAGAAGAGATGATTATGCGACGAGTTCGCATCGTGTATTTTCTACGTTCACCACTTGGAAGATCAATTATCGCAGAGGTTGTACTTTTCTGTACTGTCCTTGCGTCAACAATGACTTTTGCTTCATTTAAAGATATTGTTTCTAATATTGGAGGAACACTTTCACAAGGTTCCTTTTTTCAATATGTATTCTCGGCTGTAGCAAATACCGAGAGGGGATTCCAAGCTCTATTACTTGTAGGTTGTGTCAGCTCTGTCTATTTTCTTTGGAACGTAGGTAAGAAAATTCCTTTTGTTTCTTTCGCACGCTTAGTACAACGACCTTTTACGCACGCCTAGAAAAGTTCACCCTCCACCTTCCCGAAGGTTCAACCTTCGGGAATCCTTTTGTCGTCCCAAGGGGACGGGGTAGTAAACCTTACAGATTCAACTATGACCCCCTGTTCATAAGTAAGTATCATAAGCCCTTTTTCAACATCTCGCATCATTTTTCTTTCTTTTCCCTCCTCGGCAATAAAACCCCGCCTCCGGAACGGCCGGTGGCGGGGGAATGTGCAAAATGTGCATCAGGAGTGCTTTGTCGCGACCTCGCTTAAGATATTCGACATTTAACAGGATTTGGTTAATGGGCCAAAAAACTGATAAATAACACTCCCCTTGGGACCTTACGGCACACTTTGTGGTGGATTGTTAGAATAGCAAAAACTGCTCTTTGAATCAAAAGGATTTTAAGGTTTCATCCAAAGATCACTCCACCATTCAAAGGTGAGGAATAACAACACCGCCGCAGGTATGTAAATCGGCGCCAATAGTATAAAAAGAATTCTTTTCCAAATCATGTTTTAGGTTTTTATTGCCAAGTGAGTGAGAGGAAAGAAAAAGTATCTTCTTTTTCTCTCCCGAGCGAGTGATGGCAACAAAGGGTTTAATACCCTTTATGTATCGCAAATACGACGAATGGCATACTAACACTAATTTTGTATTGATGTCAATATATGCAACGGCGTAAGTCAACTTCTCTTTAGGTGCAACTTTTGCTAGTATAGTTTCGTTCTCACAAACATATTCTGTTTTGATTCAGCGGTGGAGTGAGGCTTGGGGTGGGACCCAGCCCGCAAGACCTTGAGCGTTCTGCTTCAGAATGCGAATGGTGTACAGCTCCTGTAAGGAGGGCGCGCCTGTTCAGGCGAGTGCTCTACTTACCTTGTGCGCTGGTTTAAAACGGAATATTGTGTGTAATACATTCCG
>MHRQ01000015.1:0-5832 GCA_001821015.1 Candidatus Taylorbacteria bacterium RIFCSPHIGHO2_02_FULL_46_13
TCATACAAATTCAAATGGGTAAATTCAGTCATAGATTTATTCTACAAGTGTTCGGATTCAAAGGTAAATTTCCAACGCAGGTCTATTTTCATTTCAACGTTCACCGAAAACCCCCTCCCACAATAAGAATGCTATAGCATTCTTATTGTGGGAGGGGGAGGTGTGTGGGGTGGGGGTGTACCTAATGCTTGGAAAGTTAGTTTCCAATTCCAAGTGGCCTGCACGTTTTAATAACTAGATTTACCCGGCACCACTTTTAAGGGTTTAATACTATTTATTAAAACCCATGCTATGAATAAGATTGCTATAGCAATCTTATTCATAGCAGGTGAACGAGAGCTAAGGAGAGTGGTACTAGGGTGAGAAATGGTGGGGTTTATTTAACAGCTACGGAAGAGGCATAGAAGTGTGCCTTGGATGAAGTTGAGAATTCCATAGACGGAGAAAATTATGGCCAAGCCTATAATCCCCCACACGAGATGTCGCTTCCCGACCTCTCGCCCTTCGGGGTTATCAGCTTTCGCGACAAACTCAACCGCACCCCAGAGAAACACGACAATGGCAATTCCAATAAGGAGAGAAATAACCGGATTGACGATTTGCTGAACTATGTTTGCGGGCATGATAGTAAAATAATAACATCAAACAGCACCACAAGACAACAAACCCACCACCACTTGGAAACTTAGTTTCCAAGTGGTGGTGGTCCCAAAGAGCCTACACGGGAAAACAAAAAGTAGCCTTGGGAGGCTACTTTTTGTTCCTACACCTTGTAGAGAAATCCTATTAAACGGCGGGTGGTGTTATAGGTGTTGTGTCAAGAGGAATAGTGTTATAGAGAATATTCACCAGTCCCCAAACAGAAAGCATGAGGAATATTCCAACCACGCCCCAAAGGATAAAGGATCGCCCTGTCTTTCGGGCCTCTTCATCCCCCGCATTGAGGATAAATTTGAAAATACCCCAGACAATTACAAATACAGCTATTGTTAAGAGTATTGGGAAGACAATAGCAAGTATGCTCTGTAACGTTGTCTGAAAAGAAGTAAGATCAGTGATTTGTGCAGAAGCAAGTAAAGGAAGTGACGACAGACCTAGCAGTGCAATATATTTCTTCATAAATAAATTAATAACTAATAATAATGGTTTATTAATGACGACCCTTTGAAAACATGATTAGCTTTCAAGCTCCAGAATAGCACTTGGAGGGGCAAAAACAAGGGGGGTGTGGATAAACAGACGCTCGGAATGGCCTTTGTAGAACACGGATAAGGCTGGCCAGCGCCAGCCTTTCCTATGCTCGACTCGCTGTCGTCAAGAGCCCTCGCCGCGGACTCGGGTCGTTGACGAACCAGCCAGCTCGCCTACGCAATGTTCTACAAAGGCTATTCCTCGCTTGAGAGAACAAAGGAACCCTTCGCCGTCTTTCTCTAGGAAATTCCTCGCTGAAAAGTAAAAATCGTCTGATTTTCAAAGCATGTTACGCTAACCCCTTCGTAAGGCCCGGGTTTATTCCTCGCTTGGGAGGTGGAAGAAAAAGCTAGCGTGAGGTTTCCCTATGCTGGGATCGCTCGTGAATTTAGGTTTATTGCCTAGCGAGTGAGGGGAGAGAAAAGTATCCTCTTTTTCTCTCTCGAGCGAGCAACGGCAACAAAGGGTTGAGGAGCGAATACCTGAAGCTCCGAAAGACCTTGTGAGGTAGTTTTGAATCTTTGATGAAAAACTATCCACAAGGTGTACTGAACCTGTAAGGTTTAATACCCTTTATAGAAAGCAACGGGAGGCTCGTAGTGTACGGAAACCAAGAAAATACTGCGCAAGACGTCGCAATCTGGGGTGTTTTTGTTCAGTTGTAATATTTTTCTTTTTTTGGTATCTTTCTCTGTATGAAATCGAGAAAGATCTCCAAAAAAGTTAGAAGCTACACGGCGTTTTTTGAGCGCAATACAAACGGTTCTTATACGGTAACTGTCCCGAGTTTACCTGGTTTAGTGACCGAAGGAAAGGACATTGAAGACGCGCGCTTGATGGCTGAAGAAGCAGTAAAATGTTATCTGGATGGAATGGTGAAAGACCATGAGGTAATCCCAGAAGAGACAGAAACAGCTCAAATACGTATAACGGTTAAGGCCTAAGGGAGATGGCCAGACTGCCGAGAGTTTCAGGGAAGAAAATCATCGTTGTTCTCATTCGGCGCGGGTTTTATATTCATCACCAGACTGGTAGCCATGTTAACCTACGTCATGAAACTAAAGTGCATCTGCGAATAGTTGTTCCATCGCATTCTAGAGAGTTGGCACCGAAAACTATAAAGACGATTATCATTCAAGCAGAGATGACGGTTGAGCAATTTTTGGAGTTACTTTAATGTATTACGAAAAGGCCATTACTCGCTTAAAAGTTGAAGAAAGGACGTAGCCCACATCAGCAGACAATACGTGCATGACAACTGCCTTTGCGTTTCCAACTTTCTTTCGCAGACTGACCAGAGATTCTGCAACAGCAAGAAGTTTCTGGTAATCCAAGGAGAAAGCAACCCATTTATTCTCACGGGCTTTGGTAAGAAGGCTTAAATTTGGGGCTTTTATGAGTTCCATATTGCTATTCTATACTCTAACGCACTTGTTTTACAAGAGGCGAAAAAATATCCATCTTCGTCACGCTCAATCAAGACTTTATATTCTGTTGGGGGAGCATTCTTTGTTGACATAACTTACATGATATACGAACAAAACGACACGGCCAACCTTTCTTAGACTCACAACGCAGGTTGAACTTTTGAAACCATGTTCCCTCCCTAGTTCCACAAACTGTCGTCGCGCTGAAAACTGCCGAGATCAGAAGCATCAAAGAACGTATTGAGCAAAATGTGCACCAACCCCCAGAAAGAAACCATGACAAAGACTGAAATGACGCCCCACATGACGAGCTTCCCTCCTTCCGCAAGACGCTTCGGGTCATCACCTGCGCCTATGTAGCGAAAGATGCCAAAGACTAAGAGGAAGACGGCAAGAGAGATAAGCACCCCCACGAAACTTTGAAGCACCGTAAGGACTTTGCCTACTACCACATTAAATGCTTGGCCTGCGGCAAAAACAACCGCGGGCACCAAAAAAACGACTGACCACAGGACACGAATATATGATTGAATGTCTTGCTTCATTGTCATTGTAATACAGGAATATATGAACCCGTCGTAGCAAGGGCTTTTAGTATTTGATCTACCGCGAGCCACGCAATTAGCACAATACCCAACCCGATCGCTACATTTAGAAAAATGCCATGCGCTTTGCTAATCTGGCCGGGATTCCCTCGGGCTGAAAGATAAAGAAATCCTGCCCACGCAAATGCGATAGCGGCGAGGGGGACGGCAATGAACACCATGAACGTAAGTAGGTTGTTGGCAAGCTGTACAACGTGCGCCCACCCGCAAGGATTATCAAGCTTGTGAGTAGTGCTATTCCAGACATTGCATTCGGGAACAAGTCTAGTAGGAGCTACGCTATCCGCGGCGAGACTTAACAGCGGTATGCCGAAAAGAAAGAAAAAGACTAACAGTATTGGCAATAATTTACGGACACCCGTATTCAGTTCTCTATTGAGTCTGGTCATCGGGGTGCGTTATACCTAAGTTGCTGTGCCGCTTGGCTCATGGCATCCGCGGGAGTGGTAAACCCTGATACCACCGACTCAATCATATCTTTAAATGCCGCGTCAGAGACGGTGCGATTCGGGTCCAACCACCCATGCGAGACCAACGCCGATTGGGAAAAGATGGCTTGGTAAGGATCACCGGCAGACACTTTGACATCTTTGCGCACCGGTGGCAAACCGCTCGCTGAAACAAAACTTGCAATAGCTTTAGCGCTGGTCAGCGCCTTAATTACCTCCACAGAACCGAGTATATCGGGGGAGCTTTTCAGAACCGCCATGCCGTAGAGGCGCCCCATTGTTCCTGAAACCGGACCGTTGCGAGACTGCGGTACGTACGTTATATCAAAGTTTAGATTTGGGCTTTTTTCTCGTATACCTTTGAGCTCCGATGCAAAACCGAAGTAAATTCCAAGCCGATTTGAAAGAAACACGCTCTGCGAATCTAGGAGTGCCCGACTCCAAGAAAACACAGGCTTACGAGGGTCGGAAAACTGCGTGTAGAAAGAAAGCACGCTCTCGGCCGGCACAGAAGATTGGGTTAGCACGACGTTAATGGATGTGAATTTATCATTCCACGTGGTGATTTTATTTCCGCTCTGAAGAAGCATGACCGACAAAATTTCTTTAGCGTTAGTGATATTATCGTAATTCCCAAGCGCAACCGCACTCTGGGTGATGGCGCCAGACGCATCCTGCTTTGTCAGCCCCTCTGCAAGCGCGAATACCTCATCCCAATAGCGGGGAGGGTTGGCAAGCCCCGCTCGTGAGAATAAATCGCGATTCCAATACATGACTAAGGGGTCAATCGCGAATGGAACCGCGAGTATCCCTAATGGAGCTACGAACAATTCGCTTTCTTCAATAAAGGAGTCTCGGTAGTCGCGGGCCGGATAGAGGTCATAGGAGATGGGAGAGAGCTTTGCAAGATTTGAAACAAGCGAATCCTGACGCAAGAGAACAATGTCCGGCCCAACCTCGGTCGCAATGGCTTCTGCCAAGTCTGATTCAAACGTCTTCTCGCTCTTCTGTACGTAGGTAATCCGCATCTTCTGGCCACCACCTTGCTGGATTTGATTTGTTACTGACCGGACCGCGTTTGTATCCAACGTTCCCCAGATAGTAACGGAAATTTGTTTGGTTGCTTGATTGCCCCCTTTGTTGCTGTAAATGGTCAGTATGATAGTACCCACCCCGATAAACAGGCCAAATATACAGAGGACAACTAATTGGAATATGCTTATGTTTTTCATCCCGTTAGAGATTTATATAGTTTTTTAATAGCTGCGCTAATCATTCGTTCATTAATCTTAATGGTACTTACTTTCGTTTATCTTACAACGGGCGCCCTGGGCGACCTATCTCTAACGAGATCAGGATTTTTTAAATATTAGGCCGTAGTGATGCGCGCCCGCGGTAATTTCTTTTTCAAACACAAGCCCTCCTTGCTCAGACAGCGCACGCGCATCGGATTTTGAAATCAACTGTACTGCTTTGGGGCCCGAAACACTGGAATCGTCGCTCCAGTCTATAAGCAATAGTTTACCTCCAGATTTTAAAATGCGCACGACCTCGGCGATACAGTGCGGTCGCGCCTCAACTTGAAACAATGTGTTTGAGATAATAACCCTATCAACGGAAGCATCTCGCAAACGCGTTCCTCCGACGGTTTCAATGTCACCCCACACCACCTCCACATTATGCAAACCTTCATGCGAAGCGGTATTTTTGAGACGATCCAAAAGATCCTTCTGAACTTCAATCGCAAAAACACGCCCACTTGGACCCACCAGACGCGCCGCTTCAAGCGAATAGAAACCAAAGCCTGCCCCTAAATCAGCGACATGCTGGCCATGCTTGAGGTCAAATTGCATTAAGTTAGAACGAGGGTCAGCAAACATTTTAAGAGGGTTTAGGGGATAGGATAACGGGGTTTAGATAAAGACATCACGCTTAAAGCCCCTCTCTATTATATAGCACAAATGAGAGTCTAGGGGATAGGGTATATAGAATAAAAAAGACATAGACTCATTTTGCTTTGAGAGCTTATCTACATTATATAGTACAGGGGCATAAACAAGAAAGCTTGGGGCTTAAGGCTTAGAGCTTAGCGGGCAAATAGGAAACTCCCCTTTTGCCCTTACAAACAAGTGACCGAAGCAAGACTGTCACCGGGACGCA
>MHRQ01000015.1:5841-19977 GCA_001821015.1 Candidatus Taylorbacteria bacterium RIFCSPHIGHO2_02_FULL_46_13
CTTGTATTCTTTAAGATGGGTTGTTTTACCAAATCCGTTTGCAGAGACAACCAAGAAAAGCGGGTCTTTGTTTTCTTTCCGCACCACATCCGCTCCGATTACCGTATCTCCTTTCTTCAGACGTATCACACGCACCCCGCCCGCCCCGCGCCCCATAACCCTGACATCGGATTCTTTAAAGCGAATGGACTGCCCACCGGAACTTGCCACCATGACCGTATCCCCTTTGTCCACGAACTCAACGGACTGCAGAGAATCCCCTGTGGAAAGTCTAATCGCGATAATGCCGGAGCGCCTGACATCGTGGAAACTTTTGGCGTCAACTTTTTTTGCGCTTCCTGTCGCCGTAATCATCATGAGTGAAAAATTTGATTGCTTCGCTACTTTAGGCATCGTAAGCACCGATGTTACTTTCTCTCCTTCTGCTAACGAAAGATAGTTCATCAAAGACTTTCCTTTTGTTGCACGGCGACCAACCGGTATTTCATACATCTTTATTTGATACGCTTTGCCCTTATCGCTGAAAAAAAGAAGGTCACTGTGCGTCGTCGCCGTCAAAAACATTGAAACAAAATCTTCCTCTTTCGTGTCAAGATCTACCACGCCAACTCCCCCGCGCCGCTGTTTGCGGTATTCCTCGGGGTCAGTGCGCTTGACGTATCCGCCGGCCGTAAGCACCAGAACCCCTTCCTCGTCCGGAATCGTGTCTTCAATGGAGAACGCTTTTGCTTCATGTTTAACTACTTTGGTGAGACGGTCGTTACCATATTTTGCGCTTAAGTCTCCAAGCTCTTTTTTAATAATGGCAAGAATGCGCTTTGCACTCTCCAAGATATCTTTGAGCTCTTTGATAAGCGCCTGCACTGTTGTCAGCTCGTCTTCAATTTTCTTGCGCTCCAAGCCCGCCAGTTTCTGCAACTTCATATCCAAAATAGCGTTTGCCTGAAGCTCGCTGAACTTAAATTCTTTCATTAAAGACGCCCGCGCGCCTTCTACGTCCTTTGAGGCCTTGATGAGCTTGATGATCCGATCAATGTGATCTAGCGCTTTGGTGAGCCCCAAGAGAATGTGTTCGCGGGCAAGCGCTTCTTTGAGGTCAAACTCCGTGCGTCTGCGCACTACATCCTTACGATGCTTGATGAAATTTTCAAGAAGAGACTTGAGTGAAAGCGTTTGCGGCACGCCATCCACCAGCGCCACGGTGTTGAAATGAAACGTCTCTTCAAGTTGCGTGTGTTTGTAGAGATAATTGAGCACGGTCTGCGGATGACTACCGCCTTTCAGGTCAATGGCGATGCGAATGTCTTTGGTGGACTCGTCGCGCAATCCCTTGATACCCTCAATCTTTTTTTCGCGCACCAGATCGGCAATGCTCATGATGAGATCGGCCTTGTTGACGCGGTACGGAATAGACGAAATGATAATCTGGAAACTGCCTGCTTTTGTCTCTACCACCTCGGCCTCGCCGCGCACAACAACGCCGCCTTTGCCGTTCGCGTAGGCGTGATGAATATCTTTTTGTCCATACACGACTCCCCCCGTTGGAAAATCGGGGCCTTTTACAAATTCAAGCAAATCTTCGGTTGTCGCGTCTTTGTGGTCAAGTAAATGAACCAGCGCATCCACGACTTCACGCAAATTATGCGGGGGAATATTGGTCGCCATACCCACCGCGATACCGAGCGTTCCGTTTAACAGGAGGTTGGGGACGGCCGATGGAAGCACCGTAGGCTCTTTGAGACGGCCGTCATAGTTCGGCCGCCACACCACCGTATCCTTGGCAAGATCCGCGAGCATTTCGCTGGCGAGACGCGACATTTTTGCTTCGGTGTAACGCATCGCCGCGGCTCCATCTCCATCAATGGAACCAAAATTTCCCTGACCAATGATTAAGGGGTAGCGCATGGAAAAATCCTGCGCCATTTTTACCATGGAGTCATAAACGGCAACATCGCCGTGCGGGTGGTACTTTCCAAGCACCTCGCCAACTACGGTCGCTGACTTGCGAGTCTTAGCAGAAGAGGTCAGACCTAATTCGTTCATCGCATACAAAATCCTGCGGTGCACGGGTTTGAGGCCGTCGCGTACATCAGGGAGAGCTCGCGCGGTAATGACCGACATCGCGTAGTCCAAATAAGACTCGCGCATTTCGGTCGTAATGTTGCGCGAAATAATATTTTTATGCGGCTCTCTGTTGGGCTCCTGTTTTTCTGCCATAATTGGTTACAGTATATCAGAAATAGGCCTATAATGAAAGGCCAATACCTCTTCTACTCACTATTGGATTTCAGTTGAAGAAGCGGGCGAACTGCTCGCAGCATTGAAGATAATAGACTTGGTCTGTTGTATCGCATTCATAAAATCTTTCACGATACTGACGCCACCCACAAAGGCCTCGCGAACCGCGGCGGTCGGCGAAGTACTCGAGGTTGCCTGCGCTTGATTATAAGAATAGCGAGAGCTGACCGACAAGGACATGAGCCACGCGATGAGCACTACACCTGTCAGAGAAAAAGAAACAACGAGCGCCGTTCTTCGTCGGTATGACTCCGGCTCGCCTCTCAGCCTGTCAAAGAATTTAAACATGGGTTACACAAATTTTAATTTGCTCCAGAAAGCACCACAATCTCTCCCTCCTTCCCTTCCAAGTCTTTCTTCTTGAGCGTGAGCTTATCCAGGGGTTCCAAACTTTTGGGGGCACCACCCTCTTTGAGAAATATTTCAAGAGAATTTTTTGCTCCCACTGAACCGAAATGCATAGGAATGATCAACTTTGGCTCAAGCGACACGGCAAGTTCGTATGCTTCCGCGGACGAGAGCACCCCCGTACCTCCTATCGGCACAAATAACACGTCAATTTCTTCAATCGCTTCGGAGATTTCAGCAGAGAGTTCTTTTTTGTTGAGCGCGCCGAGAAAGCAAAGATTGATTCCTTCAAGCGACACCAGGTATACCGTATTAATCATTTTTTCTCCCCCATAACTTGTCTCAGCTGGCAAGCCATGTACCAGCACACCTTTGTATTCGTACTCGCCCGGTCCTGAGATCACAAATGGTTTCTTTTCTCCGAGCGTTACGGCATCTACTCCATTGAAGTCTGGGAGATTGGCACTTACCACTGCAATATCGGCACCAAAGCGCGCCCCTTTTAATTTTGAACTCTTGGAAATTGGATTAAATGCGACGACCACATCGCCATATTGAACCTTAAAAAATTCCACCCCTTGGTACGTGATTATCATAGGATATAGGGTAAAGGGTTTGGCGTATAGTTGCAAGAGGATACATTTATTTAGAGTTCTATTGCTATATAATCCACAATAGATATACTGTCACCTACGCCTCTTCTCTGCTTATGTAGAGAGGCATCACAAAAGGCGATTATTAAGTGAGGAAAGGGCTTAACCTTGTCCCGCCCCAATTTTACCGAGCTGATTATCATTTCTTCTCGTTAAAACTGCGTCAACATATTCACCAGAAATTTGTTACTCTGTGTCTGGCGAAATTGGGGCGGGGCAAATACTTTTTCCGATTTTACATGAAAAATTCAAAAGCAACGTCTGCTCCAGAAACTCTGGAAAAGAAGACTCTGGCTGAAACGCTCGGCCTCGTCTCTGAACAGACTGACGCGGAACGCGAGGAGCATTTTCGTAAAAATACGATAATGGGCAGGATGATGGGATCAGTTTCTACCCCACCATCTCTAGGGGAAGTAATTGAAGGAAAAGTTTTAGGCATCGCCCGTGCGGCGGTGTTCGTTGACTTACCTCCTTTTGGCACCGGCATCATTTATGGCCGTGAATACATCAACGCTCGCGACATCATTAAGAAGATCAATCCGGGAGACATCATCGCGGCGAAAATCGTCGGCAATGAAAATGAAGAAGGATACATTGAGCTGTCGCTTAAGGAAGCCCGAAAAGCAATTGTCTGGAGTGAAGCGGAACAGGCCATCAAAGAAAAGCGCGTCATAGAGCTTGTCGTTAAAGAAGCGAATAAAGGAGGACTTATTCTTGAGTGGCAAGGGCTACAGGGTTTTTTACCTGCGTCGCAACTCAAGGCTGAGCACTATCCGAGAATCTCTGATGGCAACAAGGACCGCATTTTGGATGAATTAAAAAAATTAATCGGACAGCATCTCTCGGTGTCCATCATCACTGCTCTGCCCCAGGAAGGAAAGCTCATTTTCTCTGAAAAGAGCCAGAACGAGAAAGAGAAAGAGCACATGATTGAAAAATACGCGGTTGGCGACGAGCTTGAAGGCACGGTCACGGGGGCTGTAGACTTCGGCATCTTCGTCAAATTGGAAGAAGGTTTGGAAGGCTTGGTGCATATTTCTGAAATTGATTGGGCGCTGGTGGATGACCCGCGCACCCGTTTCAAAGTGGGCGAAAAAGTTCGCGTTCGTATCATTGAAATAAAAGACGGAAAAGTTTCGCTCTCTATCAAAGCACTGAAAGAAAATCCGTGGGGTCCAGCCGAAAAGAAATATAAAAAGGGAGACGATGTAAAGGGGGTGGTGATTAAATTCAACAAACATGGCGCACTCGCCGCAATTGAAGAAGGTGTTGCAGGGCTTGTGCATGTCTCTGAATTCGGCAGTGAAGACAAATTGCGCGAAGCACTGGAACTCGGCACAACCTACAACTTCAAAATTACACTCTTTGAACCAAAAGAGCAGCGCATGACGCTTTCGTTTATAGGAAAGTAGGGTATATAGGGCAAAATAGGACACGATTCCGTAGAATGAGGGCTTAACAAAAAGCTAACACTTCATTCAAACGTATGAATCGGAAACAATGCCCAAGTAACTTGGAGCTTAGTTTTAACCCACTTGGAAACTAGGTTTCCAAGTGGGATTTAACCTACTTCCTAAAATATTTCCTGCACAGCAGAATGTCAAGGTTAAACCTTGACATTGGTTTTTGAGGAGCCGAGAAAAGAAAAGCCGTCAGTAACACTGGCGGCTTTTGCTACAGACATCATGCAGGCTTGGTGCTGATAGGTATAGCGAAGAGCTTGAGTAAAAGCGTCATTCGTACGAACATCCCGTACTGCGCTTGTCTGAAATATGCGCTACGAGGATCGCTGTCCACTTCAGTGGCAATTTCATCAACACGAGGTAGGGGGTGCATCAAGAGTGCCTTTTCTTTCATCGCGGCGAGATGTTTGGTACCAATAATGAAGTCAGTGAACTTTCGGTCCTTTAGAAATCACCAACCGATTAGGATTCAAATTCGGGCTCCTCTTCAAGCATGGCCGGTTCTTCATCAGCAAATTGCAGAGCATGTAACTTCGCGTACGTGGGACTTGCGTTCAACAACTCTGCATGCGTGCCCATTGCCTCTATGCCTCCCTTATCAAATACGAGAATCTTATCGGCATGAATCACGGTAGAGAGCCGGTGGGCAATAATGAGCGACGTGCGATTTTTAACCAGCGCATCAGTCGCTTTGGTAATCAGCTGCTCGCTTTCGGTGTCCAGATGACTGGTCGCTTCATCCAAAATCAAAATCTTCGGGTCGCGCAGGACGGCACGGGCGATACCGATTCTCTGACGCTCTCCTCCGGAGAGTTTAATCCCCCGCTCACCTACGACGGTCTTATAGCCATGCTCAAGCTTCAAAATAAAATCATGTGCGAGCGCGGTTTCGGCTGCGCTTTCAATTTGTTTTTGGGAAATGACACCTCGGCCATAGGCGATATTTTCAGCGACGGTACGCGAGAATAAATCTACTTCTTGCGGCACCACCGCAATCTGTGTGCGCAAACTTGCTTGTGTTGCGCTTTTAATATCAACTCCATCAATCATAATCACTCCCTGTTGCGGGTCGTACGAGCGCAACAAAAGATTGATAAACGTGGTCTTTCCGCTTCCTGACCTGCCAACCAGCGCATATGTTTTGCCAGCGGGAATACACACGTTTATATCTGTCAGCGCCCACTGATCATCACTGCGATATGAAAAAGAAACATTTCTAAATTCAATTTGTTTTTCAAGCGGATGCAACTCAGTTGCGTCCGCCGCATCAACGACATGCAACGGCTCATCAAGGATAGCGAACAATCGCTCTATGCGCGTCGTGTTTCGGCGAATACGCGTAAAGAGTGAAGAGAGGCGCGTCAGAGGCTCATACGCCATATTCTGCAACGTAACGAAGAGCACAAACTGGCCGATTGTAGCGGTGCCATTGAACACAAACCAGGCAGACAGTGCAAGCACCGCAACACGCCCCGTGGTCGCGATCGCGGCTTGAATATTTTCAACACGCCCCCATAGACGCTCCGCGCCATATTGCACAGTGCGCGCACGAGACATCAGCCGCTCATTATTTTGTTTTTCTACTTCCTCCTGCGAAAACTTTTTTACCGTCAACACATTGCCCACTACGTCATACATTTCTTTGGATACTGCTTCAAACGCATCATTCGCTTCTTGTTCAATAACATAAATCTGGTTGGCGATACGACGCGTAGCTAAGAGATAGATCGGGAACGGAATTAAAACAGCAAGCGCTATCCAAACATTTTGGTATAAGAGTGCGGCAAATGAGCCGATAAAAATAATAATCGGGGGTACGAGATTCTGACCAATGATGTCATTGATAGTGGTATAGAACGAAACCCCACCGCGCTCAATGCGTCCGATAATCTGCCCGCTTGACGCGCCGTGATGAAAAAGCGAGTGCAGACCCAAATACTTTTCAAATGCCTGACTGCGAATCTTATCTTCCGCCTGTGTCACCATCTGAAAAAGATAGTAGTTGTAGATTGACTGCAAAATACTGCTTACAAGGGTCGCAACAAGAATTCCGATTGAGCAATACAACAACAAACTCCACGGAAGTACTCCCCCGCTTTTAATGAACGACGTTAATGAGTCAATGAGTATTTTTGAAATAAACGGGACAACAATGCTTGCAGCTTGAGAAACAATGATGAGTACAAGCAAAAAGGCGATCGTCCTTTTACGATCTGAAAGAAAAGAAGCTATACGCCTTAATGTTGAAGGTTTTTTACTCATCATACGAAACTAACTCGGTACTAATTGAACTCGCCCATCGCGATTGCTCGTCCTTCGCGAGCAATGCTCTCCAACGCCTCACAAATCTTTTTTGAAACTGATTTAAAAGTTTTGAATTCCGCTGGGGGGAACTTTCCTAAAATAAAATCTCCTACTGCATCATCCCCCGAAGGCTTTTTCACTTTCCCCTTCCCTGCGTCCTTACTGATACCGACACGAACGCGCACGAATCCTTCGGTTTTAATTGCGCGGATGATTGACTCAACTCCCCTGTGTCCGCCCGAGCCACGATTGAAAGAAATCTTGAAGCGACCAATCGGTAAATCCAGATCATCATGCACCACGACAAGACTCTCCGCCGCTTTTTTTGATTTCACGAACCGAGCGGCCGCGATACCGGATTTATTCATGAACGTATCAGGTAATACGAGCGTGACTTTTTCTTTTTTTATTTTTCCTTCGGAAATTTGTGCGTTTGATTTCTTATCGTATTCCCAATCAGGAAAATCATGCACCTTAGCAAACCCCCGCACAATCATCCGCCCCGTATTATGCCGAGTCCCCTCATATTCATCTCCCGGATTTCCTAACCCGATAATTACATAAGACATAGTTGTATGATAGCACACGCAAAATTTTGTGAAATTGCACCGAAACATGCAGACTCAGTGTAAGTCAAGCTCTCCCCTGTAATACAATGTCGGCACATATGGAACCACAGGAAATCCCGGAGACGAAAGATGGGAAAACCCCTCAAAAGAAAAACAGCTTTTGGGACACCGTTCGGTTCGTCCTGATTTCTTTAGTACTGGTACTTGGATTTAGATATTTTGTCGCCCAGCCTTTCATCGTGTCTGGTGATTCTATGGTACCCACATTCAATAATGGAGAATACTTGATCGTGGATGAATTAAGCTATCGGTTTGAAAAACCTTCGCGAGGTGACGTAATTATTATGCGGTATCCCCTTGACCCGAACAAATTTTTCATCAAACGCATTATAGGACTACCCGGTGAAACCCTGAATCTTGAGGGGGAAAAAATCATCGTTACGACGACGGAGGGGGCCTCAATAGTGCTTGATGAGCCATACGTCCAGAACCAACGAAGCGACTCCATCACGGTAACACTGTCAGATACTCAATACTACGTACTCGGCGACAATCGAGGCGCAAGTTCCGATTCCCGTCGATGGGGGCCTCTGCCCGCGGCAAACATTATCGGCCGGCCGCTTCTGCGCCTAATTCCTCTCTCGCGCATGGCGTGGATACCAGGACAGCAAGACGAATAATGTTCAGTATAGAAAAAAAAGTCGCCCCGATTGAATGTAATGCAAGAAAAAAAAGTAGCCCGTTTCTACCATTCCAGAATTTAGATCGCGCGGCAGAGATTGCCTATTACTATGGCTTTCAGCCGATTAAGGCTCCTACCATTGAAAAGGAGGATACCGCAAAAGCAAAACGGGTAAACGAATCCGAGCATCACGACATAAACTACGGATCATCGTTGGATATGTCGCTCTCAATAGGCGTGGAAGAAAAAATTGCGCTTCTACGTATCTGTGACGAAAAAAAATTACTCAATCCCTTCCAGCCGGCAATGCTTTATTTTGAAGGCACGGCTCGTCACGCCAACGTGAAAAAACCTCCGCACGGACAGAAGATAACGGTTAACTTAAATATCGTCGGAACCACAAAAAGCGTTGCCGAAGCGGAATTGATAAAGACAGCAATTGAAATCCTGCGTCAAGAGGGGTTTGAAGACCTCTACGTTGACATCAACAGCGTAGGCGATAAGGATTCTATGGCAAACTTCTCCAGAGAAACTGCCCAGTACTACCGCAAGCATGTGAACGACCTGGAAAACCACTGCCGAACGCAACTAAAAAAAAACCCCTTCGCGCCGATGGAGTGCACAAACGCAAAATGTCGAGAGCTTGCTCTGCAGGCCCCTAACTCAGTAACGTTTCTTTCCGAGCCAAGCCGTCTTCATTTCAGAGAAGTATTGGAGTATCTGGAATCAATGAACATTCCTTACAAAATAGACCACCAGATCCTCGGAAACCGCCGCCTCTGTTGCCACACCATTTTTCTTATCAAAACGCTCAACGTGGGAGGTGGAAAAGACACACCGGAAGAAACCCTCGCGCTCGGATATCGCTACAACGAGCTCGCGAAAAAAATTGACATGAAAAGAGACACCCCCGCCGTTGGTGTCCATATTGTTTTCAAACGCAAGGGACATGCGCAGAGAAAATCACGAATACCGAAAAAGCCTCAGGTATATTTCATTCAATTCGGATTTCACGCAAAACTCAAGAGTCTGCAAGTGATTGAAATCCTTCGGCACGCGAAGATACCGCTCCACCAAGCGCTCGCCAAGGATAAACTGACAAGCCAAATAAGCACTGCCGAAAATCTTAGTATCCCTTTCGTACTGATCATGGGACAGAAGGAAGCGATGGAAGATAGTGTTATCGTCAGAGACATGAGCACACGCTCTCAAGAAACCGTGAAAATCGGGGTGCTTGCCGAGTATCTCAAAAAAATCGGGCGCTAAAGCGAGCGCGCTTGCGGAAACAGTCTACTTCGTGCTAAAATCACTCCTCTATGATTAATGTGCAGGTAGAACGAAATAGCAATGAAAACGCGCTCACACTTCTGAGACGCTTCAACAAGCGCGTCCAGGGGGCTGGTATCGTTAGAACCGTACGCGCCAATCGCTATAAAGCACGCAACAAATCAATTTTAACCAGAAAAAAACGCGCGCTAAGCGTCTTAGAGCGCCGACTGGAAGTCCAAGAACTCATCAAGCTTGGCAAACTACCCGACCGAATGGGCAAGTCCCGTTAGGGACGGGGCAAGCATTCCTAGATGAAAAAAGACAGCCGGTTTTTAATCGTCAATCTCACCAAACGCAATCCCTCCGCCACCGCGGATGGATTGCTTTTTAAAAGGATTAAAAATGCAATACTTGGCACACGATACCGTTTAGAACTACTCTTCATGAGCCCCCGTGATTCACAGATTTTAAATCATCGATATCGGAACAAAAACAAACCGGCCAATGTACTTTCATTTGTTCTCTCACAGAAAGAGGGACAAATTGTCGTCTGCCCCGAGTGCGCCGTGCGTGAAGCGTCCCGGTACGAACAGACGAAGAAAAACTTCATTCGTTTCCTGTTTATCCACGCCATTCTGCATTTGAAGGGATTGCGCCATGGTAGTACAATGGAAGCCGAGGAAAGGCGCTTTTGCAAAAGATTTTTGCCTCCAAAAGCCTCCTCTGCATTTTCCTATGGCAAAAAAAATATCAGTCGGAATAGATATCGGAACCTATCAGGTCAAAGTGATGGTCGCGGAAAACGCAGAACCGTCTGATCGCACTATTCCTAAAATTGTCGGTACCGGCTTTGCAGAATCCAGGGGACTACGGCACGGGTACATTATCAACCAAGCCGACGTTACGCGTGCTATTGGACAAGCAATCAGACAAGCTGAAAAAACTTCTGGGACTAGAATTAAAAATGCGTACCTCTCGGTCGGAGGTATCGGTCTCTCATCAATCACCTCTACGGGTACGACCGCGGTATCCCGCGCTGATTCGGAGATCAGCGAACTTGATGTTGAAAAATCATTAGAAGCAAGCAGGGCTGCTATTCCGCAATCGTTTTCAATCAATCGTCGCATCATTCACACAATCCCGGTTCAATACCGTATTGATGGCAAAGTCGTGCTCGGTTCAAAAGCAGTCGGCATGAAAGCGAACAAGCTTGAAGCAAAAGTACTGTTCGTTACCGCACTTGAAAATCATCTCCATGATCTTATTCAGGCGGTTGAGGACGCGGGCGTGGAAGTATCGCAGGTAATCGCGGCCCCCTTGGCGGCAAGTCTCGTGACACTCTCCAAGAGCCAGAAAATCGTAGGGAGTGTTTTGGCGAACATCGGAGCAGAAACTGTCTCAATAGTCGTTTTTGAAAACAACGTCCCTATTTCACTGGAAACATTTCCTATCGGGTCAAACGACATCACCAACGACATCGCGCTTGGTTTGAAAATTCCGCTTGAAGAAGCAGAACGAATAAAATTGGGGGCTATTACGGGCGCGACGTACCCGAAGAAGAAATTAGACGACATCATTGAAGCCCGCCTCTCGGACATTTTAGAACTCATTGAAGCGCATCTGAAAAAAATTGGGCGAAGCGGTTTACTTCCCGCAGGCATCATTCTTACAGGCGGCGGCTCCGGCATCTCCATACTGGAAGAGCTTGCAAAATCTTCCTTGAGCCTCCCCTCGCGTGTCGCCTCTATGAACTGGAGTGGAGGAATGCGCGAGCCTATCAAAGACGCCTCATGGTCTGTCGTCTATGGCCTCTGTCGCATCGGCCTTTCGCAGGAAGATGAAGAGAGCACCTTAGGTGTTGGTATAGCCAAAAAAGCCCGCGGCACGATTAGGAATCTCATCAGACAACTACTGCCGTAAAATTAGGGTACAGGGGATAGGGTTTAGGTAGAATTATAAAAAGTCTGAATTTGGACATACACGTATCCGATGCGGCCGCATTGGATACGTGTATGTCCGTCTTTTCGGATTTCGATATATCGAAATGAATAGTTGAGACGAGTACTGTCGTTTTTGAACCGTTGCGAGAGGTGGCTAGAAAATTAAAACAGAAAATGAAACTCCCCGCCGCAAGCGGACGGGGTATCGTCAGGAGTCTCCGCCTCTAAATCAGGAGTCTTGAAAACCGAGGGTTTTCAAACTTTCCTACAAGGTTCCCCGCCCCAAGGGGCGGGGTATAGAAGGAATTAATCTGTTTGAGCCCAGCCCTTTGTGGGCGAGTTATGAATTTTTCGTCGTAAGCCAACTATAATTTTGAACCGCCGAAGCACTTCGGTTTCAAAACGACAGTACGAGCGTAAAACTACGACATGATTACCCCCCTACTTCAACCCTTTTCTTTTTGAGGCATTTGGGTATGATACGGGCAATCAAAAGAAAAGAGATTAGTGCGTTAACAAAAATAAACGCGCTACCGACGGCTTAGGCCGACGCAAGCGCTCTATACATGCCACAAATTAAACCTGACATAGAAGCATTCGCAAGAATTAAAGTCCTTGGTATCGGCGGCTCCGGCAAGAATGCCGTCAACCACATGATCAACTCCAAGGTCAGGGGGGTTGAATTTATCGCTATCAACACCGACGCCCAGGACCTGCAGAATTCCCTTCCGAAAAAGAAAATCCATATCGGGAAAAACCTCACTCACGGACTCGGCACCGGCATGGACCCCGATCTAGGGAAACGCGCGGTGGAAGAAAACAGAGAAGAAATTCAAGAGGCCATCAAAGGAGCTGACATGGTGTTTATCGCCGGGGGCCTCGGCGGTGGAACCTGCACTGGTGCGGCACCGACCATCGCGAAAATCGCAAAAGAACTCGGCGCGCTTACCGTCGCAATCGTGACCAAACCATTTTCATTTGAAGGACAACAGCGCATGCGTTATGCAGATCAGGGATTAGACGAACTTCGCAAGTCCGTGGACGCGATTGTCGTAATCCCCAACGACCGACTCCTGGCAAACGTATCAAAAGAAACTACCGCACGCACTGCATTCGCCATGTGCGACGACGTGCTTAAGCAGGCGGTGGAAGGAATCTCTGATCTAATTACCATCCCCGGCATCATCAACACCGACTTTGCCGACATCAGGTCAATCCTCCAAAATGCGGGTTCGGCCCTCATGGGCATCGGTAGTGCCTCAGGCGAGAAACGCGCAGAGGAAGCCGCAAAAACCGCTATTAACTCCCCTCTCTTGGATCTTTCCATTGCCGGCGCCAAGGGAGTACTGTTCTCAATTGCGGGCGGAGAAGATATGACCATGTTTGAAATTCAGGATGCGGCAAAGGTAATCACCGAATCTGTTGACCCCGACGCGAAAGTCATCTTCGGTACTGTCCGCGATGACCGATTAAAGAAAAATGAGATTAAGATTACCGTTATTGCATCTGGTTTTCCGGAAGCAACGCATCGTCGTCTCTTCAACGAATCCCCTATGACTCCAGAGAAAAAAGGCAGCACTATTTTCAACACGCTGATTTCAGGTGGAGCAGCAAAAGAAGCCCCAAAGCCTCATCAGGATAAAAAAGAGGAGAAAGCTGACGTTGCCTCTGATAACGATGATTGGGGTGCAGTACCTGCGTTCCTCCGAAGGAAAAAATAGTAACGAGGGAATAGGATTTACCCTATAAAATTTTAGCGAGATGGGAAGATAATTAAGAATCAGTTCGAGCTGTATCATATTTAGCAGCGATAGCGGCTAAATATGATATCGGGGAAATAAGATATTAGTGGATAAATCTGGGGTAAGCTAGAATACGCTATAAACTTTTTTAATAGTACAGCGGATACAGGTCAGACGGACTAAAATTTTTAAGGGTGAAAGGTACAGGGAATAGCAAAGCGCCGCCCTTCGGGCGGCGCTTTTTTTACTCACAAACAAATTTCGTTCGATATATCGAACGAATGCACATTACCACAGTGTTACGATATATCGTAACAAATTAGAAAAAAACCGAAAGCTTCTTGAGCTAACGGTTTTTGAATGTATATCACCAAGTTGAGAAGAGGCAATCTTTACGATCGCTTGAGACGATATTGGAGCTTTGACCTAGGTAAGAACCCCGCGATAGTTAGGATGTCAATTGTGCCTAAGTCTTCCGGCCAAGCACTAGCTTCAATAAATTCAATCCCAGCAGCCTCTTCAATAAGCAAATCCACTATCCGTTTTCCCAGAGAGAGCGCATCACAACCATTCCGTACTATGAGGTTATGAATACTTGCAAAGCTGTGGGACACGGCGTATGTCCTGACCTTGACTCCCATAGCGAGGATGCGGCCATCATCATTCCATGCAACTACCAGCTGAGACCTCTTCATGTGAGCAAGGAGACTTTCCTCATCAACCGTATTTGCCTTTGAGTGTTGGCTCCTCAAGAGATGGTTGATGTCATCTACAACTGTCTGGCTGACTTCGCTGGGACGTAGTCTTCTTACCATTATTTTTCCAGTGAACATAAAACGTGCACTCCTTTCTGATGTTACCCTATAAA
>MHRQ01000016.1:0-21587 GCA_001821015.1 Candidatus Taylorbacteria bacterium RIFCSPHIGHO2_02_FULL_46_13
TGAATCACAGAAAACTGTGGGTGTTTTTGGTGTGTGGAAAAGTGGAGGGGAGAGGAGTTTCGTAATTCAAAGTGTAGTAAGTACTGGAATACCGATCCCAGCACCACTCCCACACGTTCCCAGCCATGTCATAAAGCGCGTAACCGTTCGGCGCGAAGTAACCCGATGGGCTCGTGTATGCGTACCCGCCGACCGCAAATGTCGGATGAAAATCCCTTGTCGGACTTATGTCGTACGCGTTTAGTGTATCGCTGTTGTAATTAGCGCGGCTGTGCGTGATGATGTCCGCGTCTGACCACGGGAAACGATGTTGGCTTACTCCACCGCGCGCCGCCTTTTCCCACTCTGCCTCCGTCGGTAGCCGATACCCGTTTGCATTCCATTTCACCCAATCATTCTGCACAGCCACCCGCCCGCTACGATACACCGTCGTCTGCGTCGCGCCCGTGTAATACGCTGGTACCCTCGCTTCTTTCTCGCTCCGTGCATTACACCACTTGATGCAGTCAAACCAATTCACGGCAAGGACAGGGTGGTCAGGTCCTTTGCCGTAATTCACGCCGTTGTACCACGACCCGATGTTGTCAAAGCTATAGCCGTGGTTTGTTGCCCACTGGTACACTTCGTCCCACAACGCCTTGGTCACCTCATACTTATCCATGTAGAATGCGCTGGTATAGACCGTGTGCATTGGAAGTTCTTCAGTGGACCCTTCGTTGAACGTGTCGCCCATAGTGAATGTTCCGGGTGGAATCAAGGCCATGTTGGGGGGAGTTTGAGCGTTAGTCTGTTTCGCTTCCGCAAGTACCACTGCCAAGAGCAGTGCGAGTTGTATTGTCAGTTTTGTGTTCATAATCAGAGTATTCAGTTTTCAAGGTTCTCCTATTGTTTCAAACCACGCTCACACGAGCAGGTTTTGCTAGGGCATACCCTACGCCAAACACAGAGATATTTCAAATAGAAATAGAAACCCTAGACATTTCTATTTGGCAACGGTTAGTAACCGCGGTCTTTTTCTTTTCCAATGAGTCTGTATTTTATAACCCCGTGATTTTTTTTGAGGAGCGACGTCGTAGATTTGTTGGGTACGAGTGGAACGATTTTAATCTCACCGTTATATCGCTTCACTACTGCGCAATCTCCTTTTGGTATTTGGTCTAATGTATAGTCACCTCCTTTAACATATATAGTAGGCTTTGCCAGTTCAAGAAATTCGGTTGCAGTCGTCTCATTAAAAATACAGACTGCGTCTACACTTGTCAGTGCCGCGAGGACCGCTGCGCGATCAGTTTGGGTATTCACCGGCCTGCCTTTGCCTTTGAGTTTGCGGACAGAAGTATCGCTGTTCATTCCAATCAAAAGCATGTCGCCAAGATTGCGTGCTGTTTCCAGATATGAAACATGCCCGAGATGCAGGAGGTCAAAACAGCCATTAGTCACCACTAATCTTTTGTTGTTCGCACGAACGTTTGCTCGCCAGCGAGCCAAGTTGTCAATTGATATAATTTTATCACGCGCATTCATGGTACGTACGTATGGTAGCATATTCTTTTACTGCGTATTTTTGTGCTATATTTATGGATATGCAACGCACGTATATAGGAGATTTGAAGGCAAAGGTTGGGTCTGAAGTGAAAATCGCGGGCTGGGTGGATGTTCGGCGCGACCACGGCAAACTCATTTTCATAGACTTGCGCGACGCATCCGGCAAGGTCCAGATGGTTGCTCTGCCTAACCACGCTGATGCGCACAAAGCGGCTAACACGATACGACCAGAGTGGGTCATTGAAGTTACCGGCAAGGTCAATGAACGTCCCGCGAAGATGGTTAATAAAGATGAACCTAATGGCGCAATTGAGATAGAAATTTTGTCTTTGAACGTTCTCAATGAAGCGCAGACGCCGCCGATGGATGTGACGGGAGATGGCATGGAAATAGGGGAAGAAGTTCGTTTGAAATATCGCTATTTGGACTTGCGTCGTCCGCGCTTGCAGAAAAACCTAAATCTTCGGCATCGCTTTATAAAAGAACTTCGTGACTATTTGGACAAGGAAGGATTTTTGGAAATTGAAACTCCGTTACTTTCTGCCACGACACCAGAAGGTGCGCGCGACTTTGTGGTTCCGTCTAGATTGGAGAAAGGAAAATTCTATGCCCTCCCGCAATCACCCCAGCAATACAAACAACTTTTTATGATTGCGGGTATAGAGAAATATTTTCAAATCGCGCGGTGTTTCCGCGATGAAGACACGCGCGGTGATCGCCAGCCCGAGTTTACACAGTTTGATCTAGAGATGGCGTTTGTCCAGCGTGATGACGTGATCGCGTTTATAGAAAAAGCACTCATTCACTTGGTACAGACGGTTACTCCCGAGAAAAAAATTCAGGAAGTGCCGTTCCCACGCCTTTCCTACAAAGAAGCTATGGAGAAGTACGGAAGCGACAAGCCAGATTTGCGTACAGATAAAAATGATAAAAATCTACTGGCGTTCTGCTGGGTTTTGGATTTTCCTTTTTTTGAAAAGACTGGTGAAGGTGGTTGGACGTTTACGCACAACCCCTTTTCATCGCCCAAGCTCGAGCATATGGAGTGGTTGTTGAAAGGTGAGAAAATCGGAGAGATTTTGACGACGCAATACGACATGGCGCTGAATGGGTACGAGATTGGTGGGGGAAGTATACGAAACAATAAATCGGATGCTATCAAAGCGGTATTTTCTGTGATGGGATATAAAGATGAATCTATAGAGAAAAACTTTGGCCATATGCTTGAAGCCTACCGTTATGGCGCGCCGCCGCATGGAGGTATCGCGTGGGGTTTGGATAGAATCCTTGCCATACTTGCAAACGAGCCTAATATTCGTGAAGTGATTGCATTCGCTAAGACCGGAGAGGGAAGAGACCTTATGATGAATGCGCCCTCAGAACTTGAAGCAAAACGCCTGAAAGAGCTGGGGATTAAATTGGGAAAATAAATCTTTAAACTCACCTATGAAAAAAATAATTATATTTGTAGTTTTGGTTGTGGTCTGTATTCTTGGCTGGTATGCCTTAAAGCACTATACTACACGGACTATCTCAAGCATCACCACCTTTGAAGAATGCGCGCAGGCGGGGTATCCGATTATGGAAAGCTATCCGCGGCAGTGCCGCACTCCTGATGGTAGAAATTTTGTAGAACAAATCAGTGTTGCGACCAGCACACTTTCTGATCTTATTGTTGTTGACTCTCCCAAACCAGGGGCGACCGTCAAAAGTCCGATTCATATTTCTGGGAAAGCTCGCGGTAATTGGTATTTTGAGGCTTCATTTCCTGTTATCCTTAAAGATGTAAATGGTAAGGTAATTATACAAACACCTATGCAGGCAAAAGGGGATTGGATGACGACGGAGTTCGTTCCATTTGAGCTTGATCTTGCATTGCCCACCTCTACGGTACCCGGCCCCGTGACGCTTATTTTGCAAAAGGATAATCCATCGGGCCTGCCTCAGCACGATGCACAAATTGAGATTCCGCTTATCATAGGCGCGCCTGCGACGGCGGGTGCGTGTCGTCCAACTGGCTGTAGCGGTCAGGTTTGTTCCGACAAAGATGTCATTACAACTTGTGAATACCGTGCAGAATATGCCTGCTATAAAACTGCGAAATGTGAACGACAGGTAAGCGGGCAATGTGGCTGGACCCCCTCTGTAGTACTGACGCAGTGTTTAGCGAATCCTCCCGCCGTAGAATAATGCTAAGCGCAAGTTTTCTAGAAGCTATAGAGCTTATCAAAAATGGAAAGATCGGCGTGCTTCCCACCGATACTATCTATGGACTCGTGGGGTCGGCGCTCTCACCCCGTGTCGTTGAACGAATATACGCAGTGCGTAAGCGTTCTGGCAATAAACCCTTCATTGTTTTGATTTCTAGTATCAATGATTTACATTTGTTTGGTATCGTGCCAGACGAAAAACTGCGCATATTTCTAGAAAAAAACTGGCCGGGGAAAGTTAGCATTATTATTGGCGGTGTTGATGAAAAATATAAATATTTACACCGAGGAGAGGGGAGCATCGCGTTTCGTTTGCCGGATAAAAAGGAATTACTGGATTTAATTTCTCAAACAGGACCCTTAGTCGCGCCAAGTGCAAATCACGAAGGAGAAACCCCTGCGAAGACGATTGCGGAAGCGAAGAATTATTTTGGTGGTGCAGTGGATTTTTATATTGATGGTGGGACCCTCGAGGACGAACCTTCAACACTCGTAAAATATGACCACGGCGAATTTGTTATTTTGCGAAAGGGTGCGGTGAAGTTGAGTGACATATAAACAGATCAAATTGTTTTTTAATTAATACGCTAATGTAATGCGGCCGCATTACATTAGCGTATTAATTGAAGTCTACTAAGTATTGGCGTATAGTGCTTAGATGAAAAGCAGAGATACTTCATGGAATTCGGTAGCGGGCTGGTATGACGACATGCTTGCCGATAGCGAGAGCTATCAACAGAAGGTGATTTTGCCGAACCTTATGCGTTTGGCTGGCGAGGTGCATGGGAAAAAGATTTTAGATCTTGCCTGCGGCCAAGGATTTTTCTCGGAATCTTTAGTAAAGGCAGGAGCATCAGTGATTGGTGTGGATCTCTCAAAAGAACTGATTGTTCTTGCACAAAAACGTTTGGGTGACGCCGGCGAGTTTCTTGCGGGTTCAATTGAAAAGTTGCCACTTGCTATTAAAGCTGAGACTTTTGATAGTGCGCTTTGTGTGCTTGCGCTCCAGAATGTGCGCGACCTTGACTCTGCTGTGCGCGAAACGGCACGAGTGTTAAAACCGGGCGGGCGATTTCTGATTGTGCTTAATCACCCCGCCTTTAGAATCCCCAAGTGTTCCTCGTGGGGATTTGATGAAGCACAAAAGATTCAATACCGACGTTTGGACTCTTATCTTTCTGAAATAAAAACAGATATCGTGATGAACCCGTCAGCTAAAGAAAGCGCAACCACCGTTTCTTTCCACCGCCCGCTACAAGTGTATTTTAAAATGTTTGCGAAGCATGGATTTTCCGTACATCGTCTTGAAGAGTGGATTTCACACAAAAAAAGCGAGCCGGGCGCACGGCATGACGCTGAAAATCTCGCACGTCATGAGTTTCCTCTGTTTTTGTATCTCGGATTAGTCAAGCCTGCTAAGGCTATTTGAACCCCTGAGCTCTTAGGATACTGGGCGGATATTGCCTAAATAAAATTTTTGTGTTTTGCTATGTTTTTAAAAGTTATGCACACTTGAAAGGGGAATACATCTTTATATAATTCTGGCATTACTAACGTTAGTCGTGCGTATTACGCGCTAAACATCATGTTGCACTATGTATGTACTGGAGATTGCGGGGGTGAATCACAGCGTGTGGGCGTTTGCGAGTCGGAAGGTTGTAGCAAGGAAGCGCAACCGCTTACAGAATGTAATTGTGATGACGGTTTTCATAAGGGTGTCGTTACAATCGCAGACGAACCTGATATAGAAAGCATGGATGACCACGACAATATCTGAAGCAAGAGCTTAATGCTTTTTGCTTAGGGCTTAGAGCATCAGAAAACACAAAGACAGACAAACCGCTAGTTTAGCTGTGCTAAACTAGCGGTTTATCGCAGGTACCCCTCTTGAAGTTTTTAAAAGCTCAAAGCGCTAAGCCCTAAGCTTGCTTACTTTGTATCGTGGATGACGAGACTGCGGCGGATGCCGTATATCATAAATACTGCCAAGACAAGAAAGAGGTATTGAATTCCAACGAATGGCAAGATGAGTGTGGCAATTAAAGGTGCAATCACATATGCCCACGGACGGGTCGTACGGAACAGCCCCAAAAGCGATGCATCTTTATCCGTGGTTTGTTTGAAGAAATACGTTTCGCTCATAACCTCTACCATGCTTGCTCCTACACGGCTTGCAAAAAGCACGAGTATCCACAGAACGATGTTTGTAGAAAGCATAAATGCCATGATGGCTGTCGTCATCATCATAATGGCAAATCCTGCAACCAAGAGTTCTTTCTCGCCAAGCCATCGGTCCGCAATTTTCCCGAGCGGTCGTTCAGTGGCGACAAACGGCAAAAGCATAATAGAGAACATGATAGAAATTTGTGCCCAACTGAATCCAATATGATTGTGCAGATAGATGGGAGTATAAATAACCATCCACGCATAAAAGAATTGTAGCAAGAAATTAACGACGTAAATATTCCAGATATTTTTATGAAGCCACGCCAAACCGAGTGTTTTGAAAAATGGCGTATGTGTATAGGGAGGGTTGTTGAAACGTTTAAACGTATTTTGTACCAAAAAGATGACGGGAATGAGTAAGAATGTCGCGAGAGCGAACACCTGCCAATAGTGGCTATCGGTAATGACAAAACTGACAATGAGTTGCGATAGTACCCACGCGCTATTGATAAATACGAGATACGTACCCCTGATTCTTCCCGTTGAACTGTCCCGTGAGAAATGTTCAAGGAAAATATCCATGTTAAGTGAGAGCAATGCAATCACGACAAAACTTGCGATGAACGCGGCGATTACAGCGCCCGGTGCCCCTGCGAGTGTCAGTGTCAGTGTCGCGAGGAATTCCACCCATAACAGCACGAGGGATACGCTATAGTTTCCGTATCGGCGCAGGAGGGCTGGAAGAAATGAAAATGCAATGATCGTGACAAGCGAGGCTATGGCATACAGTACTCCTATCCACTTTTCCGGAGCAAACTGGCTTAAGAATGACGAGGTGATGTATGCAGGAATTGCAACATGCAACCCAAGCAGAAAGCCAATCAGATACATGACTAACACGGGGTTTCGCCTGTGATATATGGGACGAGAAGATACTTCTTCCATCCCGTTAGAAGCAGGAAACGGACAATCCGTTTCTGCTTGAGGTTACAACTACCTTATTCATTATTCGACACTGTGCATCATACAACATCATAAATTTTCATTGGTTTCCGCAGCTTCTAACGGGATCCATATTAGGCACCGATTAAGACGGGAATGACGATGGGTCGCTTGGCAGTCTTTTGTAAGAGGAATCGACTGACATTGTCGGTTACGCGATCTTTGACGTATTCAAAGTCAATCGGGCGCATTCCAACGGTGATATCTTCAATCGTCTTTTTGATAATGAGCCGTGTTTGTTGCAAGAGATCTTGTGATTCACGCAAATACACAAACCCTCGCGAAATGATGTCGGGAGATTTTTTGAGTCTTCCATTCGCGATATTGACGCTCGCGATAATAACGAACATGCCGTCTTGGGAAAGCATCTGGCGGTCCCGAATCACCACTTCCTGCATGTCGCCGACCGAGAATCCGTCCACCATGACTAATCCCGATGGCGCCTTTTCTTTCAAGCAGACGATTTTTTCTCCCTTGTCCTGTATTTCAATGATAGAGCCGTCATCGGGGATGATGATATTTTTCTCGGGAGTGCCGCGTGCCAGTTCTATATCTGCATGCACACGCAACATGTAGTGGTAGCCGTGGATTGGCATGAAAAACTTCGGATTTATTTTGTTATGGATCCACGCCATCTCGTCACGGTTTGCGTGACCGGAGGAATGAACGTCCGCGATTTTGTAGTGCAGTATTCGCGCCCCTTGGCGAGACAGCCCATCTTTAAGTTTCTGGACAGCCCGTTCGTTTCCCGGCACGATGGAAGATGACAGGACAATGGTATCGCGTTTATTGATGCGGACATATTTATGCGACTTGTTCGCCATGCGCATCAGTGCCGCGAATTCATCACCCTGCGCGCCCGTCGCGATCATCACGATTTTTTCAGGCGGATAGTCGTCCATTGCTTCTACGGAGATAATCGTTTCTTTCTTTGTTTTGAGCATGCCAAGGTGTTTAATGATCTCTACATTATTCTTCATGCTGCGTCCCTCAATAACGACTTTCTTATTGTACTTTTCGGCAAACTCTATGATTTTCATGATGCGCTCCAACAGCGATGAGAACGTGGCCATAATGAGACGCCCTTTTGAGTTCTTGATGATTTCCTCCAGATTTTTCTGAACCAGCCTCTCGGGAGTAGAGAAGCCCGGTACATCGGTATTCGTGGAGTCTGCCATGAGCAGGAGCACTTTCTCGTGTTTAAAGATTTCATACTCTTTTACTTCTCGTTCTGTCGGTATTCCATTATCGTGGTCCACTTTTAAGTCGCCGGTGTTCACGATAGCGCCATAGGGAGTTTCAACGATTACTCCCATTGCATCGGGAATCGTATGGGTAACCGAAAAGAATCTGACCTTGAAATTTCCGATTTGGACGACCGAGTCTTTTTCCACGACCTTAATGTCTAGCGGTTGGGCATGCGGGAATTCTTCCTGCCGTTTTTGTATCATAACGGTAGTCAGCATGCGTGAATAGAGCGGCGGGTTGCCGATTTTATCCATGATATAGGGAATGCCGCCGATGTGGTCTAGGTGTCCATGGGTGATGACGAGCGCGCGCACCCTGTCTCTTCGTTCCTCAAGGTATTTGGTATTCGGTAAAATGAAGTCAATGCCGGGAGTATTTTCGTCCCTAAACTGCAGGCCGGCGTCAATGACGAGTATGTCATTGCCATATTCAATGGCGGTCATATTTTTCCCGATTTCTTCAACACCGCCGAGGGGGATGATGCGTATGGAATCTCCGAGCGGCGGAATCTTTCCTGCAGGTGCTTTGGCCGCAATCCGCGCGTGTGGCATGCGATGCATACTGCGCGCCGAGCGATTTTTTCTCTGCTGGCTCGACGCTGCCGGCGGTTTCCCAAATTTTGGTAATTGTGCGTGGTATGGGCGACGGCGTGGTGCAGAGCCGTATCCGATGTTTGTTTGTTTGTTTTCTTTTTCGTGCATATAATTTAGCGAAATTATGTCGTCCCCTCGTCCACTAAGGGACGACCTCTGAAATTATGTCGCGCAATCCGACCTGTCGGAACCGTGTCGCCCAACCTCCTTGAGGGGGCGACCGTGCGCGGTATTTCTGTTTATTTAATTAAAGTGTTATCTTCTATGGTTTTTGGTGCAAAAAGTTTCCACACCCGATCGGTTTCTATATGCCATTCATTGATGTTTAGGAAGCGATCAGAAGGTATGGTGACCGCGTTAATGCTCATACCGTGTATTTTCTTGGGAATGACATAGATGAAATCCGGTGAATAAATAAAAGCGGCCGGCATATCAGTTGCTACTTCCACCGCGAATGCTCTGTATTTTTCAATGCGCATATCTTGGAGCACGGTAGTTCGAGCACTCTCAAGCAATTTGTCCGCTTTTATATTTGCGTAGAGAGAAACATTGAGGCCGGGGTCATTTCTCTGAGAGGAGTGCCAGAAGGCAAACAAGTCAAGATCTCGCCCGATGACTTCGCCGAAGAAAAGCGAATCGTAGGTTCGGGGGCGGATGACGTTTTGATTGAGGTCTCCCGTGTCAAAAAAGTTGAGAGAGACTTTCGCGCCGATTTTTTCCCAGTCTCCCTTTATAATTTTTGCGGCTGCTTTGAGCTCTTCACTGTTTGAAGTAGCAATACTGAACTCAAGACGAATCGTTTCTTTTTTCACTTTCTTTTCAAGAACGCCGTCTGTTGGGTTCGGAGTCCAGCCGTTTTTTTTCAACAGTGCTTGCGCTTCGGTTACGCGCTTTTCCAGCGTGTTTTCGGTAGAGCTTGTTGTTTGTGGAGATGTTTCAAATAAGCTTGCGGGCAGTGGCCCTGCGATGGGCACTCCGTAACCACTCAATACTTCGGTAACAATACGTTCTTGATCAACGGTACGGTAAAGCGCCTGCCGCACTTCTTTGTAGGTGAAAACTTTCGCTTGATTTTGGTTGAAGAAAACTGCGAAAATTCTAGGAAGCGATGCGCTTTCAACCCGCGCTCCAAGGGCTGTCAGCGCGAGCGCCTTGTGCGGTGAGATGCTATTGACGCTTTCTATATCTCCCTGTTGGTACGCATCAACGAGGGCATCTTCGCTAAGATAGAATTTCAATACCACTTTGCTGATATGTGCTTCTCCGAGTGTGTATTTACTGAAGGGCGTCAAGGTATAGGCGCTTGGGATGCCTCCGCTTGAACGCTTGATGCCCCCCACGCGATAAGGGCCGGAGCCAACCGGTTCTATATTATATTGGCTGAATGCGAATTGCTCAACGTCAACACCTTTCCAGATATGCTCTGGGAGGATTCCCATCGTGGTGTTTTCCAGAAAAGGGGGGTAGGGGTTTTTTAGTTTTATTTTTACGGTTACGTTGTCTACTTTTTCTGCCGTAACTCCTTCCCAGCTCGCGCGCCGTGGACTTTTGAGATTCGGGTCCTGTGCTTTTTTGATCGTGAATACAATGTCATCTGCGGTGACGGGTGCCCCATCATGGAAAACCGCATTTTCGCGCAACACAAAAGTGTATTCTAAACCGTTGTCCGAGACGGAATAGCTTTCGGCGAGGTCGCCGATGAGGATGCCGGTAGAGGAGACCTTCAACAATCCTGAATACACGAGCGTGGTAAGGTCTCGGTCAGCGTCTGAAATAGCCAAGAGGGGATTAATGAATCGGGGAATGCCGATGATGCCTTCCGTCAATGACCCGCCGTTTGATGGCACTAAGACAGTCAGCTCGTTGTTTAGTTTCACTAACAATGTAAGTGCCGAGGAGGCGAACACAATGGCGAGTGCAAGAAAAATAAGCCGTTCGGTAAGAGAAAACGAAGCAAGAACGCGAGCCGCTTTTTCTAGACTTCCAACACGAAAGTCTTTAGATATAAGTTTCTTAAATTGATCAGAGATCACGAATACTTTCGGAAAGAGAAATGACGATTAGGTTGTCTTGTAATGTTTTGTAACGAGAGAGCGTGAGATTTATCGCACGAAGAGAGCCGAAAGCGCTGTCAATGCGAACAGTGTAGCCAGCACAATGGTAAAGATAAAGAGGAATTTTTCGGCACCTCGGCGTGCGTGAAAAAACGAGCTGAAATTAGAGCTATCGCCAAATGCGCCCCCAAGTCCTGCGCTTGAACGTTGAAGTAAAATCGCGGTAATCAGGAGGACTGACAGTACAATCTGTACGTAAGGTAATAGTGAGACTAAAACTGGCATTGATCACTAGTCTAGCATGGTGGGGGAAAAAGGGCAAGCTTAATGCTTAGGGCTTGGAGCTTAGGGCTTTAAAAAAGAAAAAACCCAAGATACCGAAGTATCAAGGGTTTGAAGTGAGTCAGGGTGCCTAAGGTACCAAGTCCTCTGCGAGAAATATCCAACTACCACTCCTCCATAATATGTGCGTATCTGTGAATTGAAGTGTTCGGTGTTGGTCACCAAAACGAGCGACACAGAGAAAATGCTGGATTCCGTGCTCGTTGTAGACGCGGGAAGAGGTATCTAGTCCCGCCGCGACAATGGTCTTGTTGCGGAGTTCCTTTGGCATTTTGTCTTCCGGCACCTGGGAAATAAATCCCAACAGATAGTTGGGAGCGTTTCGGCAGGGTTGTTTGCCCTCCGCTTGAAGAAGTTCTCCATATTCATCCGCTCGGACTGTTCGTCTGAAATAGACAAGATGTAGTGCCTTTTCCCCTTTCACTTGTGGGAGCGGCACCGACTCATCGGTGATGAAAGGATAGCTGCGGCGGCAGTTTCCTAGTCTGAGACCCTCTTCGATGCTGTTAATCGGGCGGATGTTGGGGAATGAACAGATTCTGATGACTGACTGCGTTTCGGTCTGCATCGGTTCCTTTTGGTTGGTGGTTGAATTTAAATGAACGAAAACTGAAAACAGTTTATCATATCTTGCTAGATGTGTCAACCTTTTGACAGATGCTAAAATTCACCTATAATACTCTTGCTTTTAGACCTTTATTTATTGCCTAGCGAGTAAGGGGAAAGAAAAAGAATCTTCTTTTTCTTTCCCGAGCGAGCGACGGCTACAAAGGGCTGAATGCCCTTTATCAGTTTCCTTGGATACTTGATTGAGTCTGGTGTCTTAGGTAGTTTTTGAATCATATGAAAAAAGAAACACAAAAGAAATCCTCTCTTAAGCTCAAACCGCTCGGCGACCGCGTGCTGATTAAAGAGATTGATAAAGAGGGAGGTGGTGAGACAAAAAGCGGTATTATTATCCCGGATACCGTGAACGAAGATAAAGGCGCTAAGAAAGGAACGGTGGTTGCGGTGGGCCCTGGACGCTACGATGATGGCAAGCTGATTGCGATGGGCGTATTTGTTGGTGATACGGTTCTGTTTTCATGGGGAGACGTGATAAAAATATCCGGTGAAGAGTATCATGTCGTCAATGAGTCCAATATTATTGCTGTAGTTAAATAATTTTACTAAACCCTTAACCCTGTACCCTAAACCCTAATTAAAATGGCAAAAATCATAAAATATAACGACGAAGTCCGAAAACTCTTATTGCGTGGCATTGACGCGGTTGCTGACGCCGTGAAAATCACCATCGGTCCGCGAGGCCGTAACGTGGTGTTGGATAAAGGCTATGGAAGCCCCACCATCACCAATGACGGCGTGTCTATCGCGAAAGAAATCACACTCAAAGACAAATTTGAAAATATGGGTGCGTCAATTATTAAAGAGGTTGCGGAAAAGACCAATGAAAACGCGGGAGATGGAACGACTACGTCGGTGATTTTAATGCAGGCGATTGTATCCGAAGGCCTCAAACAAACTTCTATGGGCGTGAATCCCATGGGTGTGCGCTTTGGTATTGAGAAAGCGGCGGAAAAAGTTGTGGAAGCACTGAAGAGCATCTCCAAGCCTATTAAGAGCAAAGAAGAAATTAGACAGGTCGCGACGATTGCGGCCGAGTCGCTTGATATGGGAATGATTATCGCTGATACGATAGACAAGGTGGGCAAAGACGGTGTGGTCACGGTTGAGGAATCTCAGACATTGGGTATTGATTCTGAAGTCGTTAAGGGGCTTGAATTTGATAAGGGATACGTTTCGCCATATATGATTACAAATCCGGAACGAATGGAGGCAGAGTATCGTGACCCTCTTATTTTGGTTACGGACAAGAAAATTGCAGGTGTCAAAGAAATCTTGCCGCTCCTTGAGAAAATAGCGCAGGTAGGGAAGAAAGATTTGGTGATTATCGCGGAAGATGTGGAAGGGGAAGCACTGACGACATTTATCGTCAACAAATTGCGCGGCAACTTTAATGTCTTGGCGGTCAAAGCTCCCGGATACGGCGACCGAAAGAAAGATATTTTGCAAGATATCGCCGTGACAATCGGCGCGAAAATAATTTCAGAAGATATCGGTATAAAGTTTGAGAAGGCGGAACTTGAGGTGCTCGGCCATGCGACGCGCGTCATTTCCACCAAGGACAAGACAATTATTGTCGGCGGCAAGGGAAAGAAGGCAGATATTGAAGGTCGCGTAGCTCAACTGCGCAAACAACGCGAGCAGACTGATTCCAAGTATGATATTGAGAAGCTTGACGAGCGTATCGCAAAACTTACCGGCGGAGTCGCGGTGATTCACGTTGGTGCGGCAACAGAGACTGAGATGAAATATCTTAAATTGAAGATTGAAGACGCCGTGAATGCGACAAAGGCGGCGATTTCCGAGGGGATTGTCGCGGGTGGGGGCGTTGCCTTGATTAAGGTGGCACAGAAAGTTTCCGAATGGATAAAAAACGAAAAGAATAAAAATAAAGAATACGGAGTGCGTGAATTTGAAGTTGGATTCAATATTGTGCTGAAAGCCCTTGAGGCGCCACTCCGCCAGATTGCAATTAACGCCGGTAAAGATGACGGTTCGGTTATTGTGGAGAAAGTAAAAAATGGTAAAGGCAATATCGGATACGACGCGCTCCAAGACCTCATGGTGGCGGATGTGATTGTGGCAGGTATCATTGATCCGGTAAAAGTGACGAGAAGCTGTGTACAAAATGCCGCGTCAGCCGCCGCAATCCTTTTGACGACTGAAGCGGCGGTGGCCGATGAACCTAAAGAAGATAAACCAGCGATGGGGGGCGGTATGCCACCGGGTGGAGGAATGGACTATTAAGAACAGCTTAGGGCTTAACGCTTAGAGCTTCAGAAAGAAGAAACCGCAATCCACAGTCTGGATTGCGGCGGGGTTACAATAGCGTAGAATATAGAATATGAGTATTAACCAAGAAAGCAAGGGCGACCAAAGCGCGAAGTTCCTCCTACTCTCGGTAGGGGCTATTGTCGTTGTTTTCGTTCTCGCATACGGAGTTGGCACGGGCCTTATCTTTTAGGCAACCCTACTCTACTCTCGTATGAGTGTATTCATCCTGTGTACACCGGAGGACTTTTTGCTATAATTACGTTACTTACTAATAACAAAAAACCATGAGTATTCTTTATGTTATCGGGGGGATTTTAGTTCTTATCTTTGTATGGATTGTTTTTTCCTACAATAGCTTTGTATCTCTTATTAATAGAGCAAAAGAGGCATGGGCAGATATTGATGTCCAACTCAAACGCCGCTATGATCTTATCCCAAATCTTGTCAGTACCGTAAGGGGTTACGCGACACATGAGAGTTCTGCATTTGAAAAAGTAACTGAAGCGCGTGCGCGCGCTATGGGGGCGCAGTCGCTTGCGGATAAAAATCAGGCAGAGAACGTACTTACAGGCGCCCTTAAGTCACTCTTTGCAGTCGCTGAAGCATATCCAGATCTCAAAGCAAATCAGAATTTTTTGGAGTTACAGCGCGAGCTTTCGGACACTGAAAATAAAATTCAGGCGGCGCGGCGATTTTACAACGGAAACGTGCGCGATCTCAACACTGCCATTGAGTCATTCCCTGGAAATGTTATTGCGGGAGCATTTCACTTCGCGAAGATGGAGCTCTTTGAACTTGGCGATGCCGACAGTGCCGCCAAGGAGCCGGTCAAAGTGAGCTTCTAGCTTAACGCTTAGGGCTTAGAGCTTTTCTGACAATGAAGCCCACAAGAAAATATTTTTATCGCTTATCCAGTGTGCTAGCACTGTTTCTGCTTTCCGTATCTTTTATTCCATCGGTAAACGCGCAGACGCGGCAATATTGGTACAGTGCTATCAGCTATGACATAACAGTCAAAAACGATTCTACGTTTACCGTCAGAGAAAAACAGACGTATCAATTTGTGGGTTCGTATCACAAAGGTTTACGGACAATCCCATACAATAAAATTAGTGCTATAACCGATATTAAGGTATATGACGCTGACACCGGCCAACCGCTTTTATACAGTTCGGGCACGTTAGATAAGACGGTGCCCTCAAGCTGGGGCCGTTATACCTATTATTCGTCAAATGGCATGATGAATATTGAATGGTATTACGATATTGCCGATACGGCACATAGTTGGATAATTGAATACACCGTACATGGGGGAGTTAGTTTCCTCAAAGACCATGATGAATTATATTGGAATCTTTTTACCGACTACGATGTGCCGGTCAATCTCGTAGGGGCGATTGTGCATATCCCTACTAATGTGTCTCAGTCATCCGATCTTTCCGCGCGGATGTATCGCAGTTATGAAAACGGAACTGGAGGTAGGGGAACAGAGGAAATAGTAGATAATCAGACCTTTAAATTCACTGCCAGTGCCGTTTTTCCAAAGGAAGCGGTGACGATTGCCGCTGGCTGGCCGAAAGGTCTGGTGAGCCAAGCGGCGTTTTGGAAAGACTGGTTTTCTATTCATGCATCGAAAATTGCGATGGGTATCATTATACTTCTCACTTTACTTCTAGGTTTTGGGTATTGGTACAGGAAAGAAAGATACAGCCAAGGGCGAGGAAACATCATTGCGCAGTACGAACCGCCGCAAAATCTACGTCCGGCAATGGCTGAAGTAATTGTTAAAGAAAGAATCTCAAGTAAGGCGTGGGCGGCGACCGTTATTGATTTGGCGGTGCGCGGGTATGTCACTATTGAAGAGGAGTCCCCCAGTGCTTGGCCAAAGATCATATCTTATATCGCTCTCGGTGCCTCAAGTTTATTTTTCATTTTCATCTTTGCTTTTTTAGTTGGTATTTCCTCGCAGACAAATAGTGGTCCAGAAAAATGGATTATTCTAGTATTTCTACTTCCACTCGTGGGGTGGTTTCGCTTTGCTGGAAAGGTTAGAAAGGGTGATCTTCTCGTTCCTAAAGATTATATAGTTAAGCAAGTCAAAAGCTATGATTCAGACCCGGAGCTTGAAGACTATGAAAAGAAATTTTTAGATACTATTTTGATTGGTGCAAAGTTTTCAACAAAAGAAATGCGGAAAAACCCTACACGTTCTCGTGTGTTGTATCTGAAAATGAAAAGCCTTGAGAATGATCTCTACAAAGAAACCGAAACAGATATAAAAGTATTTGAGAAACCAATTTCGGGGGAAAAGGTAAAAGATATCCTGCTGATGTTTTTGTTTGTGGCGCTCGCAGTCGTATTTTTTTCGAGCCTCATCGGACAGCCAATTATTCCAGAGCCGCTCAATATGTTTGTGGTTCTAGGTATCTGCGTGCTGGGGCTTTTTCTATTTGTAAAATTTGAAGCACGGCTCAACAAAGAAGGTCAGATTTTAAAAGAGGAATGGCTGGGGTTCAAGCTCTATTTGCAAACGGCCGAGCGGTATCGGATGCAGAATTTGACGCCGGAAACATTTCAGAAGTATCTTCCCTACGCCATTATTTTTGGAGTGGAGAAGCAATGGGGCAAGGCCTTTGAGTCAATTAACATACCACCACCATCGTGGTATGCCGGAGCCTACGTTGGGGGAACTTCATTTGGTAGTGGTGTCTCCGGAGCACCTTCCTTTTCAGCGTCCGCTTTTTCTTCGTCTTTCAGCTCCAGTTTTGTTTCCGCGTTTTCAAGTTCAGGAGGGGGTGGGGGAGCTTCAGGTGGCGGAGGTGGTGCAGGGGGAGGAGGCGGTGGCGGAGGTGGTGGAGCCAGCTGATCTCCTGTATTATATAGGCTATATGGAAGTCAAACACAAAGATTTACACCGTGTGGTGGGAACGGCCATCATTCATCGCGATGGCACATTTTTGATTACCAAACGAAGCGAGACGCTCAAGGTTTTTCCCGGAAAATGGACTTGCCCCGGTGGTGGGCTTGAGGTAGATGATTACGTACATACAAAACCAGGTCGCGATCATCAGTGGTACGGAGCTTTAGAACTTGGGTTGCGCAGGGAAGTAAAAGAAGAGGTGAATATTGAAATAGGAAAGCCGGAGTATCTTTTGAATGTTACGTTTGTTCGCCCCGATGGAATTCCTGTGATGGTTTTTAGTTTTTACGCTCCGTATGTGTCAGGGGAGGTTGTTCTGAGCGAGGAGGACGTAGATTATAAATGGGTGAGAGCGGACGAACTCGCAGACTATGATTTCATAGCCGACATTGCCGGAGAAATTAAAATGGTCTCCAAGATTCTTTCCTCTAGGCTCTAAGCATGAAGCCCTAAGCTTCTCCTATGGCCACCCTCTATACAGAAGCAGACAAGAATGCCCATAAAACCTGGCTTTTTATGGGCGTGTTTTTAGCGCTGATTATAGCCGTTGGCTGGTTTGCAAGTTACTACTTTGGCAGTCCTGCGATTCTCTATGCGGCGGTGGTTATAAGCGTTCTCGCCAATATCGGGAGTTACTGGTACTCGGACAAAATAGTGCTGGCCCTGACACATGCACGGGCGATAGAGAAAGCGGATAATCCCGTGCTTTACAATATCGTTGAGAACCTTGCCATTACCGCAGGACTCCCCATGCCAAGACTCTATATAATAGAGGACCCGGCACCTAATGCCTTTGCTACGGGTCGTGACAAAGAACATGCGGCAGTTGCCGTAACGAGAGGCCTTCTGTCTTTGCTTGACCGCACGGAGCTTGAAGGGGTGCTTGCGCACGAGCTCTCGCATGTAGGCAATCGCGATATTCTTATTTCAACCATTGTAGTTGTGCTGGCCGGGCTCGTAACGATACTCTCTGATTTTTTTCTGCGTTTCAATCGCTTCGGTGGACGGCGCGATAGTAATGGGAAGGGGAATCAACTCCAACTGGTACTTCTGGTGGTCGGCGTGGTGCTCGCGATTCTCTCTCCAATCATCGCGACACTCATCAGGTTTGCGATTTCGCGCAAGCGCGAATTTCTCGCTGACGCGTCGGGTGCGCTTTTGACTCGGTATCCAGAAGGATTGGCACGGGCGCTGACAAAGATTTCGCAGTATGGTGGGAAAATGCAGACAGCCAGCAACGCAACCGCGCATCTTTTCTTCGCTAATCCGTTTGGGCCAGGTAAAGATGGCCAGATTAGTTTTCTGCAGAAGATATTTATGACCCATCCCCCCGTACAGGAAAGAATACAAGCCTTGCTTGGTGGAAAGAGAGGGGAATGATTTGAAATGAATCGCGCCCCGTAGCATCCTGAAGCTTCTGAAGGATTGCTTTGGGGTGACACATTTCCCTGTACAGGAACGGATACAAGCTCTACTTGGCGGACGCTGATGATTGGAAAAAAATAGAAAGTCGCGTACTATTCTTTACGTATCGGGAGGGTTCGCATAGTGGTCTAGTGCGCGTCCCTGGAAAGGACGTATGTCCGAAAGGGCATCGAGAGTTCGAATCTCTCACCCTCCGAAAATTAATGAGCAAAGCGAGTATAATTTTAGAGAGGGTAGCAAGCGAACGATTTCGCTTGCGTGAGAGATTCGAAGCCTTGTTGAGTGTTTTCTGAAGCCTGAAAGGTGCACAGAAAATCCAACAAGGGGACTGAAACTGTAAGGAGCGAATCTCTCACCCTCCTCCCCAAAATGGGATTTGGATAAAATGCGGTACCTTTTGGTTAAAATCCGAACTTTTTTTGACGAAAATCCGGACTGCAAATTCTGAAATCCAATCGCTCGGGCGGGCAAAAAGGAAGGGGGTTGGGGGGAAGGAATTTTTGCCCGCCCTCGCTTTTCCGCCGCCGCCGAATTTCGTATTTCGCTTTGCGAAATGCGCCGCCAATAATAATTTAGTTTGCTCAAATTCATTTTATTTGTTATCATATTTATGAAGGGTTAAACAAGCACCCATACTAATACTATCATACTTTGGAAACTATGAAAAGTCAAAACAATAACGAAAACGAAACAATTGGCGATAAGATAAAACTACTTAGAAATAAGCAGGGTTTAACGCAGGACGAATTGGCGAGAAAATCCGATCTTCCCTATACAACACTGACCAAAATTGAAACAAATGTCATCACCAAACCATCAATTCAAACTGTTTCAAAAATTGCACAGGGATTAGGAATTACAATTGATAGTTTAATGAAATAAAAATTATGAATAGATCAGCATTAAGCAAACAAATAAACAGAGAGCAGATTGATAGTTTGAAAAATGATACAAAAGCTCTTTTATCTTTTCTTCAAGATCAAAACGATGGCACGATTGTTTATGTGTTAGAGAAATTAGGAAGATTAGAAAATGGATATAGTAAGCAACCATTATTAAATCTATTAAACAACAATAACGAAACAATCAGATCTTTAGCTATAAAAAATCTTGCAAAAATAGGCGATGTTTCTTTACTGGATACTTTTGTAAACTTTGCTAAACAAGATGAAAGCACTGAAGTTAGACGCGAATCAGTTTCCGCTATTGGAAGATTAAGAAATGAAAAAACAATCCCGACTTTAATTAAACTATTAGCAGATAAAGACCCAAAAGTTGTAATGCAAGCCATAAGAGGATTACTTGTTTTTTCAAATAATAATCAAGTTAAAAAAGAGTTGGCAAAGCTACTCGATCATCCTAACGAATTGATTAAAGAAGTTATTGGCAAAGAAATAAACGGGGTAAGTTATGGTTCAAAGGACAGTGGAAAACACGATGAATTTCCGGCCTTTTTAAAAAATACCATTGTTCAAGGCGATGTTGTTGAGACATTAAAATATGTTCCCGATGAATCTATCCATCTAACCTTTACTTCGCCGCCTTATTATAACGCTAGAGATTATTCAATTTATCAGAGTTATGATGAGTATTTGAAATTTTTAGAAGAAGTCTTCAGGGAAGTTCATCGGATCACAAAAGAGGGTAGATTTTTTGTACTTAATACCTCGCCAATTATTATTCCAAGAATAAGCCGGGCTCATTCCAGTAAACGCTATCCTATACCGTATGATATACACCCATTATTAGTAAAAATGGGTTGGGAATTTATTGATGATATAGTATGGGTTAAACCGGAAGCAAGCGTTAAAAATAGAAATGCTGGATTTTTACAGCACAGAAAGCCTTTGGGTTATAAACCAAATGCTATTTCTGAAATGCTGATGGTATACAGAAAAAAAACCGATAAACTAATTGATTGGAATATACAACAATATGAGTGGGACAAGGTTAAAAAGAGTAAAGTTTTAGATAAATATGAAACGACAAATGTTTGGCGTATCGATCCTACATTTGATCGAATACATAGTGCGGTTTTCCCTATAGAATTATGTAATAGGGTTATTAAATATTATTCATTTGTTGACGATTTAATTTTTGATCCATTTGCAGGAAGCGGGACACTTGGTCGAGCAGCATCTAATTTAAATCGGCATTTCTTTTTAACAGAAAAAGAGCCAAAATATGTAAGTCGCATGAAAGAAGATTTGATTAAAAAAGATAATCTATTTAACGCAAAGAATTCGCGACCAAATTTTGTTGGTATTAAAGATTTTATAACACTAATTAAAGGAATAATATGACAATAACTGAACAAGTAGCAAAAAATATAATAAGAAAATTACTAAAGGGCGAGGATTACAGAATTGAAGTTGTTACTCTTATTAATGCTGAATTTTTGCAGTTTGCGATTGGTTTTTTCAAACACATCGTTGATGCAAAATTGAAAAGTAAAGACATTACTGTTGATTGGTATAAAAAAGCATTTTTAGATCCGAATTTACCCGCAAATGAAATAGCAATCAACTCTGGTTTGAACACAAAAACAATTCATAATATGTTTAATTCTTCGACTAAAGAAATTGTAATTGACGCTTCAAATGAACATTATGATCTTTTATATGAATCAATTAAAAACTTAGTTGATACCGAACACGATCTTGAATTAACTTTAACGATTAAGTTTAAAGGCGTTAGTGTTGATCTTAATGTTAGTGAAAGTTTAATTGTAATAAATACATTGGCGGTAAAAAGATCTGCATTGAGAGGTGGTCTCTGGAGTACTGCCGGAAAACGAGTCGAAAAGCCGTTAATGCAAACACTGTGCAAATTATATGGTGTACCTGAACAAAATTATGCTCTAAAGATAAAGGGTAAAGAGATAGAAGAAGATGATTTTGAAAGAGAAATAGATTTTTATTTAATTGAAGGTAAAAATCAGCACAAATGCGAAGTCAAATTAATGGGGCGTGGTAATCCAGAAAGTGCTGATGCAGTTATAGCTAGAGATAGTAGGGTTTTTGTGGCCGATAAACTTTCAGATACGAACAAAAAACAACTAAATAGCCGGAAAGTCGAATGGGTTGAGCTAAGAAGTAATGGTGGATTTGAGAGATTTGATACAGTGTTAAAAAGCTTGAAAATTCCGCATACAAAATTACCAAGCAATATAGACAAAGAATTA
>MHRQ01000016.1:21781-51588 GCA_001821015.1 Candidatus Taylorbacteria bacterium RIFCSPHIGHO2_02_FULL_46_13
GGCTGGATATTGGGGGATGTTTGGTGGAGGTATAGAAGAAGGAGAAACTCCCGAGCAGGCGCTCCGACGTGAGATTATGGAAGAAATAGAATATACAATGAAAAAACCTGAGCCATTTTGTACTGATGAATTTGACGAAGAAGGAGGAGAGAATGATGTGATTCATGTAATAGCTCACAATTTTATAGAAAAATATGACGAAGTTCAGCCGATTGTGCAACACGAAGGTCAGGGGTTTGGATGGTTTACTGTTGGCGAAGCTTTAAAACTCAAAGTTACTTCGCATAGACACGAAACTTTGATACGAGTCAGAGAATTTCTCGCTCAGTTCTCAAAGAAAGAGTAACGGGGTCCTATAATTAAGACATGATGAAAAGACTATAGACACCGTCCTCAATCCACTCTCATCAGCTCATCAGAGTGATGATTTTGTCTCAAATCTGGTAATGGAAATAACAACACGGCCGTGTTGTTATTTCCTGTGTTGACCATTTGCTTGTTTGACGATAGGGTAGGTGCAAAGTTCTTTAAACAATTAAACAGAAAGGAGTCTCTTATGCACTATAGATTCCATAGGCTCGCGTTCTGTGCGCTCGCCCTTTTCCTCACCATCAGTTATGACTCGCGTTGCCAGGGTGCCGGGGTTACTGTCGTAACACACGGCCTAAACAGCAACGTAGATAGTTGGGTATCAGCCATGACTGCAGCGATTCCGGTGAATCCAAGTCTCCCCGGTACCAACTACACAACGTACAACCTGTCCTTTGTTCTTGATACAAATATTAATGCGTACATTCCGAAGTGGAGTCGCATCGCGGGTGCTCATCCTCTGACGACCGATTCGGGAGAGATACTCATCAATCTCGATTGGCGACAGTGGGCGGGTGGCAGTAAAAGTGTCTATGAAATCTCGTGGGTCGTTGCATACGTGCTGGCCCAAACGAACTTCATCTCTGAGCTCAATGGCCATGCGGTTGCTGAACTGCCCATACATCTGATCGGACACAGCCGCGGCGGCTCACTTGTTTCAGAAATGTGTTTGGACTTCGGTACGAACGGAATTTGGGTGGACCACTTCACGCCTCTCGATCCGCATCCTCTTAACAACGACGGATTTGATAGTAATCCGCCCTACACCGTAGTGGATGCGCCTGTGCGCACGTACGAAAATGTGCTCTTTGCTGACAACTATTGGCAGACCGCCGCTTTTCACGGTGAGTCTGTCGCAGGAGCGTATAATCGTCAATTAATCCATTTGGAAGCTGGGTATTGGCCTGATTACTACGGTGATCATTTTGATGTTCATCTCTGGTATCACGGCACGATTGATTTACGAACGCCGACAAGCGACTCAAATGCGACACTTGATACCTTCGAACGTTCCTACTGGTACGAGAGTGCTGAACAGCGTGGCACCAATGCGGGGTTTTGCTACAGTCTCATCGCTGGAGGCGACCGTTTGAGCACCAATAAACCGGCTGGTTCCAACACGGATATGATTCGCACTGGATACAATCAGCACTGGGACTTAGGTGCAGGGAGTACCAATAATCGAACAGCATTGCCGACATACAGTGGGCGGTGGCCAAATCCTATTAAGGTCGCATTGCTAGGCTCATCAGTCATTCAGTATGGACAGAGTAATTCAGTCGGCTTCTACTATCAGTGGGCTCGCCCGTCCTCGGAGAGTGCGTTGGCAGAAATTTTTATTGATACGGATCACAACCCGTTCAATGGGAATGAGCGGTTGCTTGGACAGATGCAGGTGCCAGGTACCGGGCAAACGCAAGTTAACTATCGTATCGTGCCATTTACCGTTTCTTCAGCTGAAAGTGCACCGGGTACTCGTTATCTGTTTGTCAAAATGACAGATGGCTCTCGGCGACGGTATAGCTATGTGCCGCAGGCACTCTCTGTGCAAAGCGGAGGTCCGCCACAGCTTGTCATTACGAGGGCGGGAAGTAGTACGGTCGCTATTGATGTCTACGGTACTGTCGGTCAGCGGATTGTGCTTGAAGTCAGTACTGATTTGAGCGTGTGGCAGCCACGCGCGACCAATGTTCTTTCTTCTAGCGTCTGGAGATACACGGAGACAGTCAGCACAGCGAAACGTTTCTTCCGTGTCTCAGTTCCTTAACGTAGTAGTTCTTTGTTTTAAAGTCCCAAGCGAGATGCTTCGGGACTTTTTCTATTTGATGATTGACGAATGATATTTAAAAAGATAAGGTAGCAACAAAGTTCTTCTCAATTAGGACTTACACAGTTGGATGCAGTTCAAGGCGCGAGTGAGGAAACGACCGAGCCATACTTTTTAGTATGGTGAGGGAGTTCCGGAACAAAGCAACGAAGAAATGTGCCGACTGAGTAGTCCTATAAACAATCAAACAGAAAGGAGGCCGATATGGGCCTAACAGTTTTAATTCCCGGTGCTGGCGCAAGAGAGAATGCGTGGGCGTGGAAGCTCGCACAGTCACCACGTGTGGGAAAGATTTACTGCGCTCCAGGGACTCCTGGCACGGCGCAATTTGCGGAGAATGTCCAGATTCCGCCGACATCTATTGATCGTCTCGCTCGTTTTGCAGAAAGGCGTTCAATTGATCTGACCGTAGTTGGACGTGAGGATTTGCTGGGGCTCGGTATCGTCAATACATTTCGAGCTCGTGGTTTGCGGATTTTCGGTCCGACGCGTGCCGCGGCGGAAATTGAAACAGACAAAGCGTTGGCAAAATTTATGATGTCGGTTTCAGGAATTCCAACCGGGACATTTCGTGTCTTCTCTCGGTATGACGAAGCGGTCGTGTATGTTGTGGAATGTTTTACGCATACGCCTGGCCTAACCCTTTTTATAAAGGCAAGCGGCCTTGCGAGCGGGAAAGGAGCATACCGATGTGAGACGCTTGAAAAAGCGCAAGAGGCGCTTTGGAAAATTATGGTCGGCCGTGTTCATCAAGACGCGGGTGATAACGTGTTGGTGGAAGAATGTATTCCCGGTCAGGAGATTTCCATCCATGCTCTCGCAGATGGTAAGTCATCCATATTGTTTCCGCCTGCGCAAGACCATAAGACTATTGGTGAAGACGAACGAAGTCCTATGACTGGTGGTATGGGAGTGATTACTCCCGTGCCATGGTTTAAGGCACATGACATGGCGGCGGTGGATAGACAAATTGTTCTACCTACGCTTTCTATGCTTGCTTCTTCAGGTAGAAGATTCTCCGGGTGTCTTTTTCCTGGTCTTAAAATAACGAACGAAGGGCCAAAAGTTCTGGAGTTCAACGCGCGATTCGGTGACCCCGAAACACAAGCGTATATGCGTTTGCTGAAAAGCGACCTCGTAGAACTCTTGTGGGCGTGCACGGACGGCACACTTGCTACTTGCAAGCTTGGGTGGCGTGGGGGTTTTGCGGCCTCTATAACACTTGCTTCAGGGTGGTATCCGTATGAGCAGAAAGGGAAATGTGGATTCCCGATACAGGGGATCAAAGAAGCCGAGAAGGTTCCGGGTGTTGTGGTATTCCATGCGGGAACGAAATTGATTGATGGTACGCTTTGCACGGACGGCGGGCGTGTACTTTCTGTCACCGCTCTGGGCGCAAGTCTACGCGAGACGTTGGATCATGCCTACGAGGCAGTTCATCTTGTTTCGTTTAAGGGTATGCAATATCGAAAAAACATCGGAGCGAAAGCTCTGTAACAATTCAAGACCTAAGCTCTCGTAGCTTAGGTTTTTTTGTGCAGACAAAATAAAAACGTTCGCTACCCAGCGAACGTTCTGATCTGGCCTATTCTTGGCCGACTATGAAATACGAGTAGTAATGAACTTCATGCGGTCCTTTTGTTTATGGTCTAAACTAGAACGATGCCTTACCTAGGGCATCTCCATAAAAAGTATATCAACTCATTATGTATCATACAACTCTTCTTAATATTTTTTAACCATTCCCACAATGTCTTATGTTGTACCATTCGTACGAATGGTACAACGGCAACGAAAGGCTGGAGAATATATACAAGAGTGGTAAAATGATATTAGTCTGGAATTGGGCGTAATGCATAATCAAAAACATATGGATTCAGAAATGAAAAAGACAAACGCAGAATGGAAGAAAGAATTACCGTCGGAGGTCTATCATGTGACTCGCGAGAAGGGGACGGAACAGGCGTTTACCGGCAAATACCTAAACAACAAGAACGAGGGCATGTATATTTGTTCAAATTGTGGAACGATGCTTTTTTCTTCCGATACAAAATTTGATTCAGGAACCGGTTGGCCAAGTTTTACTGATGCGGTCAATCGCGAACATATAAAACTTCAGGAAGACCGGGAGGAGTATGGGATGAGTCGCGTGGAAGTTCTCTGCAAGCACTGTGGTGCTCACCTCGGGCATGTTTTTGACGATGGGCCAGCAGATAAAGGAGGTAAAAGATACTGCATCAATTCCTGTTCGCTTATTTTTAAAGGGGAGGGGTAGGCTGATGTCTCGCAGTGAGTGTGTTAGTAACTGGTTCTCCTCATATCATAGTCGGAAATTTTTTACCACCAAGCCACTTTTCCCTTGGAGGTATATAATTGCAATATACTCGCTCATAGGGTATATATACTGTTGATACATCAAACAATAGGAAGTCGCAGACCTGTAGTCTTACAGGCAGGATAGGGATATATTTTGTAATTTTAGTTTAAGAAACTGAACCATAATTCGTTTTTTTACGGTATGTTGAAATTTTTTTCAAAAATATTGTTTACGCCACAAAATGTGATTTCCATACATTCCGCTTCTCGTACAGAAAAGATGGGGGTGCTTGCCGTTGGTGAAAAAATAGAACAAAAGGTGAAGCGTCTGTTTCGAGGTTCTCTTGCTATCCGTCAGGTGGATGCAGGCTCTGACAATGCGGTCGAGCAGGAACTCGTCGCACTTTCAAACGCATTTTATGATGTGGAACGATTTGGCATTCACTTTGTTGCTTCACCCAAACACGCGGATATGCTTTTAGTGAGCGGTCCAGTAACCCGTAATATGGCGGAAGCCCTGCGACGGGCGTATGCAGCGACACCCGAACCCAAAATAGTGGTGGCCGTTGGCAATGACGCAATTGATGGCGGAATATATAAAGGTTCGTACGCAATTCTTGATGGAGTACATACCGTTATACCGGTTAATTATCAAATTCATGGAGACCCGCCTACACCGCTCGCGATCCTTCAGGGTCTGTTAGACATATTGGAAATCATTGACTGTGAGTCTGTTACCACGGCAAATAGCCCAGCAGTACAAGAGTAGTATGTTAGTTCTCATTGCATCACCGACCGGTTTTATTGAGTTGATATTGTTTTTCGCCGTGGGAGCGATCGGAGCGTTGTGTTTGAGAAAAGACGATAAACTTGCCAATGTCCGGAGCAGTTTTTTTGCGATTGTCGGTTCGCTTTGGGGTACCATTTTCTCGGTTGGTGCTTTATTCGCACTGAACACGATACTTTTTAGCATCGGTACGCCTGTTTTTCCTCTTCTGTCAGTCTCTATTGCTATTGATAAACTCTCCGCGTTCTTTATTTTAGTCATATCGTTAGTGTCTCTTTTTTGTTCTATTTATGGATTCGGATATGTAAGACACTTTTATGGAAAATACAGTATTGGCGCGCTGGGGTTTTTCTATAATATCTTTATCCTCGGCATGCTCGTGGTCGTTTCTGCGTCAAATGCTCTCTTTTTTCTCATTGCATGGGAGAGTATGTCCGTGGCATCATATTTTCTTGTCGTGTATGATCGTCGTGACCCGAATAATATTTCGGCAGGGTCGCTCTATTTGGTTATGACGTATATCGGGACGGCGTGCATTGTCCTTGCGTTTCTTATGCTCTACAAATTTACGGGTTCTTTTGATTTTACAATCATAAAAACAATGATGGGTACTATTCCGGATTGGATAAAGAATGTTGTTTTTGTCCTTGCGGTGGTGGGTTTTGGAACCAAAGCAGGTATCATTCCTTTTCACGGGTGGCTTCCCAGTGCCCATCCAGCCGCGCCTTCGCATGTCTCCGCGCTCATGTCCGGTGTGATGATAAAGACCGGAATTTACATGATGATTAGACTGTTCCTTGATATACTTTCGCCAATTCCAGAGTGGTGGGGGCTATCGCTGTTAATCATTGGTTCTATATCATCTCTGTTAGGTGTTTTATACGCGCTCACGGAGCACGATATCAAACGATTATTGGCCTATCACAGTATTGAAAACATCGGAATTATTTTACTTGGATTGGGTGCTGCGCTTACTTTTACCTCTCTTGGTATTCATTCGCTGGCGCTTCTTGGTCTTGTCGCTGCGCTTTTTCATACCCTTAATCATGCTACTTTTAAATCGCTTCTCTTTTTGAGTTCCGGTTCGGTCATTAACCAGATGCACACAAGAAATATGGAAGAATATGGTGGACTTATCAAATATATGCCTCAGACCGCTTTATTTTTTCTGGTAGGGTCAATGGCGATATCCGCTCTGCCGCCCTTTAACGGATTTTTCAGTGAGTGGTTGACCTTCCAGACACTTTTCCAGGGGATAGCTTCACTTGATTTTTATGCAAAGTGGATATTTGTCGGAGCAGCCGCGGTGCTTGCATTTACCGGGGGACTTGCGCTGGCGTGTTTCGTCAAAGTATTCAGTGCGACTTTTCTCGCGCGACCACGGAGCAGTGAAGTAGCACATGCGAAAGAGGCTCCGTTCTCAATGCGTTTTGGTATGGGTGCGTTAGCTGTGTTGTCGCTGTTGTTGGGGATATATTCGGGACACATTTCGGCAGTCTTGGGCTATGTCGGGAGAGACGTAAGCATATTCCACGACGTCCCCGCGCTGTTTTTAAGTTCCGAAGCCGGACGGCTTGTTGTAGGCAATTTTTCTTCTGTTTCTGCGCCGGTGCTGTTTGCGCTGCTTCTCGTTGTCCTTGTCGTGACGTGGGGAGTTGTCAGATTTTTTGTGTATAAAAAACAAGAGATACACACTGGCATTACCTGGGATTGCGGCACCGATTTAACACCGCGAATGGAGATCACCGCTACCGGCTTTTCCAGATCTATCATCTCAATATTCAAGAGTGTTTTGAAACCAAGTATGCAACACGCGGTTGAGTATCATGATGCGGTAAGCCGATATCTACCGAAGACAAGAACAGTCACGTTGGGCGTCAGAGATATGTATCGGCTCTATCTGTATGAACCAATCAATGGTTTTGTTGTCAGACTTTCACGATATGTAAAAAGATTGCAAAACGGGATTATCAATGCCTATATGCTCTATATGTTCGTAGTTCTCTTAGTGGTGTTGTTTTTGGCAGTACGATAATCTATGTCATTTATTATCTGGACAATCCAACTTATTCTCGTGCCGGTGCTTTCTCCGCTTGTTATCGGTGTGATCAGGAAGAGTAAAGCACGGTTTCAAAATCGTCGCGGGGCGAGCATTCTCCAGCCATATAACGATGTGTGGAAGCTGATGCACAAAGACGAGATTATCAGTGCCGATGCATCTTGGATCTTTCGGTATGCTCCGTATATTATGTTTGCCGTAACGCTTGTTGTCGGCGCGAGCATTCCTCTGGTCGCTTCGTTTCTGAAAAATGAGTACACCAGTGACATTCTGGCTATCGTGTACATGCTCGCTATCGGAACATTCTTTTTGGCGCTTGCCGGAATAGATACCGGAAGCTCGTTTGGAGGATTCGGGTCTAGCAGAGAAATGACTATTTCGGCGCTGGCAGAGGGGGGGTTTATTTTTTCGTTGCTCACGCTCGCTTTGATAAGCGGTTCCACGAATTTGTTTTCAATTTCTGCTTTTATTGCAGCTCCTAATCTTCTCTCGGCGCTTCCTATTATGTTGGCCTTCTTGGGTTTTTTCATTGTCTTACTTGCGGAGACTTCTCGCTTTCCTTTTGATAATCCCGCCACGCATTTGGAGTTGACGATGATTCATGAAGCGATGATATTGGAATACTCGGGTAAACGATTAGCGCTTATGGAATGGGCATCGGCAAACAAGCTATTGATTTTTATATCACTTGCCATAAATCTTTTCTTCCCATGGGGGATTGCACAGAACCTGTCTCTTGGTGCTGTGACGTTTGGGATAGTGGTGTTTGCTGTCAAAGTATCATTATTTTGTTTGGTGATTGCAACTATTGAGTCAACGATCGCCAAACTCAGATTTTTTAGATTACCCGATCTTCTCATCGTTTCTTTTATACTCAATGTCGTGGCCATTGGTTTAATTATCTGAATATGGACATATTTTTTAATCAATTATTACCAGCAACTTTTTTCTTAACGACGATTTACTTTCATTTGGCACGGAAGAATTTTGGAATTGCGATCGGGTATGGCATTCAGTCGCTTGCCATTGCGCTTATTTTGCTCGGATCTTTTTTTGATACCAGGTCGCTCACGTTGCTTTTTATCATTATTCTTTTGGTGACCTTCAAAGTCATTATCGCACCGAAATTTTTTATCGGATTGGTGAAAAAACATGAGGTAAAATTTTCATCTAGCGCATACCTTAACCTTCCGCTGTCGCTTATCGTCATCAGTGTACTTATCGCGGTGGTTCACAGCCGGGTATTTTTGCCCCTGGCATCTTTAGTTCCCGCTCATTCAGAACTTGTACTGCTCGCTATCGCGGGAATGTTGGTGTCGCTTTTCTTAGTCATTAACCGCAAGGGGGCTTTGTCACAAATAGTCGGGGTGCTCTCGCTTGAGAATAGTATTGTGACCTTCGCTATCTTTTCTGGCCTTGAACAGTCAACGGCTCTTCAGGTGGGGATTATGTTTGATATTGCGGTTTGGTTCGTTATCGCCACGGTTTTTGTTTCAATGATATATAAACACTTTGGTACGCTTGATATAACTGAGATGAAACAGTTAAGAGATTAACATCATGGAATTATTTTTAATCATCGGGGTTTTGCTTTTTTCCGCCCTGGTCTGCTCGTTAGTGAGACAGCGTGGTGTCATTGAAGTTATTTCAGTCAGCGCCAGCACTGTTGCCTTAATTATTTCTCTGTTTGTTGCGTTAAAAGTTTCCACTCAAGGAGCCTATTCGCCTTTTCCAATCTTTTCCGTTGACGCGCTTGGAGCAATCGTGATGCTTATCATTGCCACGGTCGGTCTTGCGGCGTCGTTTTTTTCCGTGTTCTATCTTCGTGAAGAAACAAAGAAAATGATAGTAGGTTTTCGAAGAATTAAGCAATATTTTGTACTGCTAAATTTGTTTCTCGCGGTGGTGTTTTTCGCGATTATGGTGAACAGCCCGATATTGATGTGGATTTCTATTGAAGCTACGACGCTTTCAACCGCGTTCCTCATTAGTTTTTATAATAAACCATCGTCTATGGAGGCAGCCTGGAAATATTTAATTATAAATTCGGTCGGTTTGCTTTTGGCATTCTTCGGAACTTTGCTCTATCTAACTTCCGTGCGAACTTTTGGCGCAGACGGTTTCATAAGTTGGGAAGTACTTATAGCGAATGCGGGGCATCTTGATATTCAGGTGATGAAAATCGCTTTTATCTTTGTATTGATTGGGTATGGGACAAAGGTCGGGCTTTTCCCCATGCATACATGGTTGCCCGATGCTCACAGTAAAGCGCCCGTGCCGGTGAGCGCGTTACTTTCCGGCGTTTTGTTGAATGTCGCCCTCGTCGCGGTATTAAGATTTAAATTAGTTACCGACGTATTCGTTGGAAACGGATTTTCGGCGCGCCTGCTTATCTTATTTGGCATGGCTTCCATCGTCGCAGCGGCGCTTATCATCTTTACGCAAAAAAATTATAAACGGCTTCTCGCCTACTCAAGCATTGAGAATATCGGCATCATAACGCTTGGTTTCGGTATCGGGGGATTAGGTGCATTTGCCGCGCTTCTCCATATGATTTATCATGCGCTTATCAAATCATCCCTCTTCTTCTCGGCAGGCAGCCTGTTTTTAAAATACAGTTCAACTAAAATATCCAATATCAGGGGAGCGATCGGTGCGGTTCCGTTTACCGCCGCACTCTTTTTAATGGGCTTTCTTGCGATAACAGGGATTCCACCATTTGGGTTATTTTTGACAAAACTATATATTCTGTCCGCGGGGATAGCAATGCATCCATACGCAGTCTTGCTTGCTTTAGCATCATTTATTGTCCTCTTCATTGGTTTCTTACGGCATGGAGCGGCGATGATTTTTGGTGAAAAACCTACAGACATAAAACCTGGAGAGACGAACCGTTGGCTTGTTTTTCCCCCTTTGGCGTTACTCATCATCGCCTTATACTTGAGTGTGCATATTCCGCCTTTTCTCTACACGCTTATTACCAACGCAGTGGCAATCTATTCATCATGAGATTATCAGATATAGAAAAATACGTTCCCAAACACACATCGGCGCGCATACAGGGCACAGCCGCTGTCTTTGAAGTTTCCGTCTCAGCGCTTCGGGAGATTTCGGATGAGTTATATCATGAAAAAAAACTTTCCCTGATGTTGATAACGGCCACAGACGAGAGAAAAGAAAACGGATGTTTCAAGGTCTGGTATGTCTTCGGCGCGCCTGAAGAAAATATATGTATCGTTCCGTACATTCAAATTAAAAATACCTTTGAGTTTCCTTCGTTAACCTCCTCTATTCTTGAAGCTCGGCATTATGAAAGAAAGATACAAACATTTTTTGGTCTGACTGCAGTTGGTCATCCTGATGCAAGGCCGATTGTGCTTCATGAGAATTGGCCTGCAGATGTTTTTCCGTTACGGAAAGATTTTGATTGGAAAACGAGACCGCCGGAGGCTCATGGCGTGTACGAATTCCAACATGTTGGCGGTGAAGGTATTTATGAGATTCCGGTTGGCCCGATTCATGCAGGTATCATCGAGCCGGGTCATTTTCGATTCAGTGTTGCCGGAGAAGAGATTATCCTGTTAGAGCCACGGCTCGGATTTACTCACAAAGGTAGTGAAAAATTGTTTGAGCGATTGCCAGTGGATGAAAAAGTTTGGCTCTCAGAAAAAATTTCAGGTGATAGCTCTTTTAGCCATTCACTTGCTTTTTGCCAAGCGGCGGAAGAGCTGGCGGGGATTGTGGCCCCACGGAGGGCGCGGTATCTACGTGTCATATACGCGGAGTTGGAACGCGTGGCGAATCATCTTGGCGATATCGGAGCTATTATGTTAGATACAGGTTTTAATTTCGGGGGTGCGCATGGCGCTCGTCTGCGTGAGAAAAGTATGCAGATACACCAGAGGCTTACGGCGAGCAGATTTTTGCGGCGGGTTAATATGATTGGCGGTGTCATGAAAGATATAGACGGCAAAGAAAAAGACAGATTGTCTGCCGACCTCGCGATACTCTTAAAAGATTTTTCCGAAGTCATTGAGATTGCAGAAGACAGTTCGTCTCTTCTTAATCGTCTGAAGGGGACTGGCGTGCTTTCATATGAAATTGCCAAAGATCGCGGTGTGGTGGGGGTTGCCGCGAAAGCCCTTGGGATAATACATGATGCGCGCGTTGAGTATCCCTATGCGGCCTATCATGAGCTTGCTATGGGCGAGATTGCATCTCACAAAGAGGGGGATGTGTATGCACGATTTCGTGTTCGTGTTCAGGAAGTGTATCAATCAATAGAAATTATTAAAAAGGCGCTTACGCAATTACCTGATGGCCCACTCGCCGTACACACCGAAGGTCTCTCGTTTGCAAAAAATGCATTGGCGATAAGTATTGTTGAGGGGTGGAGAGGAGCTATCGTGTATTTTTTGGCAACCGACTCGAGTGGAAACATCAGCAGAGTTGCGCCTCGGGATCCTTCGTTTATCAACTGGGCGGTTCTTGGTTCTGCCGGCTTTGGCAATGTGGTTCCTGATTTTCCTCTTATCAACAAAAGTTTCAATTTGTCATACTCGGGAAGTGATCTCTAAATCTTAAAGTAAAAAAACATAAGGTATTTTTATGACGCAGCGTTTCAAATGGATTTCTCTTACGGTGTTTGTTGCCACTCTCCTAACTTTAGGGCTTTTTTACCTTTTTCCCTCCCTTTTATCTTCGGGGGTGGATCCGGTAGTGTATGACCGTCCGTTAATACCTCTTTCTACAACCACCATATCCATAAAAGGCGTTACTATTACGGCCGAAGTCATTAACAGTGAATTAGAAATGGCGATTGGGCTTGGTGGGCGTGAAGGTCTGTTGCCTGAAACGGGTATGTGGTTTGAATTTGGGTCAAACAGTCGGTGGGGGATTTGGATGAAGGATATGAGATTTCCGATTGATATCATGTGGATTGATGAAAATATGAGCATTGTTACTATTGCGGAAAAAATTTCTCCCGATACGTATCCCAGAGTGTTTTACCCGTCGTCCGATGCGTTGTTTGTGTTGGAAGTGCCGGCTGGATTTGTGGAAAACTCGCAGATAGAGACGGGAAACACCCTTTTGGTGCGTTAAAATTCTTGTCGTAAGCGTGAAAAATATTTTTCCGGTGCCCAATTCTTCTTTCGGTAGGCGTTCTTTTAAATGCCCCCCTTTACAGTGCTTTTATTTCGTGTTTTTCATGTCTCGCGCAGGTTTTTCCCACTATCATTCCTGTCGTGGTGAGGTAAAATTGTAGAATAAATTAATTTCTAGAGATAAGTTCTAACGAAGAAGGGAAACAAGAGCTATGAGTATTTTTATCACGAAGAGAGACGGCACCAAGGCTCCATTCAATGCTGACAAAATTAATCGTTCTATTGAACGTGCCTGTAAAGGGCTTGCCGATCCTGTCGCAATGGTTACTCAAATTGCAACTGACACTCGCCTGACGCTTTATGACGGCATCACAACGGAAGAAATGGACAGGGCGACGATACATGCGACAGTCCAAAACATAAAAGATGATATTGAATACGATAAAGTAGCCACGAGGCTTTTTTTAAAGACTGTCTATAGAAGAATACTGGGCGAATATGATCTGGATAACCCTGAAGATTTGAAAATAAAGCACAAAGAAGGATTTATCGGCTATATTACAGAGGGGGTAGCCAGCAATCGGTTACATCCGAACATGGTAGACAAGTTTGATTTGAAACGTCTCGCAGATACACTGGTGATAGAGCGAGATGATCTGTTTCAGTATTCGGGTGTGGATGGACTCATGAATCGATATGCAATTAAAGATGCATACCAATATCCCGTAGAGACTCCACAATATTTTTTCATGCGTGTGGCGATGGGACTTTCGTACAATGAAACCGATCCGACTGCGTGGGCAATTAGGTTCTACGAGAAAATGTCTCGGCACGAATACATTGCGGGAGGTTCAACCAACCTCGGAGCGGGAACGATTCGTTCTGCGCTCTCAAATTGTTTTCTTCTTGAGATTCACGATACGATAGAACATATTTCAAAATCAGTTTCAGATGTAATGTTGCTCTCAAAAAACTCTGGAGGTTTGGGTGTGTCGGTAACTAAATTGCGGGCGGGCGGGTCACCTCTGAAATCTAATTTTGGCGGTGTGTCCACCGGGCCAACTCCTTTTGCAAAAATAATTGATACAGCGATTCGCGCGATACAGCGCGGAGGCAAGAAAAAAGGAGCCTTGTGCTTTTACATGGAGAATTGGCACCTTGATTTTCCAGAATTTCTTGATTGGAAGCAGAACAACGGAGATGATTATATGCGCATGCGTACTGCAAACACTGCCGCGTATCTCTCAGATGAGTTTATGAAGCGTGCGCTCTCCGGTCAGGATTGGTATATGTTTGATCCGGCAGAGACATCGGAACTAAATGAGCTCTACGGGCAGGCGTTTTCTGAAAGTTACCAGAAATACGTTGCGAAAGCAGAACGGGGGGATCTTAGAACCTTTAAAAAAGTTTCTGCGAGCGAGCAGTTGCGACAAATCCTCGTCTGTTTGCAAACTACCTCGCATCCATGGATGGTTTGGAAAGATTCTATTAATCTACGCGCCCTGAATAACAATACCGGGACTATCCACATGTCCAATCTGTGCACCGAAATCTGCCTTCCGCAGGATAAAGACAATGTCGCGGTGTGCAATCTTGCTTCAATTAATCTCCCGATGCACATTTACAACAAAGAAATGCAGTGGGGTAAACTTGAAGAGTCCGTTCGTCTCGCCGTCCGTCAGCTGGACAACCTTATTGATATCAACAGACTTTCCATTCCGGAAGCGCAAAATTCAGATAAAGCAAATCGCGCGATCGGTCTTGGGGTAATGGGATTTTCAGATACGATAGAACAGTTTGGCATGGCGTATGATAGCGAGCGCGCGTGGGATTTTGCGGACAGAATTTTTGAATTCATCAGTCATATGGCGATTGATGAAAGCGCCAACCTTGCAAAGACGCGTGGTTCTTATCCAAATTTCAAAGGTTCCCGCTGGTCAAAAGGAATGGTGCCGATTGATACGATTAAGATACTTGAAGAAGACCGGGGTCGTCCCGTCACGGTGTCTCGTGAGAGCAAACACAAAGGCCTGAACTGGGATCTCTTGCGCGCGAAAGTAAAACAAGGAATCCGCAACGCAACACTCATGGCAGTGGCACCAAATGCAAACATTGGTCTCGTTGCGGGCACCACGCCGGGTATTGATCCTCGCTTCGCGCAAATTTTCTCCCGCAACAAGATTTCCGGTAAATACATTGATATCAACCACAACTTGGTGAAAGATTTAAAAAACATGGGACTATGGGATAAAGTAAAAGCGTCTATTATTGAGAATCAGGGAGACATCTCTGGTATTGAAGGGATTCCCGAATACGTAAAAAATATTTACAAGACCTCGTTCACGATTTCTCCATACGCATTTGTTGAAGTTGCTGCTCGTGCGCAGAAGTGGGTTGACCAAGCGCTTTCGCGCAATATGTATCTTGAGACGCGCGATATTGATGAAACCATGAAAGTTTACACGACCGCGTGGGAAAAAGGGGTTAAGAGTACTTACTACTTGCACATGAAGCCTCGGCACACCGCGGAGCAGAGTACGGTGCATGTCAATAAGGCTCAGAAAATCGGCAAAATCGGTTTTGCCGCAGTTTCTGGCGGGAATATAGAGAAAAAGCCAGGTTTTTCGGTTCCTCTACAGAAATCATTAAGTATAGAAGGGGATTCGGTATTGCCACCGGTGACACCTACGGTCCCTGCAACTATGATTGCTCAGACAGTCAAAGCGATAAAGATTGAAGAAATCGTCAGCACTTCCGTTCCTGTGGCAACCGCTGTGTCCGTAGCGGAGTCGGTTAAAGTTCCGCACACAGCAGAGGTATCGGCCCAATCGCGTCCTAAGCTTACCCCCGAGGAGGTGGAGGTGTTGATGAAGAATTTCGGCAAGAAGTTGCCACATAATCACGAGGAGGGGCCGGTAGATCCAGGGACGGAGAATATCTGTATTGGCTGCGAGTAGTTTCTTTTAATTTTGAGCGATTTCTGTGTTGCTCTCTCCGGTGCTCCCTCACCATATAGGAATATGGCTCGGTTCGCTCCTCGAGAGCGCCTTGAACTCATCTCAAAATTAAAAGAAATCGAGGTACGACCTTGAATCGGGGAAAAGGTCGAACCTTGTTCTCTGAATCCTTTTTTGTTACTCTTATTCCTACCCACTAACTTTTTTATTGTGAAAAACACACAGCGCGGCATTGCTCCCATCATCATTGCTCTCATTATCGCTATCATCATTAGTGGCGGAGCGTCTATTTATTTTCTTTCAACAAAAACAAAGACAGTTCCACAGCAAAATCAGCAACAGACACAACAACAAGAATCAAACCAGCAGGCATCAACGACTACCACTGCAGCTGATGATTGTGCTTTGATTGCAACCTCACACTTTCGTTCCGTAAACAATATTATAGTCGGCATGGGGCCGAATGGCGCTGTGATGGGTAAGGGATACCTTGATTTTCAAGGGAACGCTTTTTCAGGGCAGACCGGGGGTGATGTTCTTATTAGCGGAACATATACGTGCGCACAGAATGTTTTGCATATAAAAAATTCCAATGCAACGGCAACGTATGATTCCGATAGCAAGATCCTTTTGTGGGATGGAGTCGAGTACGTGAGAGCCCCCTAGTTTTTAAAGATAATTGAGTAATAATATAAATATATGTTGATTGGAAAAGCATCGCCGGAGGATATGAGCTTGCACCCGCTTCGCTACAAGTGGGCGTATGATTTATATAATCAAGCCGTTCGCAATACGTGGTTTCCGCATGAGATCGCGCTTAAAGAAGATTTAGACGACTGGTCAAAAATGACGGAAGACGAGCGACACGCAGTAAAATTTTTGATGGCGTTTTTCAACCCCGCAGAGCTTATCGTTAATCGTTCCATCGCGCTCGGTATTTATCCATATCTGAAATCTCCGGAATGCCATCTGTACTTGGCTAAGCAGATGTGGGAAGAGGCGAACCACTGTGTTGCGTTTGAATACGTCCTTGAAACCTTTCCGTTTGACCGAGAGAAGATTTTTGATTTACATCTTCAGGTGCCTTCTATGACTGCCAAAGAAGACTACATCAATAAATATATGAAACGCATGACTGATGAGACGCTTGATATTTCTACAACCGAAGGGAAAAAAGATTTTATCAGAAACCTTGTGGCCACTAACATTGTGATGGAGGGAATTTGGTTTTACTCGGGCTTCATGGTGGCGCTTTCTTTCCGCCAACGAAATCAACTACGCAACTTCGGCTCTATGATTAACTGGGTTCTGCGCGACGAGAGTCTTCATTTAAAGTTTGGCATCAACTTGATTCACAATATCCTTGAAGAAAATTCAGATTTGCTCACCGAAGAGTTTGCAAACGAGATACGAAATATCGTCATTGAGGGGGTGAATCTGGAAGTTAACTACAACCGTGATTTATTTCCCAATGGCATACTTGGTCTCAATGCCGACTATGTGAATCAGTATGTGATGTATGTGACCGACCGGCGTCTTGAAGAGCTTGGCCTTGCAAAACACTACAATGTTACCAATCCCGCAAAGTGGATGAGTGCCGCGACTGATGTGTTTGAACTCGTCAACTTTTTTGAAGCACAGAACACAAGCTACGAAGTGGATGGTCATGCCCATGGCAAGACGGGTGAATTAGGGGAGAAAGAAGAAAAACAAGAGCAGTGAGTAACTTTGAATTATTGGAAGATGGTCGGGGAAAAGGGACTTTCCCCGTGGCGGAGAGCAGCGAGTCTTTTCAGACGAGCGTTGAGAACGGAGGAGTTCTCAAAGCACAAAATCAAAAACTCGCCTCTTAAAGGACGAGTTTTTGATTTTGTGCCCTGCGTCGATAAGCCGAATTCTGTATCCCCACACTAATTTTGACATCGTTGCGTCGTGTTTTCCAGATTTAGCCGATTTTCAAACGCCTGTCGCGAGGACTGGTTTCGCTGACTGACGATTGTTGGGCAACAAAACACAATGTCAAAATTAGTGTGGGGACGGTAGTCATTTATCTGGGATTAGCATTACTGCCAACCTCAAGCGGCACTCCCAACGCGCTCCGCGCGCAAGTTATAAAGTTCATCAAGTTTATAAAGTCGCAAGTGTCAGGCGAAGGACTGCCTCACTTGGTAACTCTTGACTTTTCACTTTACAAACTGCGTGCGAAGCACGCCGGGCTCGGCCTTGCAGCTGGGTAAGGATTTTGCCGTTTCAGCTCGGCGTTACCACCGAGACATCCCGCCCTTTCTAACCACCAACATGTTATCAGTGCTGCACATCACTTTGACGATTTAATGTGCTTGTTTCAGTTTATGGGCAGAAAGGGCGGGTTCCCTATCCTTTCGGAATCGGGCGTTGCTGTTCGCACCTCACAGATTGCTCTGGACGGGCGTTACCCGCTACCTTCTTAACTCCCACTTACGCGGGGCGTAGCAGTTCGGACTTTCCTCCCCCGACACCAACTTTGGCATCGTTGCGTCGTGTTTTCATGATTCTTGTTACGGTACAACACATATCGCTACAGTCTAATTTTGTTGACTGACGTATAGTGGGCAACAAAAACACAATGCCAAAGTTGGTGTGGGGGCGACTACCTGGCGCAGTGCGGATGCATTATACGATACATTTTTCTAGCGTGCAATATGCTGGTACTGTGTGAAATTCTGTTGAAAACGCTCTGTGCGTGGTATATACTTTCATCTAGCATTCAATTATATAATTATATACCTATGGAAAAGCTCAAAGTTAGGATTGAAGAGTCAGTAGACAAAGTATCGTTGCTAGAAAATATCTCCTACTATATTTTAATCGCTACTGCCTTTCTCCTACCCATCTTTTTTATCCCTTCGGCTGCGTTCCAATTTCAGTTTAGTAAAGTTGTTTTTATATCCTTGGCGGCCCTCGTTTCTTTTGCCCTATGGCTCATTGCTCGTTTGAAAGATGGAAGGTACTTGTTACCGAACAATCTTGTATTTCTTACCTCGGCGATGGTGCTCTTGGTTATGCTGATTTCATCCTTGTTTTCTCCTTCCGTGTGGGTTTCCTTTATCGGGCAGGGCTTTGAGATCGGGACGTGGGCAAATACGGTCGTGCTTTTTTTAGTAATGTTTTTATTTTCCGCGCTTTTTAGACCGAAGGAGCGGGTGTTCTATCTCTACCTCGCGCTTTTTGCCTCCACTGTTCTCATTGTTTTGTTCCATACCCTTCGGTTTGTCTTCGGGGCACAGTTTTTACAATATGGCATTTTTACTGATATCACCGCAAACCTTATTGGCAAGTGGAATGACCTCGGTATTTTCTTCGGCTTGGTAACCCTCCTTTCTTTTATGTCTATTGAACTGTTGCAGTTCAATTGGCTGTTCAAAATCGTGCTTTGGGTACTCTTTGTTCTTTCAGTGATTTCTCTGGCGATCATCAATTTTCCGACTCTCTGGTATGCGCTTGCATTCTTCAGCCTTCTGTATTTTGTCTATATGTATGCGTTTAAGAAAGATTTCACCTCGGCCTCTGTACAAAGCACTGATGCGAGCGGTGCACTCCTTCAGCCTGCAAGGCGCGTTCGGAGGGGGAGTGCTATTGCGGTGTGTATGATTATGCTTTCTACGGTCTTTCTTATTGATTACTACAGCTCTAGCCGACCTATCGGGACGTGGGTTGCGGGGCAGTTTAAAATTTCCAATCTAGAGGTGCGGCCAAATTGGTCTTCAACCTATACCGTTGCCAAAGCAACCTTGAAACAGTACTCAATCTTGGGTGCTGGTCCAAACCGTTTCGTCAATCAATGGCTCCTGCATAAACCCGAGGGTATCAATCAAAGTATTTTTTGGAATACTGATTTCTCGTTTGGCGTAGGTTTTTTGTCCACCCAGCTGGTGGCTGACGGGATACTCGGATTTATCGTGTGGGTCGTATTTATCCTCTCAATACTTTTCATCGGCCTCAAATATTTACTGATGCCCGTAACTGATAAACTCCATCGATATCTTTCAGTTTCGTCCTTCTTTGCCTCGTTGTTTCTCTGGACATTTTTTGCGTTCTATATACCCAGCGCGGTTATCCTCACCCTCACCTTTCTTTTTACGGGAGTTTTTATTGCATCGCTGTATAACGAACGGCTTCTCAAGTCAAAGACCATTTCGTTCATTGATGATTCGCGGGCGAGTTTTGTATCAGTGCTCGTTTTGGCGGCACTTTTGATAGGAGTAGTCGCGCTTTCGTATATGTTTGGACAGAAATTTGTCGCATCAGCATACTTCCAAAAAGCCATCCTTGCACTTAATACGGAAGGTAACGTCTCTAAGGCCGAAGGATATACACTGCGTGCGGTCTCTATTTCGGACAACGATCTCTATGAGCGTTTCTTAGCTGAGATCAGTTTGAATAAGCTCGGGATATTACTTACTAACATGCCACAAAATCCCTCGCCTGATCAGGTTCGGCAGTTCCAAACGCAGCTCCAATCGCTCATGGGTGATGCTCTTACCTATGCCCGCAGTGCGATTGATTTGGACGCTACGAACTACCAGAACTGGGTTTCGCTAGGGCGTATTTATGAAGCAGTAGTACCTCCCCCGCTTGCCGTTCAGGGCGCCTATGAAGGCGCAAAATCAGCATACGACCGGGCGCGCTCACTCAATACCCAAAGTCCCGAGATGCACCTTATGGCGGCTCGGCTTGAGCGTGCGCACAGTGATAGGATAAAGGCGCGCTTGGAGATTGACGCGGCACTTGCGCAGAAAAGCAATTATACCGAAGCCATCTTCCTTCTCTCGCAAATTCAAGTGGATGAAGGGAAACTGCGCGATGCTATTGCCTCTGTGGAATCGGTGGCCGTGCTTGCCCCGAATGACCCGACCGTGTTCTTTCAGCTTGGACTCTTGAAATACAACAATAAGGATTATCGTGGTGCCGTGGATGCTCTGAACAGGGCGGTATTCTTGGCCCCCACATACTCTAATGCGAAATATTTCCTCGGGTTAAGTTATAACCAGCTTGGTAAGACAAAGGATGCCCTTACGCAATTCAACGATATTATGGTCCTCAACCCAGACAATACGGACGTGCCGACTATTATTAAAAACATTCAAGCAGGTCTGGATCCGTTTGCCACTATCAGCGCTTCAGATCGACCTGACAAACGCAGTACTCTTCCCGTAGAAGAAAAGACTGTTGAACAGCCATAATAATCATATATAGAACGGCGAGCCTTCCGTCTAACGGCATATGGTGAAAAGAATACTCGGTATGCTTTCAAAGGAGGTTGGTAATATCCATCACGCTGCGTACCTGATAGGTTTCTTTGCGGTGCTTTCGCAGCTGCTGGGTCTTTTCCGTGATCGTTTGTTCGCGTATTACTTTGGGGCAGGTCAGGTGTTGGACGTGTACTATACATCTTTCAAAATCCCCGATTTTATTTTTGTGTCGGTTGCTTCTTTCGTTTCAATTTCAGTACTCGTGCCGTTTGTGGTGGAACGCTTGAAAGGGGACACGGATGTTTTGCGAAATTTCATCGGCTCGCTTTTTTCTTTTTTCTCTCTGCTTATGGTCGGGGTGAGCATCATTGCGTATGTCCTGACACCCTGGTTAGTGCACTGGCTTTTCCCGGGAATTTCGGCGCAGGAAAGTTACGATCAACTGGTACTCCTGACCCGTATTGCCTTACTGTCCCCGATTCTTTTGGGACTTTCAAATCTTTTTGCTTCAATCACTCAAGCATGCAAGCGTTTTATCATCTATGCAATCAGCCCGCTGTTGTATAACTTCGGCATTATTGTAGGGATTGTGATTTTTTATCCCATGATAGGTATCGCCGGTCTTGCCTGGGGGGTTGTGTTGGGTGCACTTATGCATCTACTCATACAACTGCCATTTGTTTATTCGCATGGTCTTATGCCACGATTGCAATGGAAATTTGATTTTTCAAGTATCAAGGAGATCGTGTTACTCTCCGCTGGAAGGACAGTCGCGCTTTCAAGCAGTACGATTGCGACCGTTGTTCTTCTTGGGTTTGGCTCTCTTATGTCTATTGGTTCTATCGCGGTATTTAACTTCTCGTGGAATATGCAGTCCGTGCCACTTGCGATTGTGGGAGTGAGCTATTCAATCGCGCTGTTCCCGACCATCAGTCGTTTCTTTTCCACGGGCGAGCGCGCACAGTTTGTTGAAGCAATGCTTACGGCCGCACGCCACATTGTTTTCTGGTCCGTGCCTATCAGCGCTTTGTTTGTGGTGCTCAGGGCACAGATTGTAAGAACGATTCTTGGTTCAGGAAACTTCAGTTGGTCTAACACGCGTCTGGTCGCCGCCGCGCTTGCGGTGTTCTCGGTGTCGGTGGTAGCCCAAAGCCTCGTACTCTTGTTTATTCGGGCCTACTATGCCAGTGGTCGCACGAAGACCCCTCTTCTGGTCAATGTGTTCTCCGGTATGGTGGCTATCGCCTCAAGTTACGGGCTCTGGAAACTCTTCCTTTCCTGGCCGGTATTCCGCTTTTTTGTAGAAAGTCTCTTGCGCGTAGAGGGAATTCCGGGCACCGAGGTTATTATGCTTCCGCTAGGGTATTCTATTTCTATGCTCTTGAATCTAGCGCTTTTTTGGTACGTGTTCCACAGAGAAGCCCCCGGTTTCACCCGTCGGCTTTTGAGAGTCTTCTTTCAGAATTTTGCCGGGGCTATGATCATGGCCGTGGTGGCCTATCTGAGTTTGCAGTGGTTAAGCTCAATCTTTGATCTTAATACAGTGCTTGGCATTTTTGCGCAAGGCTTTTTTGCCGGGATACTAGGAATTATTGCGGGAGTCATTGTTTTGCGAGCGTTGGAAAGTCAGGAATTGAAAGAAGTGTGGGGAACACTTCACGCAAAAATTTGGAACACAAAAGTCATTGTTTCGGAAACAGATGTTTTGCCGTAAGAAGATATTGAACTGAGAAATGTGTTGGCGGTGGTTGACCTCAATATTGGAATGCGCTAGCATGACATCAGAGAAAGTTCTTATTTATGTCAACCTTACAAGACCACATTGCTCAACTGCCCACAGGCGAAGTGCTCAACCCCCTGCGGGCTCGCTGGCCGACACTGTTCGGCGCTACGTTTCGGATCAACGATCACACGTGGGGCGTTATGATAGCCTCACCCGACCCCAATGCCGCCTTTGTTGATGTCGCGGACAATGTAGACGCGCTCTTCAACAGTCTCGGCTTGTCCGCGGCTATGGCGTATAAACAAGTTGGAAAGAACTACTATCTTTTCCAGCTTTTTGAGCCCATGTCAAAGAGAAAGGATGCAGAACTCATGGCCCTGTAAGCGCCCGTCCTCCAGTGGAGGACGGTTTTTGTATTTTGTTCTGACATTTTGTACTATTACCACGCAATGTCAGATTTGAAGCATATACGAAATTTTTCCATAGTTGCGCACATAGACCACGGCAAGTCCACGCTTGCCGATAGAATGCTTGAATTGACTGCAACGATTGAAAAAAGAGCTATGCGCGAGCAATACCTGGATTCAATGGAGCTTGAGCGTGAGCGTGGTATTACCATAAAAATGAAGCCTGTACGTATGAAATACAGGGTTAACGATCAAGATTACATACTTAATCTCATTGACACTCCGGGCCACATCGATTTCTCTTATGAAGTATCCCGAGCGCTTAAAGCGGTTGAGGGAGTGATTTTGTTGGTTGATTCTACCCAAGGAGTGCAAGCACAGACGCTCACCACACTCGCTATGGCACGTGAGGCAAATCTTGTGGTGGTACCCGTGGTTAGCAAGATTGATTCGCCTTTGGCGCGCATTGCAGAGGTTAAGAAGGAAATGGCAAATACCCTTGGATGTTCCGAAAGCGATATTCTTGAGGTGTCTGGTAAAACAGGCACGGGAGTAGACGAACTCTTAAAGACAATCATTGAGCGTGTGCCTGCGCCTGTTTCAAGCGAGGTAACAGAGGGGACATTTCGTGGTTTGATTTTTGATTTCCACTATTCCAATCATACCGGAGTCATCGTGTATATGCGTGTGTTTGACGGAAGCGTGTCTGCGAAAGATGCTTTGCAGTTTTGTGCGGCACAGCAAAAGTTTTCGCCTATAGAAGTAGGAATCTTTTCTCCAAGCGAAACAAAAGCTGATCAAATCTCTGCCGGAGAAATCGGATATCTGGTTACCGGCATTAAAACCCCAGGTATTGCCTCAGTGGGAGACACGGTCATTTCTGTAAAACACCCGCTCGCCCCTCTGGAGGGTTATTCGCAGCCTAGGCCTGTCGTGTGGGCGTCTCTATACCCAAGTACCCAAGATGACTTTAATTCCTTACGGCAGGCACTTTCCCGTCTAAAATTGTCGGATTCTTCGTTAAGTTTTGAAGAGGAAAGTTCGGGATCACTCGGACGAGGTTTTCGTTGTGGTTTTTTAGGAATGCTTCACCTTGAAATAGTTACCGAACGTCTGCGTCGAGAATTTGATTTAGAGCTTGTGGTTACCAGCCCCAGCGTTATTTATGAAATTGAATTAAGAAACGGAAAGAAAGTCACCGCCTATTCACCCATGCAGTTTCCCGACCATGGTTTGATTGCGAAAATATATGAACCTATTACAGAGGTGAAAATAATCGCTCCATCGGACTATGTAAGCTCTGTCATGCCACTTCTGTATGATCATGAGGCAAATGTTACTACCACAGAAACGTGGAGTGATAATAGGACGTCAATAGGACTCACCATGCCTCTGCGCGAGCTCATGCGAAACTTTTTTGACGAGATAAAAAGCGCTACATCGGGTTTTGCTTCGCTCTCGTATACGCTCTTGGGTACGGCGCCCGCCGAAGTGGTAAAGCTTGAATTATTTGTAGCTGAAGAGTCAGTGCCGGCATTCGCACGCGTGGTCTCTCGCCGACGTGTTGAACATGAAGCTGAAGCGGCAGTAGAGAAACTTCGCTCCATTCTTCCTCGGCAGATGTTTACTACGAAGATTCAAGGGTTCGCGCTCGGACGCATCATCTCCTCACGCACACTCTCCGCGATGAAAAAGGATGTAACCCAACATATGTATGGGGGAGACATTACGCGTAAAATGAAGCTTCGGGAGAAGCAGAAAAAAGGGAAAAAGAAGATGGCTGAGCGTGGCAGGGTGAATATTTCCCACGACGTATTTCTGAAAATGGTTCAGAAAGAATAGTGTTCTAGAACAGAATGTTGTATGGGGAAGTTCTGTCTGACGCGTCAGATATGTAAGGTATTTTTACAAGAAGCTCGGTAGGTACAGGAAAACCATGCTGATGATGATCAGCATACACACAACACCCCACACGATCCGTATCCGTTTTTGATGTTTTCGGTTTGTAAACATGTGAATTTGTTCTGCTATACTATCATACTACAATGAATCCTGTTAACAGTTGCGGGAATCAGCCTCGGGGGACTTGTCCCGTTAGAAATTCAGCGAAGTGCTTTTACACAGTATGGTGAAGATACCAAGAAAATAGTATTGATGAATCATTTTAGCAAAAATAATAATTTCTAACGGGATGAAAGAATTCAGACGCCGACGCAGTGTAAAACAAGTGCTCTATGCGCCAGTCACGATTGTTCTCTTGGCACTCGTCTTGTTTTTTCTGGCTCGGGCGGTAATGAATGTGTATCGCAGTGAGCAAAATAGCCGCCGGGAGCTTGTCAATGCCGAGCGGAACGTTGCAGATCTTAGTGTTCGGAGCGATTTTTTACAGCGTGAAATAGATAAACTAAGCTCTGAGCCCGGCCTTGAAGCGGAATTAAGGAATAAATTTCCGATTGTCAAAGAAGGGGAGAAAATGGTTATCATAGTGGAACCTGCTGAAGGTAGCACAAACACATCAGGGAATTCAAAACTGGGTTTCTGGGGTCGTATTCTGGACTTCTTTGGGCTCTAAGAGTTTTTAGGTTAGAATGGTGTTTCTTTTAAAATTTGCGGATATAGTTTACCCTAACACCAATTTTGGCATTGTGTTATCGTGATGTTAAAGCATCTATAAAGAATTTGGATAGTTTCAGAATTTAAAAATCGTTGATATTATTGATTTTACACCATGAGGCGATGCCAAGATTGGTAGAGGGTGAAGTGGCACCCGAACCATCTTGTCTGTGACAAACTGGAACGGGCAAGGAACAGTGCTTCTTTACCCGTCAATATTTTGCGAGATTAGTTTAGTGGTAGAATGAGTGCTTCCCAAGCATTAGGCGCGAGTTCGATTCTCGCATCTCGCAGCGAATGAAATGAGCAAGAGATAGGAAGCACTTACGTGCTTCTGTGCGAGAATCGAAGCCCGATTGAGTATTTTTTCAAGCACTTCTGTATGCGAAGAAAAAATCCAATCGGGGTACTGAATCTGTAAGATTCGATTCTCGCATCTCGCATACGTAAGCAAAATTTACTCGTGGTCAAGCATTGGGCGGGAGTTTGTTTCCTGTGGGGAGTAGATGCCTTTATGCATCTATGTCAGGAAACAAAAGGACTTTCTATGTTTGCGAGAAACTTTGTTTTGAGCAAACCAAAAAGTCACCTGCCGATGTAGTTGGCGATTCTCCCTATCCGCACTATTATTTGAACAGTCTTTGAATGAATGCCGAGATAACTGAAGCAAAGTTAGGCGGAGTAAATTGTAATGAGGTAGAAGGAATCATAAAGGTTGCCGTTACGGTGGTGTTGGAAGTAATAGTGACGGTACAAGAGAGTGCGGTGCCTGAACATCCTCCACCTGACCAACCAGCAAAGGTTGAACCTGACGATGGAGTGGCATAGAGTGTAATACGAGTGCCACTCGGGATTCCACTCTGCGAACATTGAGTTGGACATGTTTTGTTTGCACTTGAGACGGTACCCATGCCAAACACCTGGACATTGATCGTGTAGGTGCCAGAAGTATTTTCTATCGGGGCTGGACCAACCGGTGTCTCTGGCGGGTACACGATAATTTTTGCTGACCCAGACGCGCTGGCGCCATTAGCACCCGTACACGTAAGGATGTAGGTAGAATCAAGGGTGGGAGTGACCGTGATTGAGTGCGCTCCGCCATCCGAGTAGCCGGTCCACGCGCCGCTTGCCGTACAATCTATGGCGTTGGTTGAACTCCACGAAAGCGTAGCTGACTGGCCAATAATAATTGAGGTAGGTGAAATGGAGATGTTGACCGAGGAGGGGAAGGCCGGCACAAATTCTATGAGACTGGATTTGGAGGTAATGCTTGGATTATTTGAATCGGACAACGAGATTTTATAGTATTCGTTTATGTATGGAATGTCTGATGACTTGATCACCCAGTTATATTGTCCATTTGAGGCTGGAACCGAAGCAAATGCGGGATATGTATACTTGCCTTTGTCTATGAGATTGATCTGTACTTTATTAATACCCGATGATGTCCATTTGATGGGGACGGTCTCGCCAACGTGATAGCTGGACTGCAAGCCCGAGGTATTGATGGTGAGGGTGGCGGGGAGTGTGAGGGTTTTGACTGAAGTTCCGCCGGGGCCACTGCACGTAAGCGTGTAGGTTGTAGTCTGAATTGGATTAAATGAAAGAGATCCGATGAGCGGTTGTGTCTTGTTCCACGCGCTCGTGGCTCCTGAACCTTGGCAAATTGAGGCGTCAGTGGTTATCCAGCTGATGGTGGTAGCGGCCCCGAGTGTAAAAGCGGTTGGACTCGCAGAAAGAAGAATCGTAGGAGGCGGATTTATCGGGGGAGTAAGCGTAAAAGCAATTGCATTACTTGTCGTTCCTTGTTTACTCGCTGTCACGAGGTAATCTCCATACACAGAACTCGGAATAGTGAATGAGAAAGTCAGAGATGTTGCGGTGACTGCACTGGGAGTAATCGCGTAGGTGGCGCTGTCCTTGCTCACCAGAACGGTTGTGTCCGCGCTAAAGCCACTTCCGGTAAGTGTTACCACACTGCCTTGTGCTCCAGTAAAAGGGTTAATGTCAGTAACAGCGGGCGGTGAGACGGAAGGAGCGGTGAGGTTGAAAGTAAGCTCACCCGTACTCAAGAGCCCGTAAGTTGTATAATTATTTAGTAAACTAACTAGATAGGTAGATGGCGCTCCCGGTAATGGAGGGGATGATGTTATAGGGAAAGACCAAGGCATTGCGCTGTTCGGACGTATATACATCTTCTGCAAACCGTTCCGAATAACAAAGGCGCTTGAACCATCAGTACCGACGGAACAGCCGGTCCCGCTCACCGGGCCTGTTCTTACCACTGTGCCTGAAGGTCCAGAGTAAGGGGTAAGCTGATTGAGCAAGCAATATTTGTATGGGACGGTTGGCCCGGCCAGACTCATATCAGCTTGTAGTGTCGGACATTGTGTAGTAATACTTTGCCCCCACGACGTGATGGTAGCGCTTGCGGTTTTTGCTCCTGAAGACATGTAGTATGTAGATACCGATTGGGTATTACCGACTAACCCGTCCGTGCCACTCCAGGAATAGCTGTACATACCAGCCCCGCCAGTAGGGATTATAGTGAAAGTAGCTAGTTGATTTTTCCCAACAGTGCTTGCAGGAACAATCGAACAGGTAGCATTCAGAGGCGTTGTAATTATTATAGTGGATGTGACATCAAGTGTTGACGAGGCAGTACCGCCAGCTCCCGTGCATAAGAGTTTGAAAGTGGTGTCTTGGTTGGGCACAACGTAGAGCGAACCATTGAGAGGCCGAGCGTCGTTCCAACTCCAGCTCAAAAGTCCGCCCCCGCTTCCAAGACAGCTTGTCGCATTAGAAGTTGTCCAGGCAAGCGTCGTTCCCTGCCCGAGCGTTCCAATAATTCTTGGCGCGGCAGTCAACGTAACTTCCGGCGGAGCTTTTTGCGCGCTAACGCTTACCGTCACACTTTTCGTGGTGGTGCCGGCTTGGCCTCCGCAAGAGAGGCTGAAAGTGGTACTTCTATCAGGGGTAAAGGAAAATGTTCCGGTAAGTCCCGGTGTCGCCCATGCAAGGGGTGTTGTAGTTCCGACAGTAGAACCTTGGCAATTTGAAGCGCCCGCGCTCGCCCAGTTGATTTGCGTGCTCTGGCCTGATAACAGTGTCAAGGGTGGAGCGGACAGTGAAACCACCGGTGCAATTGCCGTAGAGATTGTAAACGCTTTGCCGTTTGACCAATCACTGTTAAACGCGCCTGCTTTGACGGTGTAATTGCCGGCAGGGGCGTCGGGAGGCACGTTAAACGATAGAGTGGTGCCGTTGCTTGGCATCGGTCCTGCCTCATAGATGGCTTGTGTGGTGTTGTTTGTAAATTGGACCCAGTTATTCTCCGGCGTGAATCCCGAACCCGTAATAGAAATCGGAAAGCCCGGTGCCGTTGCCGCGTAAACCCCAAGAGGTAGTCCAGCCAGTGTCATTAATACACCCAGAATTGTGAGTGAGAATGAAACGTGATGAGACGGTGAGTTGTTTCGGTAGTTCATAGTTACTCGTTAATAGTTGTGAGGTTGGGGGTGGGGGAGAGCGGAGGGATACCATCTTTAATGACGACACCGGACTTAGCCATAAGCATACAGCCAATATTCCATGGGGCCGAAGGGTCATTTTCGGGCCAATGTTTTGATGCATTCTCTTGTGTGGGAGCCTGTCCTTGAATAGCTGCAACGATATAACCGCAGTCTATAACGTTGAACAGAGAATATGTTCCACTCATGATACCTAAAAGACTGGGACGATAGTATCTGATTGGCTGACCTTTAAAATCCTCCGACGAATACATGAAGCCACAGCCTGTTGCAACTGTTGATCCGTATATTTTATTGTTCCGAGCCCGGTAATCCCATGAAGGATGGGGGGTACAATTTTTGGCTGATACTCCCCACCTAACCGATAAGTTCCAGACACTACCAGATTGAGAGTAAAGATATTCATCAAATAACTTTCCAAATATATGTCCCATTTCATGGATTGTCACATAAGGCTCTCTGCCGTTATCATCAGCGAACGCGGCTATGTTATTTGTAAAGTTACTGAGCCCTAGGCCTGATCCTAGAAACAATGGTTTACCGGTGTAGAGAAGGTACATACTGTCGCTGTCGGTCACTCCGTTACAGGATGAAGCGGCTCTTAGAGACGCAGTTTCGGTATCACTCCACGTAAGCCCTCTTGTCTCATTACCAATAAAAGTTGGAACCGATTGATCATCAGATTTTTTCAAATCAACATAAAATGTGAACTGGTTTTGATACGTCTGAAACGGGTCAATGAATTTAAAACCGTTGTTGATGATGTCGTTGGCAAGTTGGAGAAACTCACTGATGCTTGAATTCCAACTCTCCCCCCGCATAAACACGACCTTCCTCGGTCCGTCTCCTGAAAGCTTCACGCAATTAGTGGCGGGGATGGTG
>MHRQ01000016.1:51603-59083 GCA_001821015.1 Candidatus Taylorbacteria bacterium RIFCSPHIGHO2_02_FULL_46_13
AAAATTGTTGTCCTCCACAAGATACCCCGAGTATTCACAACTCCCTATCCATGGAAAGCAGGGTAAAGGAACTGGTGTGCCCCAAAATCCAAGATGTATATATGCACCAGAAATATTGCCGATGTTTTGTGAGATAGCGGAGACTGTGTAGGGAATAGTAAACGGAACTAGGCCAGCGGGGCCTCCAGCAGTACCGAGCATAACGGTTGTGTTGAGTTGAAACGATCCTGATGGAGTTACCATCATAACCCCACCCCCATTATATACACACGGTGTGTCTGTCGGAGAAAAATTTATCTGATCAAGGAGAGTAAATTTCTTGTCGGGGGAAGCATAGAGAGCAAGACAGCCACTGGCTTCTGCTCTGTCAGGTTTAGCCAGAAAAATGAGGACAATAATAAAACAAAGAGTCAGGAATCGAGAGATCAGGATGACGCTACGGTTCTTCATATCACCATTATACCTCGGAAAGGTATAGCGGAAATAGTATGCTCTTGTCCGAAGGGTGGATAAATAAAAAAACGGGAGGAATTTTTCTCCCGTTTCAAGATTTGCCACAAAAATGGGCTAGTCTGGCCTTTGTACAGGCCTAAAAGCTCCAACTCCGGACCGTAATGAATTGGGGCGGGCTGTTGGTTCCCACGTTCAGTTTCCATTTACGACTCCCGCGGTCTCTGGCAATACGCAAACATGCTCGGCGGTACAAGCTAACAGAAATCTGTTCGTGTGGTTTTGACGTGCAGTGGTAAAACACAAGGGCGTTTCCTGCTCCAAGCAAACGATAGTGGACGGTTGGGTTCTTGTCATCGGGTATTTCCCATGGCTCACCGTTTCTATACACGATAAGTTGATACTCCGTGTGGTTTTCTATGACAACTATGTTTGTGTGTTTGGGGGAAGCGTTGAGATCAATCCAGAACCACTACGAGAACCGGTTGTGTTACAGCCACCCGCTACTATTACGAGTGTAATGAGCGAGACTAACAAAGAACTTTTTATTTTCATTTCGGAATCCTTTCATTCAGTCTGTTTGTTTAGTGTCTAGTGCACCGCGGTCAAGGTTCGGTAGAGCACCTTTTCTTTCGCACAACGAGGTTTGACCACGGTGCGTCAGTTTTTCTAACAAGAATATACCATACTATTTATTATTTTGTCAATCTACATTAACGTGACGCTATAGCGTAGAGTTAATGTATGTTAAGTTTGGAAAAAGAAGTAAGAACAAAAACCCGAAGAAAAAATGTGCAGAGGATAATTCTCGGGACTATTGCCACAGCGGGCTTGTTGAGTGTTGCGGTGGTCGCTCCAAACGCGCTACAGGCGCTTGAGAAACTCGGGCTCATCCCATCGCGAAGGCAACAAGAAATTGTCAGCAGTTCCTGGAAAAGACTTGTAGCGGCGGGCCTGCTGGAGCGGCAAGGGAAATTTTTGCGATTGACTTCAAAAGGAGAAAAGAAGCTTCGTCAATTGGAATTGCGCGATTACAAATTGAAAAAACCTCGGCGGTGGGATAAAAAGTGGCGACTACTTATTTTTGATATCAGGGAAGAACGGAAGAGTTTACGGGATAAAGTCCGGCGGACCCTTGTCTCAATCGGCTTCGCTCGTTTACAAGACAGCGTGTGGGTATATCCTTATGACTGCGAGGATTTCTTCACGCTACTTAAAGCTGATTTTAAAGTGGGTAAAGACCTGCTCTACATCATTGCCGATGCAATTGAGAACGACCGCTCTCTTAGGGAGAAATTCGGCCTTGCGGCATAAGCATAATAAATATACATCGTTTTAAAACTACCTACATTAACTCTACGCTATAGCGTCACGTTAATGTAGGTCTGTTCAATAAATGGAAATATTACGTACGCCATTGTTTTTGTTTGTGCGCAAGTGAGTGGACGGTGGTATAATATTTCTACTTAGCCACTAACCAAGACCCAATGAACCAAGTCATCATGTATTCAACCCCCACTTGTGTCTACTGCGGCGCCACGAAGGCGTTTTTTAAACAGCATAATGTTGCTTTTGAGGAATACAATGTGGCGACTGATTTGGTGAAGCGACAGGAGATGATTGAAAAGAGCGGTCAGCTTGGTGTGCCGGTGATTTCTATCGGCGATGAGATAACGGTTGGCTTTGATGAATCGCGGCTCTCTAAACTTCTTGGGATTAAATAATCTTGTAAACAAAAAACCGCCCGGGGCGGTTTTTTGTTTTGGGTATTGCGCTTGTGTTATAGTGTTTTTACGCCCCCGTAGTTCAACGGATAGAACGGACCCGTCCTAAGGGTTTGATGTCAGTTCAATTCTGGCCGGGGGCATCAGTTGAGTCATACTATTTATTTTGCTAGTATGGTCTTTATGGATCCCGTTAGAAATAGGTCGTCCTCGGACGACCGTAGTTTAACAGGATTACGTTGGGGAAATAGGGTATCAATATTCCGCAGTGTTTTTGTGAGGATTATTAACTAATTGATTTCTAACGGGATGGATGAAGAGGATAAAAAGCTTTTACAGGAAGTGCTAGAGATTAGCCGCGATAATCAGAAAAAGATTGCCCGTTTATACCGAAATTTGTGGTGGTCACGTGTCTGGTCTTGGATCTATTGGGCGTTTATCATCGGTAGTGCGTTTGGAGCATACTACCTAATCCAGCCTTATTTCGATTATCTCAAGAGTGCCTATGGTGGTTTGCAGGATAATACCAATAATGCGCAGAACCAAAATAACGCATTTCAGAATTTTTTTCAGTAACTTTTTGCCGAGGTAGCTCAGTTGGTAGAGCGTCCGCCTGAAGAGCGGTAGGTCCCCGGTTCGAACCCGGGCCTCGGCACCAAATATAGAAGACTTTATTTTTTCTCTGTTTCTGTTATTCTGTTTGCGGAAAGGAGGTGTGAAATGAATGTGCATATTCCGCCAGCCGTTGGTTTGCGTATAAGCGTTACGTTGGCTCTTTTATCTGGAATTGATACCTTACTCATGGTTGTGATGCTTGTCGCCACCGGTGTGGGCTTGCTTTCCGGTTTAGATGTCACCAACTGGATTTTGGTCTTGCAGGGCGGGGGGATTGCCCTTGGTGTTTTACTAGGTCTCCTCGTGCTCTGCCGGCTCCTTAACAAGGGTGCATAACTTAAAAGCCCGTCGCGTGCGACGGGCTTTTCTCTTTCTGATTTTTTACGTGGTTTTTACGCGCAGTTTGGTTTGTCTGCCTTTGTCCACTTTCGGCAGACGAATAATAAGAAGTCCGTGCTTTTCAACCGCTTCCGCTTCTTCCACTTCAATTTCTTGGGGGAGCACAATGGTTCTGGTAAACGATCCCCAATACAATTCTTTGAAAAAGAAATTATCCTCCGTAACTTCATTCGCGGCTTCACGCGTGCCTTTAATGGTTACCATGTCGCGTGTAATAGATATATCCAAATCCTCCGGTCGCACACCCGCAACCATCGTTTTTATGACGATATCTTCGGGGGTTTGATACACATCCACGCCGAGCTGCCCATCTTCTTCGGTTTCCATGCTTTGCTCAATCCACTCTTTTTGTGGCTGGAGGGATACTTTTTCTCCCGATGCTTCGCTTGCGGTTTCGCTTACACTGACCGTGCCGGTGAGTCTCTCAAAGAATGATCGTTTGTTTTTTGCCATGTGTTTTTTAAAATTATGTCGCGCATGTCCGATTCTGTCGGAATCGTGTCGCCCCCACATCCATTAAGGGGCGACCTCGCGCGGCAACCTTATAATTAATTTTTTATGGGATGGACCTTTTTTACTTTTTCCAACAAGAGAAGAATACCGATAATGGCAATCCAAACTAGAGATGACGCGAGCACGCTGTGTGTACCATTTCCTATAAGTATAGTTAAGTTGAATCCTATGTGCAATGCAATCGCGAGGATAAGTCCGAAAGCCATATATTGGTATTTACGGAGGCGGTTCTTATAGAAGGCAAGAGCCATACAGATACCGACTGCTGCTGATGCGCCGATATGCAAGAGCGTTGCCCCGATAAAACGTAAGTTTCCGGTGACAATACCCGTCGTGGCGAGGCCTTGTGAGATTGGATTGAATATAAAAAGCGTGTTTTCTACAGCCGCGAATCCTAATGCCACCGTTACCATGTACACAACATAATCAATAGGTTCGTCAATCTCTTTGCGCCACAGTACGATAGAAAGAACGGCGATAAACTTTCCCAATTCCTCTATAGTGGACCACAGGAGAATGCGCAAGGTCTCACCGCTTACGCTCTGGTACACAAAGGCTTCAAGTTTCAAGACTGGTAATACCACCAGCATGCCAACGGCAAACGTCAGAAAGAGAAGGCGTATTGGTTCGGGGTGCTTGCGGTCCTCTCTAAGCCAGAACAAAAGCCAGACGAGTGTTGGCAGTGCACCTCCGGCAATCGCAAACAGTGTATGTTCTAAGAAGGTGCCCATGATTTATTGTGGCCAGCGTTGGACCATAAGGAAGTGTAGAGCGTTTCCGGATTTGTCAGTGTTTGAGAACGACCAGATTTCTTCGGTTATGAAAGGCATAAATGGGTGTAAGAGTTTGAGAGAATCGTTAAAGATAATTCGCAATACCGTTTGAGCTGAAATCTTTTCAGCCCCGTCATCGCCGAAGAGAAGTGGTTTGGTTTCTTCAATAAGTATATCGGCGAACGTGTGCCACAGGTAGTGGTATATCTTTTCAGCGGCAAGGTAGAATCTGTAGTGCTCCAAGTCGTCGGTCGTCTCTTTCGTGAAGTCTCTGAATTGCTCAAGTTTTTTTAAGTCCTCTGGCCCTAAATTTTTTTGATCAGTGTGTATGTGTTCGGTATTGGAGAATACGAAGCGTGCGATATTCCAGAGCTTGTTGGCAAAATGTTTATAGGCTTTTAATTTTTCTTCGGATATCTTGCTGTCATTGCCGGGGCCTGTCCCGACTAACAGGCTCATACGCATCGCGTCAGCACCGTATTTCGAGATTACTTCAAGCGGGTCAGTATTATTTCCAAGTGACTTACTGATTTTTCTGCCCTCCTTGTCGCGTACGATTCCGTGAAGGTACACCGCTTTAAAGGGGATATCGCCCACAAGGTACGTACTCATCAAAATCATTCGCGCAACCCAAAAGAAAAGAATGTCATAAGCTGTTTCTAGGATTATCGTTGGATGGTAATTTGCGAAATCGTTTTCAGATCCTGGCTTGCCCGCAACCGCAGTTTCTGCGGTGGCTGGCCAACCCAAGGTGGAAAATGTCCAGAGCCCTGATGAAAACCAGGTGTCCAGAGTATCTGAATCCTGTGTCCATCCGTCTCCCTGCGGTGGACGAATATCGCAATACGTTTCTGTTCCCTTGTACCAGACGGGGATTTGATGTCCATACCAGATTTGTCGTGAGACGCACCAGTCGCGCAGATTTTCCACCCAGTTGAAATATACTTTTTCAAATCTATCCGGAATGATTTTTGTCTGTCCGCTTTTAACTGCCGCCAGCATTAATTCTTTCAAGCTGGCATCTTGTCCTTTCCGTATGCCCGTTAATCTTTCACTTTGATTTTTAATTTTTGCATTGACGTTTACAAACCACTGTAGTTTCGGAAGCGGTTCTACCATACCCCCCGTGCGCTCTGCAGTTGCGACGTTGTGTTCAATTTCCTCCTCTTTTTCAATGAGTTTTTGTGAGGTAAGCCAATCTACAACAATCTGCCGAGCCTCCGCTACTTTTTTACCGTTTAGGTGGGGGTTGGCAACAGTCATCCGCGCGTATTCATCAATGATTGGGATAAGCGGCAGGTGGTGACGCTCCGCGATTTCCCAGTCTACTTGGCTGTGTGCGGGCGTAACGCCAACAGCCCCCGTGCCAAACGTAGATTCTACGGTCTCGTCCGCTACAACTTTGATATGTAAGGATACGCCCGCAAATTCCACATCATATTCTTTACCGACGTATTTTTGATAGCGCGTGTCAGACGGATGAACGGCAACGGCTGTGTCACCGACCTTTGTTTCTGGGCGGGTGGTGGAAATCGCGATGGGGAAGTTTTTTGCGTATCTGAACGTGTAGAGTTTAGTTTTCTCTGCTTTGTACACTAATTCATCATCTGAAATAGTCGTCTGACCCTTCGGGTCCCAGTTGACGATGCGATGAGCTCGGTAGATAAGTCCCTCGTCATACATGCGTTTGAAGGCTGTTTTTACGGCCAAGCTTCGTTTTTCATCAAGGGTGAAGGCTTCACGGCTCCAATCTATAGAACAGCCCATCTTGCGTATTTGTTTGACGATTGTGTCGTGGCTCTCCGAGGCGAATGTTTCTACGCGTTTTAGGAATTCTTGTCTTCCAAGGTCGTGGCGGCGTTTCTTCTCCTCTTTGTAAATGATACCTTCAACTTTGGTTTGAGTCGCAATAGCGGCGTGATCAGTGCCGGGAATCCAGAGCGTTCGTTTTCCTCGCATGCGCGCGAAACGCACCATGACATCTTCTATGGCAAGCATAAACGCAGAGCCCATATGCAGGCTTCCCGTGACGTTGGGTGGAGGCAGAACCATAGAAAAATACTCCGCCTGCGCATCGGTAATACCGTCCTTGATGCATACGTCCGGATTAAAATAGCCGCCCTCCTCCCATGCTTTATAAATGCGATCTTCCACCTCCAGGCAGTTGTAGGGTTTAAGTAGACGTTCGTTTATGTTCGGGGGAGTTTTTTCTCCGCTGTGGTCTATCATACGATACACAAAATAGTAGCAGAATTATAACACTTTTGAAAATGAGATAAAAAAACACCCTCATCCTGTCGACAGAGTGAGGGCGCGAGCATAAGCGGCGTGTAGGATGCCTTGAGCCTTATTTTGTTTAATGGTCCCCTTGATCTAGATCCAGGGGCCGTTTGGTAAAGAACCCTTTCGAGCTCTCAGGTCGCAACATCGGACAGCCGCCTTACCTGTAGGATATCTTACGCTTAACGTATAGCATGTCAAGCCTTTATTTTTTGACCGCGACCTGCCTCTAACAGGGTCAAGTATTGTCTTTGGACAATCGTGCTCTACCGTGGGCGACAATCGCTTTAGCATCGTGCAGGTTAGGAACACCTTGTTTGGTGAGGTTTCGTAGATATGCTGCGACTGCGATCATCACGGCATTGTCTGTAGAAAGATTTTGAGTGGGAAGTAGCAACGATGTCTCGGGGAATTCTTTCATAAGGGTAGTGAATGATTCTCGCAGGTGTTTGTTGGCTACGACACCTCCACCGATTACTAATGTTCGGATGTCATATTCAAGAAGTGCCCTTCTTGTTTTTTCCAAGAGAACTTCTCTGACCGAGTCCTCAAATTCACGAGCGATGGATGCCCGCTGTGTGTCTGAAAGTCTCCCAAGTGTTTTTACTTTATACAGCACCGATGTTTTTAATCCGGAGAACGAGAAATCATAGTTGTCGCTTTTGAGCATTGGCCGCGGAAGTGAGAAGACGTTCGGGTAGTTGGCACTTCGCGCTTCATCGGCGA
>MHRQ01000016.1:59115-59965 GCA_001821015.1 Candidatus Taylorbacteria bacterium RIFCSPHIGHO2_02_FULL_46_13
AGTTCTTCGCAAGCACAAGCTCGGTGTGACCCCCGGAAATAAGGAGAGAGAGAAGCGGAAAACGCACATCTTTCGCATGAATGCCCGGTGTCATGAGTACCGAAAATATATGTCCCTCCATGTGATTAGTCGGGATTACAGGAATATTCCAGAACGCACCGAGCGCTTTTGCAAAGTTTATACCCACCCACAGGGCAGGTTCTAGGCCCGGACCATACGTTACGGCGATTGCATCAATAGGCGGTTTGTTAATGGTCGGAATGAATTGAAGAAACTGCGCTAGCAACTCTGGTTCTCGGGTCAAAATCATTCCAACATTCTGCAGAATGTTGGAATGATTTATGGGCGTGCTGGCTGGCATGAGCATGTCCACTTCGGTCAGTGTTTGCTGAAACAAGGGAACAAGGTTTCGCGCATGCTCACGTTTCGCTACCATGGGAAAGACACCGCCAAAAGGTTTATGTGTTTCAATTTGCGAGTGTACTGCTTCGGCAAGTATCTTAAAATGTGGGTCTGTAAGACCTCCATCACATTCAAGCAATGAAAGCGCAGTTTCGTCACAACTAGTCTCTATACCTAGAATATTCATAACTATAGTATTGCAAAACTTGTGTTTATATCAGCACTTCTCGCCCCGTAGCATCCCGAGTCTGCGAGGGATTGCTTTGGGGTCGTCACAACTAGTCTCTATGCCCAGAATAATCATTCAAGTTTTTCTATGGAACCGTCATTGAGCAATGTAAAGTCAGCCTCAGCAACAATATCGTTGATACTGGATGCCACGGGGTCAGAGTTTTGTGCCTCCCTGTCTTCTTGGGCTTTGAATTCTGCTAAGGTTTTGGGGTCGCCG
>MHRQ01000016.1:59973-64202 GCA_001821015.1 Candidatus Taylorbacteria bacterium RIFCSPHIGHO2_02_FULL_46_13
CAAGGCGTGCTGTTTCGAATGTTTTTTCTATCGCTTTGCGAATAAGTACGTCTGAACCCTCTGTGCCCCGCAGATTAATTGCCACTTGATACATAAGGTCACGTGTCGGTTCACCCAAGTTCAATCTCTTTATTTCATCGCGAACAAGATCGCTTGTTGAGATATACGTAAAACCGTGTTTTTTAACGAGGTAGTCAGCTACCGTATCTTTGCCGGCTGAAGGGTGCCCGGTGATGCCTAAAAGAATCATCCCATTAGAAATTATCATTTTTTAGTAACATCGGCCATTTATTTTAAGTTCTCTCTATTTTCAAAATACTGGTTTAATGTATGTAGCTGAATTTCTAACGGGGCAAGTCCCTCACATGGATTTCTGCGACTTCTAACGGGAATCATTTGTTTTCTCTTATCGTTTGTTCAAGTATCGCCAGCTGTTCGGGTGTGTTCGCGCCAAGCGCGGTGATTGGATTTATGGATATCGTTGTAATATTCTCTCCGTTTTGGTGCGCCATTTGTGGAAGGGAGGTCAGGTAATATTCGTGTTGAGCGTTCTCTTGCGTAAGGTGTTTAAGATTCTTCCAAAGCCACGTTGCATTGAAACAGAAGTATGATGGATTAACCTCAGTCACGTTCAGTTCCTCTGGGGTTGCATCTTTACGTTCTACGATACGATCTATTTTCCCGTTTTTGTCTCTGAGGATTCTGCCATAATCTTTAAAATTTTCATTCTTGCCATCAAAATTATCAACCTGTACCGTTGCCATGGTAACCGGATTGTGATGGGAAAGATGTGATTGTGCGATATGCCTAATAGTTTCTGCGTCTACTAGGGGATGGTCACCGTAGAGCACCATAATATGTTCTGCACGATCTTTTAAAGAACTCTCCGCACACTGCACTGCATGGCCAGTCCCCAGTTGCTCTTTTTGAAGGACGTACTGGTACTCTGGTCCGGCTATCTTTTTAACGTCCTCACTCGCTACACCAACAACCAAGATGATCGGTTTTGATAATCCAGAAGTTTTTATGGCCTCCAGTAGATGCAGGAGTAACGGTTTTCCGGCAAGCGGCAAAAGCACTTTCGGAAGCTCCGAATTCATGCGTTTGCCTTTACCTGCGGCGAGGATGATGAGTTTAATTGAATCCATGATCAAACCCTTCTAATCTCCCATACTCTACCGAACCTTGTCCAGCGTCTTTTAACCTCTTCTTTTGCAAGTTTCATGTACATTCGGTTGTCAGTGGTTATTCGCGTATAGTCAAGGGGCGCCTTGACCGTGTCAAAAACATACAGATTTTCTTCATCATATCCATATACGAACATCACATGATCTAACAGGCCGCCTGCTCCAACCTTTATATCAATTCCCATTGCAGTACCGCTACTAATCCCTTTCTCTATCTTTTGTATTGCATGTTCAAACGTGGAGCGAGAAAACAATGTGCAGTTCAAAAAATCAAAAAAAGAATTGACGTTAATGTTATTAATACTCAGCTTCAGTTCGTTTTTTCTCAAAAAACTCGCAATTTTGTAAAATTGAATTTGTGTCCACGCGAGCCATGAAGGGACTGGAAAACCAAATAATTTACGCCGGTCAATTTCAATGGGTGTTATTCCCGCATTGCCAAAGGTATCGGGGTGATAATAACAAAGGGCATAATAGATGAAGTCTCGGCCACACCGATTTTTCAGCTGTTTCTCGTTACTCTTTTCGCGAGTGTAGAAAGGAAAGGCATTGAGTTCTATGGGTAACGTTTTCATGGCAACGTTATTGATGTGCGAGCCAACGCCGTACGATTATGCTCACTTTTTTCTCTAACCCTGTGAAGCTATGCAAGGCGTCCGGGACGATAGTGGTTTCAAGAGATCTAGATTTGTTGTGTTTTCTAAACCAGAGTTCTATTTTTTCTGCCGAAAGATTTCCGTGCTCGTCTTTTTGTGCGAGTACCACCAACATTGGCAAACGTACTGATGTAAATGCCTTTGGATTTTTCTTTGGCTGTATATAGCTAAATATTTCTTCCTTACTGTCTGGCGTATAGAGGCTCAAAAAGCGTTGCGCATCTAAAATATTTGGCCAAATCTCGCGGGGGAGTAGTTCGTGGCGTTTGCCTTTTTTAACAAGTGTACGTGCTAGCTTCGTCGCCCGCGCGAGGCGCGCGGGCGACTCCATTTTCAGTATTCCCGCATAATCGCTCATCGGGGCAAGCAAAATGAGGCCCTTAATGTCAGTCGCTTTTTTGCTCGCATAGTAAACTGATTTCTGACAGCCTGTGGAATGTCCCGCGAGGTATGTATCTTTTATACCCGTTTTCCGTACAAAATTTATAGCGCCTTGTATGTCGTCCACACAATCAGTAAAGATCTCGTGTGCAGTCCCAGCAAGGAGGCCGCCGGAGCCTTTTTTACCCCTCTTGACCGGATAGATTTCTGTGACTTTGTCGTGTCCGCGATTGCTAAAGGTAATGACGGCAGTTTTGCTATCAGCCCATTTGTCTGCACGTGAGTGCGAGAATGCTGAGGATGAAAGTCCGTGAATAAAAATGATTACACGTTTTGACTTTTTGGGTCCAAACCAAAGCCCATTCAGTTTGAACTTTTTTGGGGTGATGATTTCTATCAGGTGGCAGGGGAGCATAACTTAAATTTTTGACCCTAACGATGCGTGATTCAAAACCAATTGTTCAGTTCCTCCAGCAGATCAGCTCTGTAGCGGGTAAATTTACTTCTCTCGAAAGACGTGTTTTATTGTAACCACTTTTCCTCAGGAATGCCCGATTGTTTGATTATTGAACCTAGCGTCTTCGGATGAATGGAATCGGCACCATGGTATTGCACATGTGTCATTCGTAGTTGCCCCAATATAAAACCCCGAAAGTAGTGGTGACTTCCGCGTACATGATGAATAGCAAAACCATTCGCTCTTAGAAATTTCTCTACATCCTTAAAAGTCCAATTTGACTTACCACGAGTCATTACACAGTGGCGAGACTCGAAATGCCCGCTTTGTAGATACCGGAAAGTGGAGATAGAACATTTCCACCAGGGGTAGCTGTTTGTGTTGCACGCACCCACTTATCTTCGTATTCCTTCTCTGCTTCTTGATTTAAAATAGAATTAACTTGGTGAGTTCTGAATCCTTTGATTTTCTTTGCTGACTCAAGATATCCTATTACCGCCTCTTGCAACTCAAACTCAACAACTTTTGGATCTTCTCCCGTGACGACAATATTGAACTCAAGCGCAACGCCGACCCAAGAGTCACCGTCTTTAAAAATCATCCAACGATAAGCACCGCTTTGTGGTGTGTTCATAAGGTGACTATACACTAAAGACGGGCATTCTGGCAAATTGTTACTTCTGGTCAAATGGTGAATCGCTTTTTAGGGGATACTCCCCAATGTGGTTAAACCTAGTGTATCGCAACCAATACTTAATGCTTGAATTACAGAATCGATGTCCTGTGGGTACAACTGACGAGGACAGAGAACCTTAAAAGGTATTATTTTACAGTCGGGTATTCCCAAAAAAGAGTGGCTGGGCTGAGATTTTGATTGTCGTGTGTGTCACGCTCTATTCTGAGTGCACCCTAACTATTTTCTAAAAGGCTACTGCTTTCATTATTCCTAGAGCTGATTTTCTATAATTTCTTTTAACCGAGCAGGTTTACCTTGTAAATCAATTGAAATAAGCTTGTGTAAAGCGTTGTGATTTTGTAGTACTTCCTCTTCTGACTGCATAACTGCATCATCAAGCCATCGGAAATCCTTTGTAAAATCGATAGCGTCTGTTTTGAGCACATCCCAATTTGTTGGGCGTACGGCCTCAAGGTATGTATGAAGTTCAGGTGGAAGCTTTCTCTTGAGATGGGCAATAGTGGGTCCAGCGTCTCCTTTGCAGTGAGTCGTGAGCCAGTAGGGAGTATGGCGTTGCACTATATAATCTAAAAATTCTCTCAGGTAAGAAGCAGGTTCACCTTGTTTGGTTAGAAGTACACCGTCTATGTCCAAATAGATATTCATTTAGCGTAATTGGAAATCCTGTAATGATAGGGTTTCAGCGTCAGAAAAAGGTACCGATTAAGGGTGATGTTCTTTTTTCCATTTTCTACGGGGAGTCGGTCACGGATATTTTTCTGCTGAAAAATTCCGCGACCCCGCCTCGCGCCGTCGCGCTCCGGCTTTCGACTCTTTCAAAACGCAAATACTTTTGCGTTTTGAAATCATCA
>MHRQ01000017.1:0-16816 GCA_001821015.1 Candidatus Taylorbacteria bacterium RIFCSPHIGHO2_02_FULL_46_13
TTCCTCCTCAACAAGGTCAATGAGGTCTTTGTCTTCCACCATGTCGCACTTGTTGAGAAATACAACTACCTTAGGTACCCCGACTTGTCGTGCCAACAGAATGTGTTCGCGCGTTTGCGGCATGACACCATCAGTTGCAGCTACCACCAAAATCGCGCCGTCCATTTGTGCCGCGCCGGTGATCATATTCTTGATATAGTCGGCGTGTCCAGGAGCATCAATGTGCGCGTAGTGGCGCAGTGGTGTCGTATACTCTTGGTGCGAAAGCGCGATAGTTATTCCGCGCGCCTTCTCCTCTGGCGCGTTGTCTATTTCGTCAACCTTCTTTTCCTTCACGACTTGACCTGAAAGCGCCAAAGAGTGGAGAATGGCGGCGGTCAGAGTCGTCTTGCCGTGGTCAACGTGACCGATGGTTCCAACGTTGACGTGTGGCTTGCTGCGATCAAATGTAGCCATGATTATTTTTTCTTAATTAGAACTTACGCAGTTGGATGCAGTTCAAGGCGCAAGTGAGGAGGCGACCGAAACATACTCTAGTATGGTGAGGGAGCCCCCGAACGAAGCAACGAAGAAATGTGCCAACTGTGTCAGTCCTAGTAACTCCACGAGGTAGAGGCGCGAAATAATGCCCTAACTCGGGTAGTTACTATATTGATAAACCTGCTTAGCACGCGAAAATTATCACGACAACGCATTAGCCTCGCCATAAGCGAGGGAGCGTTTCCAAGCAGTAACGGGAATCATAGCAGAAAAGGCTTATAGCCGTCAAATAATCTTCAAATTTAAGAGCCACAGACCCTGAAAGCAAAAATCTCCCAGTAGGGAGATTTTTGCGGTTCCGGGAGTAATAGAAGTACTCTTGGCGGACACAGGAGTTTTATTTCGCTCATATTTTATTGTTATGGAGCTACTAAGTGCTTGTACTAGGTCGTTACCTGAAGATACTTGTATGACTGACTCGTCCCATTCACGTTGGATATGGTAACTTCATAAGTCCCTACAGGTATGGTGGTTGGAATCTGGAAGTAGATACCTCCTGGGTGGTCCCACTGGCCTGTGACTGTAACGGAGTAATTTGTATTGAAGAGTCTGACGGTAATGGGCGCCGCATCAATTATATTAGTGCCGTCTAGTGCAATCCATGTGCCGGGACGAGCACTAGAAGGCGAAAGAGCAGTAACAGTGGGTTGGGTAGGAGCAGTGACGGTGAAAAGGGCGTTACTCGGGTCGCAATAATTATGTGTACTTATTGGAGAGCAAATATTGACTCTATAACTGCCAGCCGAAGGAATTGCGTTTCCCGGCAGAGTTAATTGATTGTTTCCGACCGTGCTCCTTATTGTCGCGGATGAGTACAGCGTACTTTGTGCGGTATCAACTACGTACACTCCGGTAGAATCCGAATCAAACGTCTGCGTCCATGTGACAGGAATGGAAGCGCCTAAGACAAAGCTCTCTCCCCCATTCGGGCTTGTGACGGTGATGGAGGGTTGGGCGGTTGAAACTGGCGCCGCGACCGTGAACACCTGGCTATAAACTGCCGTTTGAGTACCAAATTTATCCATACAGGTTGTGCATTGGAGTTGCAACCTATACTGACCTAACGTCATACCCGAGGGGAGTGTTACCGTATAGCTACCAGTGTTAGGCACTCCGGGACCACCCGCCAGATTGTAACCGATAGTCTGATTGTCTTTGTTGAACGCCCAGATGACAATCGGTTCGCTCGCGGCAATATTCTGCGTTGTCCAGTGCACGTCAAGTTTTCCTCCAGCGTAGGCGGTCTGATTGGTAACGGGAACGGTAACTGTCATAGAGGGAGCCACCGTCAAAGGAAGTACCGTGAAGGCGCTGCTGCCAATAGCGCTTACGCCACCGGCCCCGCACGAAGAACAAACAATTTTGAGTTTGTACTGTCCCGGTGGAACATTTGAGGGAATGCTCATTTCATTAACAACTGACATCCCATTGTTGGTGTAGTTACCATTGAAGCCGACGGTGAAACTGGAGTTTTTGGTAACGCTCAATGGATAGCTGGCACCTCCGGATGAGATAAGAGTGAATTGCAAACTATCAATATTGGTTGAAGCGGGCAGATTAGCCGAGGACCAGACTGCCCACGCTGGCTGTCCTCCCGCAATGTAATTTTCCGGGGCGACTGGGTTTATGACAGTGATGGAGGGTTGGTTTGTGTTGGAGGAGGTAACGTTGAGATTGCCGCTCACCAATTGATTATTGTTCGCGTCGTAGACATACATCATGTATTGGCCCACAACAAGTGCTGGCGATACCGTTACTGACCAACTACCATTTACCACTGAAACCAAACCGCTACCATACACCTTCCCGCCGCTATTACTTAAGACAATTCCAACTTGACTCACTCCGCTTGCCGTACCCGAGATAGTTGGCGTTAAAGAAGTAGTTTGTCCGCCACTGGTAATGGTAGCAGATCGTTGGGTAGCTGTTGTGCCCGGGGTAGGAGGACTGGCAACATACGTTCCATCTGTGAAATAAACAACGAGTATGAATGTCCTGAAGGCTGGATCAGAGGAATTTTTCTGACCGAATATATTGAACCCATACGTACCGTAGCTATAAGTACCGAGCATTTGGTCATAATCTGTATTGAGTTGGCGTCCATTGGAGGAAAAGACCACAACCGGCCAAGGCAAGATTCCATCAACACATCTTCCCGTAGTGCCGGAGAGACCTGAATAGCCAGTGTTTATAAGCATGGACTTAATAGTTTTTTGCGAATTGACCACAAGAGCTGCCTTCCAGTTATAGTCAGGCGAACCGTTTGCAGTAAATTGACTCCACTGGCCTGCATGATCTTCGGTGCCGTTCGGCAGATACTCAAACAAAAGCGATGCGTCGGTTGCAGGGGCATATCCGACATACGCATTCTGCGAATTGGGACAGGAAGATTGAGTGGCTCCTCCAATCTGCACCGTGATACTTGATTGTGCGGAGAGACCAACTGAATCCCGTACAGTGAACCGCACCGTATAACTGCCGGCTGTTGAGTAGCTGTGGGTGAAAGTGGTGGTTTGATAAGGTACCGAAGCAGTTGACGCTGTAGAACCTCCACCCCCAACACCTGCCCCATCCCCCCAGTCAACGTTATACGAGAGCGTACCGTTCTCGGGGTCATGAGCTCTAACGGACCACGTGCCCGCCGCGCCGACACTAAGGGATGTCGGCCCGGAAACCCCATCAATAACGGGAGAGAGATTAGAACCGGCCGACGTAATCTTAAAGTACGAATCGCTTGAGTCGCAACGGTCAGTACCTGTTTGGCAAACTTGGACGGTATAAGCTCCATCAGGTGCAGTTCCTCCACCTCCGTCATAATTCACGATCTTTCCTACATACCAATCAGAGGACTGACCGCCCACGCCCGTGGCAATCGTATATGGATTAACATAAGAGTAGGCGGGGCAAATCTGACCGGTACAAGGCGGGTAGTATGGTGCAAGTTTTAGGTCGTAACGCGTTGGAGAAAAAGACGTAGTGCTGGTTTTGTCCTGCCATCCAATAGTTTGTGTCGTTCCTTTTGCGTATGTTTCTCCTCCATTAGGAGTAATAACAGTAATAGAAGGTCGTGTAGTATTTCCACACCCATAAAGTTTATTTAATTGCGCCCTCGTCAAAGGTCCGACATAACCGGTCTGGCGAATGCCATATTTGGCTTGGAATCTTACAACAGCCGCGGCTGTCTCTTCACTGAAAGTGGCCGGCTTATTATCATCAACAATAGTTATACCTAGGTTAAGTGTTAAAGCCCGCTCTAGATAAGCGACCTCATTCCCTGTATTGCCCACAGTTAAATCGTGAGTGAATGTGTAGCAAAAACTATTACTATCATTACCCGTAGGTGTTCCACCAGTCAAGGAAATCCGAACATTAGTGACAACGCTCTGATCCGCGCCGAAAGACTGGAGCAGAGTTATAATCGCATTAACTTGATCGGCTGTTAAACCCGATGCTTGAGCCGAAGCGGAAACTGATTGAGCCGAACCAGAAACAGGAAAACCGGCCACCGCGACAGTCATTACCATCACCGAAGCTAAACCAAAAAGGAGAATTTTATTTTTCATTATTTTGTGTAATTTACTATAATTACCCCCCCCGACAAGAGAGAGGACTGCGCAACAGTATGTCATATTTGAATCCATTTTACAAGCTTATTCATTTTCTAAGTACAACGCTACTAAGTACTGACATGTGATTGTGGTTACTATTGCTAATCCTAATAAAAAAATTCTCAAAAAACAAAAAACCGACTAGTGCACATGCACCATTCGGCCGTTTTTGAGAAGTCCGTAGGTCTCTCTACCTACATCAAAGATTATCTCCCCTATCCCCTTACGAAACAATGGAATTATCCACAGTTCTAGATTTCACAAAAACACAAGAAGCAAAAACGGCCGTCTAAGGCCGTTTTTGCTTCTCTTGGATAAAAATGAAATGTGGATAACTATTTACTTACGCGCTTCAATGATGGTCTGCGCGACATTTGGCGGTACCTCAATAGAAACAGCGACCGACAAGCGGCCTGTTTCTAACGGGGCGAGAGGTGGTGATTTACACTTCAGCTGACTCGCTCTATTTTCGGGATTCAATTATTGTTTGAGCTACGTTAGGAGGGACAACTTCATAGTGATCAAATTCCATAGTTGAAGAGGCACGGCCTTCAGTCATGGAACGAAGTGCAGTGGTAAAACCAAACATTTCAGCAAGTGGCACTTTAGAAGAGACAACTTTATTCATCCCCTGCTCGCCGACGTCATCAATAGACGCACGCTTGGACGCAAGATACCCTGTGACATCTCCAACAAATTTCTCTGGTACTACAACTTCCATGCGCATGATCGGTTCTAGAAGCACAGGTTTGGCGCGTTTAGCGGCATCTTGAAACGCTTGCGATCCAGCAATCTTGTAGGCGATTTCAGATGAGTCAACATCATGATAGGAACCGAATGTCAGCTCGCACGAAACGTCTACCATCGGGAACCCCGCCAAAATACCGCGCTCAGTGGCTTCTTTGACACCTTTTTCAACGGCTGGAATGAATTCCTGTGGAATCACACCCCCTTTAATGGAGTCAATAAACTCAAAATGGTCATAGCGGCTAACGTTTTTAGGAATCTTTTTACCTTCAACAAGGGGCTTCATAGGTCGCAAAGTAAGCCGTACATGGCCGTATTGACCCTTGCCTCCTGTTTGCTTGATGTACTTGTGCTCCGCTTCAGCTTCAGCCAAAATAGTCTCCTTATAGGCCACTTGTGGCTTACCGACATTGGCTTCCACAGTAAACTCACGCTTCATGCGATCCACCATGATTTCAAGGTGAAGCTCGCCCATACCAGAGATAATGGTCTCACCTGTCTCGGTATTAGTTGAAATGCGAAATGTCGGGTCTTCGTCAGAGAGGCGCTTAAGCGCAAGGCCCATTTTTTCCTGATCAGCTTTTGTTTTTGGTTCAATGCGCAGTGAAATGACCGGCTCCATAAATTTGATTGGGTCCAGGACAATCGGATTATTTTCGTCGCAGAGTGTGTGCGAAGTTTTTGCTTCTTTAAAACCTACCGCCGCCGCAATTTCTCCAGCAAACACTTGCTTCACTTCTTCACGCTCATTTGCCTGCAAGCGCACGATGCGCGAAAGGCGCTCACGTTTGCCCGTCGTGGAATTAAACACGTATGAACCCGCCTCTACCGTTCCTGAATAAACTCTGAAGAAAGAAAGAGCACCAACGAACGGGTCTGATTGTAATTTAAATACAAGGGCTGAAAAAGGCTCGCTGTCGTCCGCATGGCGCACGGCTGGTCCGCCAGTTCTTGGGTCAATACCGTCCACCGCTGGAATCTCAAGCGGGCTTGGCAAATAGTCTACCACTGCATCAAGCACCAACTGAACGCCTTTGTTTTTCAACGCTGAACCGGTAAATACAGGAAACATTTTATTACCAATCACAGCTTTGCGTACTGTCTTCTGGAGCTCCGCAAACGGAATCTCCTTTCCTTCAAGGTAGGCGTGCATTTGCGCATCATCATGCTCAACAATTTTTTCCACAAGCTCGTGATGATATTTCTTAGCTTCCTCCATCTGATCTGCCGGAATATCCATCTCAATCACCTTCTCCCCCATTGAACCTTCAAACTTGTAGGCCTTCATGCGCAAGAGGTCAATGACACCGTCATGATGTTCCTCAAGGCCGATAGGAATCTGGAAACGGACTGCCTGCTTTGAAAGGCGATCAAGAATAGACTGAAAAGATTTCTCAAAAGATGCACCCATGCGGTCCATTTTGTTGATAAAGCAAAGGCGCGGGACATTTCCGTCGTCGGCATAACGCCAGTTGGTCTCTGATTGCGGCTCAACACCTGCGACTCCGTCAAAAACAACCACCGCCCCGTCAAGCACGCGAAGAGAACGCTTCACTTCAACGGTGAAATCAATGTGCCCAGGAGTATCAATAATATTAAAACGTACTTTTTTGGATGTATCAGTACCCATATAGGTCGGATTCCAAAAACAGGTGATGGCCGCAGCGGTAATAGTGATTCCACGCTCGCGCTCCTGCTCCATCCAGTCGGTAACGGTATCTCCCTCGTGCACCTCACCGATTTTGTGCGTCATGCCGGTATAAAAAAGAATACGCTCAGACGTGGTTGTTTTACCAGCGTCAATATGCGCTATAATCCCAAAATTCCTAACTTTTTCTAACGGATAGTCTCGGTTCATAGTTCAAGTGTAAACTGCAAAAATCAAAATGGAAAATGACAATGCAAAATTGATAAATTAAAAACACCTTTGCAGGCGTAGATACATAATACATTAAACGTTTGAAAATGCAAAAGGGTTATTATGATATACTTTTCAAGGTCGTATCGTTCAAAAAATTTTAAATCTATGAATTGCAAGAAATGTGAAGGGCCTACGAGTGGCTACAAGTGCGATATTTGTGGCGAGGAGTCTGTCGCCCATGTTGAAACCCACACACATGGTGGCGCACACTGCATGCCTAAATGCACCGGATGCAACGAAGCGGAAGTAAAATGTAGTTGTAAGTAATACCTCAGGAATAATAGTGATTCGTAAAACAAACATCAAGTTGAAACTTGATGTTTGTTTTTTAGCTATAACCTTGCGAAGATTGACTGCGTCAGGTTTAGATATCGGCAAATACAAAATATCAGAAAAATGCAGAAAGGTTGACATAGAGTAGGCATTGTGGAAGATGATATAAAGAGGATCATCTTATGAAAAAACAAAAAGCCGTAGAAACATTCGCCATTACCGATGGCCCCAAACATCCGTTTGACCTCGCCTTATGTCTGATTGATCCATATCCAAAACCACAGCAGATGTTCCATGGATACTCTGGAGGTACTCGCCATCCTGGGTTTATCATGAACATCGATGGCATACACGACAAACACCAAAACAAAAAAAGAGAGCGCGTCATTCAACACCTCCGAGTGTACTGGCAGAAACCTCCCATACGCATCACGAGTCTTTCGAAAGGTAATACGGAAGGACATTGGGATTTCAAAGGAATACTAACAGTTCCAAGCGGCACAGTAGGCGGGCAACACCCTGAAGCTCGCGCATGGGGTTGGTACAACGTCAACACCTGCAAAGGTAGAATCAGTTTTTCGGAACCAAAAACTCGCGAATAGCTCAAGGGCTCATCATTTCTGATGAGCCCGTTTTTTAATTTAAGTTATTGAGCGTATTTCTTTAGATTTTTGATGGATTGCGAGGTGCGAGCGAGGCTTGTGACCAAAATGTATGCCTCTACATTGCGGGAGCAAACGGAGCGAGAGCGAAGCAAGTCGCAAAAAACTAAAGAAAGACTACCAGGCGAAGTGGGCGAAGGCTTTATTGGCCTCTGCCATCTTATGCACGTTTTCGCGCTTCTTCACCGCATCCCCTTCGTTCTTTGAAGCGGCGATGAGTTCTTCAGCAAGTTTGATATGCATTGGTTTTCCTTTCTTTGCGCGAGCGGCCAAAATAATCCATTTCATAGAAAGTGCGGTGCGTCGGTCTGGACGAACTTCAACCGGAATCTGGTAGTTTGCACCTCCAACGCGTCGTGAACGGACTTCCATATTAGGAGCAGTATTGCGGAGAGCTGCATCAAGAACCTCAAGCGGAGGGGTCTTGGTTTTTTCGTGCATAAAATTAAGTGCGTCATAAACCACTTCACGCGCGGTGTTTTTCTTACCTGAAAACATCATGTAATTGATGAGTTTAGAAACCTTCTCCGACTTGTGCGTGATATCAGGTTCTATGATTGGTTTCTTTTTGAGTTTGCGTCGCATTAAATTAGTTTATCAGGTTTTTAAAGTTGTAAAGTTCGTAAAGTAAAAAATTTTATGACTTTATAAACTTTATAACGTTTAACTTTATAACTCCTACTTCGCTGCTGCTCCGGCTACGCCAGCATTTCGCTTTGCGCCATATTGACTGCGACCCTTCTTGCGCCCTTCTACTCCACCGGCATCAAGCTTGCCGCGTACGATTTGATAGCGAAGTCCGACGTCTTTCACGCGACCACCGCGCAGAAGTACGAGTGCATGCTCTTGGAGATTGTGTCCGATACCAGGGATATACGCGGTGACTTCCATACCGTTAGTCAGGCGCACGCGGGCAATTTTACGAATAGCCGAGTTTGGTTTCTTTGGCGTTTTGGTCGTGACTTTCGTACAGACACCGCGCTTGAATGGCGATGGAAAAAAGTTTGGGCGATTCTTAAGTACATTAAAACTGCGACGCAAGGCGATTGATTTCGGCTTGCGCTTGAGACTGACTCTCTTTCGTTTAACTAATTGGTTGATTGTTGGCATGATTGATTTTCTTGACGAACGGAGTGAGTTTTAGAAAATCATCACCCCGTGTAATAGCCGTTTAATTAAATTATTTTATATTATGCACTGAGGCGGCACAGTGTCTAAAAAACTCTTTCCCCGTTGCCGCTTATTACACGGGGTTAAGAAACATATACTCCGCTTCGCTTCGTTATGTTTCTAAACAAAAAAGCTTCCGGCAAGAAGTACGAGTACTCTACTATTTACCAGCAAAAAAGGCAAGCGATATGAAAAAGGGCTGACGCATGCGTCAGCCCTTGTGCCTAAAATCCTACTGGCAAACCCAATCCACCGCCTCTTGCGGGGTTCGGGATATGATATACAGCGGCAAAATCTCTCGTGGAAATACGCCCAACTCGGATAGTTGGTCGCCCATCTTCGCATCCCATCCTACACCGTATGAAGGATTGAGAAGGGTGAATCGCTTCGGGTTCGCCTTCCACGCCGGGAATTTGTAGTTGAGATTGATGATTGCCAAGAGCTCAACCATCGTTCCCGGCCCGCCGTTGGCCGCGATGATAAAGCCATCTGCTTCAAGTAAACGACCTAAACGTATACCGTATTGCATTTCTGGCGGAATCGTAAGGTACGGGATTCTACTGCAGTCAACTTCAGCGGTAATAAAGGCGTTCGGCTTCTTGCCGAGCATTGTGTAGCCAATGGCCGTGCCACCAACTACCCTTGCACCTCGCGCAGGAGCCTCCATTCCCGATCCGCCGAAACCGCCTGTTGCTACTCGATAACCTAGCGTCGCAAGCAAACGGCCAACTTCAAGCATTGCGTCATACATTGCGTCACCCGGAGCACCGCTACCACTTCCAAAACAAGCTATTGTTTTCAAAGGCCACCGTCCTTTCTTTTTTAAGTTCAAATGGCTAACTATTTCGGTGTTTGTAATACACCAATATGTAGTCAAAGTCAACTGTTCGTGAAAGTTCTCTACCCAAGTGGCAGACCAGTCAAAAGCGCAAAGAGCCATACAATGATGGGTGAAAAGAGTTTCCAAAGGAAGAAAACGAACAAAATCACCAGGAAAAACGCGTAGCGCTCCAAAAACTCACGGATATGCTGTAAATGCGCAGGCAGAAAGGCAAATAATATTTTAGAACCATCAAGCGGAGGAATCGGCACCAGGTTAAAAATTGCGAGCACAATATTGATGCCTACAATAATAGCGGAAATGGTCACGAATGAATCTGGTAAAAAATTATTTACACTAGTAAGTCGGATAAGCAGGCCAAACACCAAAGCAATGGTGAGGTTAGAAAGTGGCCCCGCGGCAGCAACAATAAGCTCACCCCAACGCTGATTTCGTAGATTGTACGGATTGAAGGGTACGGGTTTTGCCCACCCAAAAACAAAACCCCCAAATGAGGTAAGAATCGGTACTAAAATAGAACCGACCGGATCTAAGTGCTTCAAAGGATTAAGTGTCAGACGTCCTTGGTAACGTGCCGTCTGATCTCCGAGCAGTGATGCCGCGTAGCCATGAGAAACCTCGTGGACAACCACGGACATGATGAGCACTGCGATAGAAAATATGATATCAAGGGGTTGCATCCCGTTAGAGATAGGTGGCGCGCCACAGTATTCCTGTGGACACTCCTATTGTCCTGATTAAAATTGATAAATAGCGCCGTTTCATTGGTGTTTTTGTAAGCGCGTTCCCGGTGTTCTGCTAAACCTACTCATGAATAATTACGAAGCGGTTGTTTTGATAAGATACTCAAGGACATAACCATGCGATCTCTAACGACGGGATTGCATAAAGAGGATTGTATGATACTATGGTCATTCATTCAACCACGATGGCATCAACTTGTCCCATTTCACATAAAGGTTCACGCGTTGGAGGCGGGTATTCAAACCGCACGCGTGCGACGCAATTCAATCCGACCGGCATGGTCCGCAAATATCCGAATTTGCAGAAGAAAAGAATTTACGTACCTGAACTGAAAAAGTTTGTCGTGCTCAAAATCTCAACCAGAGGTCTCAAAACGATCCAGAAAAATGGCGTATACGCGACACTCAAAAAAGCGGGGCTGATTTAGAAAGGTAGAGAGGTAAGGTACAGGATAAGAAAAAAACGGTAGCACCGTTTTTTTCTTGCCAAAAATGGTCTCTCGGAGTAGAGTCCAGCAAGATCATATGAACATACCAAATACCGAAGTACTGGTTTTCCTAGTCAGAATCCGAAAAACACTCCATGAAGTCGCCCTCGTTCAAAAACGCTTCAAAGAAAGTCGCGACTTGGATCCGCGCTGGAGTGGCTACAACTTCTACAATGACAATGAGTACGCTACTCTGCCGGAGGAAAAGACTCTGCGGATACTTGCCGTTCGGTGGTTCCCGGCGAACGCCGGCATAGTAAACCACGAGCAGGACCTTCTGAAAGTGGCCCAGGCAAGGCTTATTTCTGCGCATGGAACATTGTTCAGACATCTTCACATCTACCTGTGTCGCCGATACGAAGGTCATCCTAAGCAAACGATAACCGTGAGCAAGCCCGTATGGTTTCTGGTAAATGAAATCCCCTATCACAAGATGCGCCCGGAAATGGTGTATCTCTTCCCCACCATACTGTGGGGTGGAAAACGACGCTTCATCTTCAAGTTCAATGAGAACCAAACAGAGTTGACCAACATCAGCATTGAAGCTGTCCAAGAGCTCTAAAGCGCAAGGAGACCACCAGGTCTCCTTTTATTTTGGCCGCACGGTCTTTCCATCGCTTACAAACGTCACCGAACCGAGCAAATCGGTACGCAAAACCTTCACGCCAAAATTATTCAACGTGTCCAATGTTTCTTGGTGCGGGTGGCCATAGGTATTATTTTTTCCGTCTGAAATGACGGCATACTCGGGAGCCATATCTTTAACAAAAACGGCAGAGGTTGCGGAGCGCGAACCGTGGTGACCGACTTTAAGCACCTGACAGTGTAGCGCCGGGCCAAAGAGGTGTACAAGATATTCCTCCACACCTTGCGTTGAATCCCCCATGAGCATAAAACAGGTGCCACCGTAGGAAAGTTTAGCAATTATAGAACCATCGTTAGTTGCAAGTGTTGGTACATCTCGGTCTGGAAATAAAATATCAAGCACCACGCCGTGCTTCTCGTCCAACACCACGCGATCCCCTGTACGCGCGAGCACCTGCGGAACATTTTTGCGCTTGAGAGAATCTTGCAATGTTGCGTACACTGCCGAAGCATTGAGAGTCCCGGGCTCAATCTCCCGGGAAACCTTGTAGCGATTGAGCACGTCTATAAATCCGGCGATGTGGTCTTTGTCGGGGTTGCTGACAATAAGTAAATCAATGGAACGATCGTAAAATGGCATGAACTCGCCAAGACGCCGAAGCACGACGGGGCCGGGGCCGGCATCAAGAAGAATCTGGTAGCCGTTGGGCGCTTCAATAAAAATCGCATCACCCTGTCCGATATCAAGGGCGGTTACACGAAGCAATCCTTGTCTATCCTCGTGCAACAGCACATACCAAAGGAGAGCAACGCCGAGCGCAAGACCCGCCAGTAGAATCCACCCTACTTTTGTTTTCCATTTCTGCATAAAAGACGCTAAACGGTATAAGAATTAATACAAAATGCTATAATAATCATAAAGTAACTTAATTACTACTATGAAAAAATTTGAAGAAACAAAATTCACTATTCCAGCACTCAAAGGTATCTCCGCAAAAACGATTGAGGAACATTTGAAACTCTACGCAGGCTACGTCAAACACGCAAATTTAATTTTGGAACATATAGACGAACTTGCGAAAGACGCTGAAAAATACGCGTACGAGCTCGGAGAAATCCATCGCCGCTTTTCGTTTGAATTCAACGGTATGCGAAACCACGAATATTACTTTAAAAGTTTTGAGGGCGGAGCAAAAGCACTTTCGCCGAAGAGTAAACTCGGCGAAATGCTTGCCCAAGAGTGGGGTTCATTTGACGGATGGCTCGCACGCTTTAAATCTATTGCACTTACACGCGGCATCGGCTGGGCAATGCTCTACTATGATAAGCAGACAGAGAGACTTCTGACGGCATGGGTGGATGAACAGCACTTGGGACAATTAAGCATGTGCGCCGTTGTTCTCGCGCTTGATATGTGGGAGCACTCCTATGTTGCCGACTATCAGCCCAGTGGGAAGAAGAAGTATACAGAGAATTTTTTTGAGAATTTAAACTGGGAAGTCATAGAAAAGAATTTCTCTGACGCGTAGTAATAATTCTCGGCTACAAAGAGACCCTCCACAATAAGAATGCTATAGCATTCTTATTGTGGAGGGTGAAATCTCGGGTTCCACTTTACAAATTTCCCCATATAGAGAAAAGCATCCGCCGCAGGCGGATGCTTTTGAAAAATACCGAACTTATTTTTTCGGCTGCCGGCTGGAAAGAACTTTCTGCACGCGCTGCTTGAACTTGTCTGACACACAATTCTGCCAACCACGGTCAAGCGGAAGGCCGAGGCTGACGAGAAGAAGGGTGCGATTCTCTGAATAGTCAACTAGGTCATCTCCTAGACAAAAATTTACTGGTGAGTCGTTCGCGGTCATAACATCTAGCCTGAGGCGTGCGTTGATACCCATATCGCGTGCGGCTTCAGGGTAGTCGCCTGGCCGAATCGTCGGCCCAATGAAATGACGCCCGAGAGCTTCAATCGCACAGAAACAGAAGCGCTTACCACCAGGAGGTTTGAAAGATATTTCTCCATCTCCCACCCTCTTCTTAACTTGCCACCCCTCTGCTAAGAGATGAGCGGCACGATGAGCTACTTTGGCAAAGGTCCAATATTCCGGTATTCTCACAATAATTCCTTTCGTTGAAGTTTACATCTGGTTTTAGATTAGCACAGGAAGCCTGCACGTCAAGAACCAGGCTGTTTTAATGTTGGTTGAGAAAATTTTGGCCCATTTTTGTGATAGAGCCGGTACATAATGAGAGCGAGCACAAGATAACTTGCGCCTAGAGCCCACAGCGGCATCGCGGGAACTGAAACCGTAGCGAGTGGCAGGTTGCCAAGGAAACTTGCAACGGAAATTTGATAGTGCAGAAGCGCATACGCCGCGTACGCAAACGGCGCGGCAATAAGGGGATGCAGGAAAGCGGCGAATCCGGCAAGCGCGCCGAACAGCATGGTCATCGGGATAAACGGAAGTACGATAATGTTAGCGAATACGCCGACGATGGATACCACCCCCGATAAATCAACCAAGCGGGCGAGCACGAAAATCTGCGTCGCAAACGTCGCCGCGACAATTTCACGCATGCCAAACCACTGCGGCAGACGACGAAACCACTTTTCAAAAAACGGAGAGAGATAAACGAGCCCGACCGTCGCGAGAAACGAAAGCTGAAACGACGGGTCAAACGCCAAAATTCTTGGATTATGTGACACCATCACAAATCCAGCTAAAAACAGGGCGCGTTTGATGTCGTAATTCCGGCCCAAGACTTTTGCAAAAATAACAAGAAGCGCCATTATGGCCGCGCGTACTGCGGTAGCTGACGCGCCAGCCATAATAGTGAATGTCATAATGCCAAGCGCGCCGGCAAGAGGCGGTGCAAACAGGGGAAGAAAGCGCGAAAACCAACCGAAAAATCGCATAATCGCGTAGGCAACGATGGTGAGGTTATAGCCGGAGAGCACCACAATGTGCACAAGCCCCGATCTGCGGAACGCTTCGTTTAAATCCTCCGCAAGAGAATGTTTCTCCCCCAAAAGAAGTCCCGCGAGCAAACCACTTTCAGGTTCTGGGATCACTTGATTTGCGGCAGAAAGAAACGCGCTTTTGAAAGTAAGTAGGTAAGAAACAACTGGATTCCCAGAGCCACTTTCAAGCAGAGTGATTTTCGGGAGATAAATCTCATAATAAATACCGTCCTTCGCAAGATACGATTGATAATCAAAAATACGACCAGTATCAGTTTCAAAATTTTCTGGCATTTGCAATTTCCCCGAGACACGAACACGGTCGCCATAATTAAACTCTGGATAGGGATCGGCTGAAACACGCACCGTATCAGAAAGTGGAATTTTCTTGTTGCTGTCTGAAAGAGAATTAAGTTTTACTGTCAAAAAAGTCCCCGTGCCTCGTGCATCTGGTTCTGAAGCAATAACTCCTTCCACAATTACCTGCTTATCTGCATATTGACCAAGTATAGGACTCGGTTGACTGGTCAGTTGGTAGCGAGCGACTCCACCAACGAAAGCGGTAAGACAAAGAGGAACGACGAGGAAAAGAATCTTATTGCGTAATGATGATAGAACGCCCAATAAGAGCAGCCCTAGTGCAACCGACAGAAAAAACAAAGCAACACCAAAGCTCAACGGAAGATACGAGCTAACTAAAACTCCAACCGCGAAGGCCCCGACTATCATTTCAAACCATTTGTCTCGCATAAACGTGTATGCTAACATCTTTTCGGAGGCAATATATGATGACAAACTTAAATTTGTTCTTTGGAGTATGTATGATTGCTATAATCGCTGGGTTTCTGGGAGATCAGAGGAGACGAAGAGAGGCGCGTGAACATCTGCATGAGGAATTCCTGGACAACTTAGCGAAAGCGACCGCAAACAGACGCAAGTGGCTTACAGACCACAGTTACTACACTAACCCGTTTGAGGTTGAAGAATACAAAAAACTCTGGAGACTTGAACTTGGTGCGGAAGAGCTGCTATTTTTGTATTTTCCCTCTACTTGGAGAACTAGGTGGAAGGAATACGTGGTGGAAGAAGTAGCGTGTAAGGGCAAGTAATCACAAAAGACGGACCAGCGAGTCCGTCTTTTTTGTTTTGTAAGAGCTCAAACTATAATTGGAATTTATTTGTCTGGCATAACTTTGTATGTTAGTCTTTTATTGGAGGTGATGAACTATGCAAACTATTATCGTACTTATCTTGTTTCTTGCGTTTTCTGCTATTTTTGCTTCTATAATTTTGAAAGCAAAGAGCGATGTGAGACACGCCAAAAGGCTTCTGGCACTGACTATAAGGTTGGGCCTAGTAGACCAGTGTCTATGGCAGTGCTTTGATCGGGCAAAAAGCAACTGTACTGTTCGGTACCAAAGACTCGAACGGTATAAGGAACGACTCATGAAAGAACGCGACCAACTCTTGTCGGTAATGTAATGAACGGGGGACGTAATCCCCCGTTTTATTTTTATTTAGAGAAATCTTCTATAATACATCGCTCATCCTCCTGCGAAAAAGATTTTTTGTATCGCGCTCCCCTTTTTCCTTTTACACGAGCTTCGCACTCTTTCCATGTTTTGTGCGTAAGAATTTCTTTGTTTACCATAGAAACGTAGGAATAGGCCACACCACGATTTCGCGAGCCTGATTTTTGAGAATTTTTTCCCGTTCCAATTTCATTTACATTAATTTTATAGTCAGAACGTGAACCTAAAAAAAGTTTCGGGGCTGCTCCTTCTGCAAATGCAGACGCGATTTCATCGGCTCGTGCGTTTCCTGGCGTATCAGCATGCCCCGCAACGCGTTTCCATTCAATTAAGAATCCTGTGGTAAGCTCTGCAAGCTTTTCCCACAAATCTTGATTCTCTACATCTTTTTTTGTTGCTGTTCGCCAGCCATTCTTCTTCCAGCCATGCACCCACTTGGTGATGCCGTTTATAAGATAGGAGGAATCAGAGTAGAGAATAAGCTTGGGGCTTAGAGCTTGGGGCTTAGAGCTTTCAGAGAGTTGATTTACTTTTTCAAGTGCTTTTATTGCTGCGGTCAATTCCATACGATTGTTTGTTGTATGATCTGCTTTTCCACCTATCTCAATGACTTTTTCATCCAAGCCCTCAGCACTAAGTCCTAAGCTAAAAGCTATTACTACGCCCCACCCCCCAGGACCCGGATTCCCTTTGGATGCGCCGTCGGTAAAAACAACAAAATCTGCACTCATGAGTTAATTAAAT
>MHRQ01000017.1:16837-17728 GCA_001821015.1 Candidatus Taylorbacteria bacterium RIFCSPHIGHO2_02_FULL_46_13
AAAAGAAACGGATCGCTTTAACGGTGCGGCCATCGGCACATGATAAGAGCAACTCTTCATGGTTTTTTTCTTTGCCAAACAAACGTGCGGACGATACCATCACATTGTCCATCAGAAAAAGCGGTTTCTGATTTTCATGTCCAAAGGGAGAAAGCTGTGCGATCACACGATATGTATCTTGCGTTACTTCATCGGGCAAAAGTAGGGCATCAGCGGAACGTGCCGCTTGTTCTTGTGTCTTTTCGGTATGCACTTTCTCGTACGCATTTTGCAGTGCCGATTCAAGTGTGTGTACTGCTTCATTGGAAACAGAAAAACCTCCAGAAAACGCGTGTCCTCCATATTCTAGGAAAGCCTCTCTAGCAGTACGCATCAGATCCATCACACTCGTCGCGCCGTCCGAGCGACATGAGCCTTTTATTTCGTCCTCACCATCACGCCCCCACAAAAACACCGGGCAGGAGTGTTCTCGTGCGAGCGAATTTGCCACAAGACCCAGAAGTGCCGGCCGCCAGTTTGGATTGCCCGCTACAATAATAGAAGGGGCTTCCTTATAACGCTCGGCAATGATTTTCTTAACTTCTTTCACTAAACCGCCAACGATTCCTTTACGTTCATTATTCAGTTGCATCAATTCAGTCACCGCTAGATCAGCGACACTCTCGTCAGTGGTAGACAAAAGACGAAAGGCCACGTCCGCAGAACCGAGCCGCGAAGCGGCATTGATTTTTGGGGTCACAGAAAATACAACATCATCTTCAGTAAGCATGTATTGATTCACTCCCGCTTTACGCAAAAGTTTTTGCAAGCCCGGACGCGGCGACTTGCGCAAAACTTTCAAACCAAAATGCGCGAACACTCTATTTTCATCTTTAAGCGACACCATGTCAG
>MHRQ01000017.1:17772-47538 GCA_001821015.1 Candidatus Taylorbacteria bacterium RIFCSPHIGHO2_02_FULL_46_13
AGGTCGCGAGCCCCACCATATCCAAAAGCCACTTCTCCCAACCGACTGGAGGGAGGGGAAAGGGCAGAGGGTTTAGGGTAGAGGCGCGAGCCAAAAGTCCCTGAATAAGTTTGAATGCAACCCCCGTACCACAGAGTTCTTTGAAAGGGTACGCGCAGTCGGCTTGTTTTGGATTAAGCACTGCGTAGGCTTTTGGGATTGCATCAGGTGAAGAAGGAAGATGATGGTCAGTGATAATCACATCTATGCCTAAAGAATTAGCATGCGCTACTTCGTGCGCATCCGCGATTCCACAGTCAATGGTTATTAAAAGCTTGGCACCACGCCCAGCTAATTCCTCAATGGCTTCTTTGTTTAGACCGAAGCCCTCGTCGTGACGGTGTGGAATATAGATTTCAAAATTATCGTGGCCGACTTTCTTCAGAAAATCGTGCATGATGACTGCACCCGGCACTCCATCGGCATCGTAATCGCTAAAAATAGCTATTCTACCATTCGTACGAATTAGAGATAGGGTCTTTTCAACCGCTTTTTCCATTCCCTTCATTAAAAATGGGTCGCGGCTATGCGCTTCGTACTGTGGATTTATAAAAGCCTGCGCAGAGGCTTGATCTGTAATACCCCGAGAGTACAGCAAGTGCTGTAATAATTCAGGGTATTCCACAAGCCCAGCACGGAGCGTGTCGTCAGAACGTTCCTTCAGTGCATACCTCATAGAGAAAATTGTATCACGGACAGGGATAGTAATTTGCTATACTAGATGCATGAAAGACCCCAGACGAAATCTTCCCCCAAAAACACGCTGGTCTATGGAGATTTTCTTATCACTTTAAAATCGTATTATATTACACAATGACAAATAAGATTTCTGACGGGGTAAATTGCATATTTTGCAAAATTGTAAGCGGAGAAATCCCGAGCCATAAAGTGTATGAGGATAAGGATTTTTTTGCGTTTCTAGATATTCATCCCCAATCACCTGGACACACACAAGTAATACCAAAAAACCACGTCCGCTGGGTGTGGGACGTTCCGAATGTCGGCGAATATTTTGAAGTAGTACGAAAAATTGCAAAGGCCCAACAGAAATCCTTTGAAACTGACTGGATACTTTCAAAAATCATCGGGGATGAAGTCCCCCACGCGCACATTTGGATATTTCCGAACGACAACGTTAAAGGAAACAAAAACGATTTTCCTGCCAACGCAGAAAAAATCAGCTCTGCCCTCTAACTCTTCTTTAACACCTCAAGCCCAACGAGAGTTTCATTGGCCAAAAACTCAAGCATTGCTCCACCACCGGTAGAAACAAATCCAAACCTATCAAAAAGGCCCAGCTTTTCAATAGCGGTAATGGTGTCTCCCCCTCCCACAATAGAATGTGCGGCGCCATCGGCAATAATTTTTGCAAGCTCTTCGGTATGCGCGGCAAATCCTTTCTGGTATTCGCCTAAGGGTCCGTTCCAGAGCACAAATTTTGATTGGTTCACGAGCTCGTGCAAAAATTCACCCGTTTTCGGACCCGAATCAACAATCCGATCACCCTCGGACACTCCGAGAGCTTCGGCTATAAAGTGTCTTTCTCCACGCTGTACCACAAAATCAAGTGGCGTACGTAAATTAGTTCGCTCACTAATGACCTTCAAGTTCAATGCATGGGTACTCACTAAGGATGAGCCGATCACAACTCCTCGAGCTTTAAAAATATCGTTCGCAAGCGCCCCACCCACAAAGGCGCGGTCATACCGATCAAGGAATTTTAAAAGAAGCGGGAGTTTGGTCTCAAATTTCGCACCTCCTAAAATAAAAAGGGCGGGGCGGGGCGGATCAAACGAAATTGAAAGCTCCCGTACCTCATCCAAAACGAGAAAGCCTGCGAATGAAGGGAGGAATTTACTCACCCCCACGACCGACGCATGAGCGCGGTGAGATACCGCAAATGCATCGTTTATGTACAGATGCCCCAAAGTGGAAAGCCGCTTAGCAAAGGTTTCGTCATTTTCCATCTCTCCCGATTCACGTCGTATATTTTCAATCAACAGAAAATTACCATCAGAAATTAAGGCGGCTTGTTGTTCTCCCGATGCTAGATCGGGGGCAAAGGAAATAGAGAAAGATTTTTTAAGGTATTCAAAAACAGGCCGTAGTGTTTCACCGACGTCGGCGCCTAAGTGACTTAGGATGGTTGTCCGACACCGAGACTTCGCAAGTTTCCGCAAGGTAGGAAAAACTCGCTTGATGCGGTAGTCGTTTTGCACAACACCATTACGACAAGGAATATTTAAATCAAGCCTTAGGAGAACTCGGGTACCGTCCGAGAGCTGCGCTTCATCTATTGAACGTAGCTCACTTGCGCGCATGTCTTGGGTGCATGCTTTTGATAATTACTGAAAACGCTTGCGGCTCAAGACTTTGCCGCCCGACCAAGAGACCATCTACTCCTCCTTCATAGACAATTGAATGCGCGTTCTCTGGACTGACCGACCCGCCATAAAGAATCGGGAGCGCGCGCGCGATATCGGGGCCGAAGGCATCGTTGATGACTTTGCGGATGAAAATTGCTGTCTCGTGTACATCGCGGGACTTCATTGCCTGCAAATCAGAGCGCCCGATTTCCCATACTGGTTCATAGGCCACGATCGTTGAATGAAGGAGCATGTGTCGCGAAATATGCGCTAGTGATGCAAGAAGTTGATCTTTAAGCAACGCAAAAAAATTCCCATCTTTATCGCGTGTATCTTCACCAACGCAAATAATCCCGGTCATCCCGTCGCGTATCACTGCAAAAAGCTTTTTGGCGGCGTCTGCACTCGTCTCTCCGAGTTTTCGTTTCTCGGAATGCCCCACGAGTGCGTACCGCGCTCCGGCATTCCATGCCTGCGCAGGAGAAATTTGCCCCGTAAAAGAGCCCTTATCTTCCCAAAACACATTTTGCACCCCAACCCGTACGTTTCCTTTGCTAGATAATTTTGCAAGTGCCATGAGATGCACATCAGATGGGCAAATTACTACCGAAACGCCCCGGACGCGAGACGCACTACGTTTTATTTTTAAGAAAATACTTTTAGCCTCCTCAGGGGTCGCGGGGCTCATCTTCCAATTGCCAACGATGATTTTCTTCTTCATATGGTTATTGTATCATTCGTATAATTCGCACGCATTCATGTGTTCGTGTCATGAATTATAGCTCCTCCCAAGAAATCGTCTGGTACTGGTCTGACGTCAGTGGGAACGACGGCGGCGGACCGTACAAAAGATTGCTGTCGTAGGTGATGAACCTATCCTGATAACCAGTGCCATCTGTGTACGCGAATCCGTAGCGCTTGCTCGTGCCTATCATCCCGTACAGCGTGATTTCGTCGCGAACATGATTTAAACCGCAATCATTTTCATAGTAGTAACGCCCCACTCTCCCGTTCTGCGCGATCAGAGCAGCGTCTATCCGCAGATTGTCCTCACTGTAGAGACCTACGTTTACATCCTGCTGGGCGATAAGTCCAATGGCGTCCGTCCCGTCATAGTTTGTATAGAGAAGGTCAGTGTTGACTGTTATGGAAGTGCGCGTTGATGGATTATCGGGGAATTTTCCGGACGCAACTGTTATACGAGCCGTATTAATTTGCCCATTGACCCATATATTGTCTTCAACGAAGATGACCCCGTTTGCAGGAATCGGATATGCGCCGAGAAATGTCTCTCCACCGTTTGCAATACTCCACGTCCCCCACCCACTCTGACCACTAGAAGAACATCCTCCTGGAGGGTTCCGTAGATTATTGACGCGGTACACACTGAATGTATCGTTTACTGCAAACACTAGGTGGTATCCATCATCCCCCGACGGCGCAAAGTATCGCCCGGCTATCTGCGCATCGTCTTTCATATTGGCAAGATCTGAGGTGATGCCTGCAAAATCAACCGCTGGGACAGGAAATACTCGTCCAGCTTCAAACACACCTGCGCGTATGGGAGGTGTGCTCGGGGGAAGTGGGTCAGTCGGGCTTGCATGTGTGTGGACTCCAAACTCGTTGCCTCCGCTGTGGTCCGGATCATCATAGCTTGTCCGGGAACTTGAAACGAGATTGTGTGCGAGACCATCAAACCTGACACCGTTGTTAGAATGAACTGGACCGAATATCTCCGTTCCTTCGCCGAAGCGCATCACGTCGTTCGCCACCACGGCGTATTTCGCGAATGAAGGTATCGCGAGACGTGTACGCACCGTGCGAGAAATCCCAGAACCAATACTCGTTGTCGCGATACGCCCTTCCGATTCAACTGTGACAATAGTTGACCCAGTAGAAGGCGGGGTGATAGTAAGTATAAAATCTCCAATATGCTCTCCCGTTTTATTGTAAAACTCGTGGGTATAGGGACCAGACACGCCAGTACCATCCTCGTAATCAGATGGGTTGTGTGCCAAGTGCCACCGGTAATAGTCAACACCTGCTTCGGCGATTTGGATGGCAAGTTCCCGCTCGGCGACATAGCGTGCGAGGAGGAGAGTGGAACTGGCAAGCGCAACGAACGCAGTGATAATAACAATTGCAATGGACGCGAACACCAACAAACCAATAAGCATGAAGCCCCCTCGTTCCGAGAGGTGAGGAGGATTCATTTTGAGAACCTCTTGGTTCTCAACGTTCTCTGTTGTTGCGTATGGGGAACTGCTCTCCTCTTCACCCCGCAAATTTTTCTCCGAAAATTTAGGCGGGCAAGCGTGGAAACTCCCGTTTCCCCGACCCCTTTCCCGAAATCCACGTTTATCCCCGCGACAAGCCGATAGGCATTCTGCGGGTTGTATAAATCCCTTCTGTTTTGTGTGTGCAAAAGTGCTCATAGATTGTCCTTGAGGTTGCGCAGCATAATTTGGGTCGTTACAGTTACTGGTGCGGGCGGGAGAGTAGGATTATCATCAATAACAACAGTGACTTTTATCAAACGGACATCCGCAACGGGGACAGGCGTCGGGAGCGGATCGGAGGCACCGGTATAATTCTTATCATAGTACGAGAACAGTAGGGTACTCGTCGCGATCAGCACATTGTCTATGAGATACGATATCTTTTCATTCGCCGGATTGTAGGATAGAGGCGAGCCGGACGGCTTGATAACTCCCTTGCGCAGGGTGCTTGATGCAACAAAATATCGCACGCGCTCTGCAAGTCCATCGTCATCAGTGTCGGCATAGAACGTGAGCGATGTAGAAGAGACACTGGCAAGCGGATATGCGCCGAGAGACGAGGGGGTAGCTATCCGAATTGTCGCGGTCATATCTTTAATCACTCGCGTAGCCCCATATGATGCCGAAAGCCCTTTATCAAAGATACGGCTGAAAGAGAGGACATCTGTTTGAAACGAGCTGAACGTAACTACGATGAGACCGAGAATTCCCACGACAATGACAAGTTCAATAATTGAAAATCCATTATTCCTCCCTCGTTTTGAAAATATATTGCGCATTATTATAGAGGAGACAATAGAATATCTATGTTCTGCCAGTCATTCGCGACCGACACTGACGTTTCAGCAGTCTGATATCCGGATTTCTCCACGGAAAGACCTCTGTTACCACTCGAGAGGTTTGTAAACGCGACCTGTCCCGGTGGTACGCACGCAGAGGTGAATGTGAATGCAATATCGGAGACGGTAGGTGTCTGCGTCGTAGTGGCGGTTGAGAGAAAGAGCTTGTACCTAAAATACCGTTTCCCGTTCTGTGCTAGATTAATATTTGAATCGGCAAGCGTGTAGTAAGTCGCGCTCGTTCCATCAGGACCGCTATAGTCCCAGACTCCACCATCGTCGCTTGTCGCGGCTTGGAATTTAACGCTATCGTCACCTACGTCCGGCAGCTGTGATTGAGGTTGCCATGAGAACGTGTGGAAATTACTCGCCGAACCGGTGTCAAACGCAGAGGAAACCAATTCTCCCGAAGACACGTACTCTCCAGCATTTGAAATAAGAGAAAGAACACCTGATGGATTGTTGGTATCTATGTTTCCATCCGAATTCCAGAACCTCGTCGTGTCGGTTGAAGTCGCTTCGCCATCTCCTCCCGACCAGTCGGTCTGCGCAATGGAACCAAGCCCCGTGACAAGCGTCGTGCTCGCGGCGCCGTTTCCGAGAGATACCGAGGCGCCGGAAACTGGCAAGCCTGTCGTTGTATCTTTGACGATCACAATAAGGGTCCGGGGTGCTTTCGGCGCGACGATAAGCTGAACATTCTGAGTTGCAGTCGGCGCTATCGCGAGCGGAAACAGAGGATTCGTCCCGATAACATCATAATTGGCATCAATAAACGAAAGAGAGTAGGTATCCCACTCTATATTAGAAAGCGAAAGCAAACCTCCAACGCTCGTCTCGAGATTTTGACTGTACTTGAGCACATCCGGGTCCGTACCGATAAGCCTCGTCCCGCTTAGTGTAAAATCCATATCGGGAACCAGTGTGCACTGGTCAGTCACGCTTGAAAATGAAAAACTGGAGAACCTGTCTATAAAAAGTGAAAGCGCCGTCACCTGCTCCGCAGCAACCGTGCTGTGTGGAATCGTCGGGTTCGGATTTCCGGAAACGCCAGGGTCTCGGGTTTGGTCGGTAGTATAGCCAGACTTGGTCGCGGATACTTCATACACTTCCGTCCCCGGAGGGACATCAACGAGCTGGAGCGTCCCATCGATCCCTGTCACATCGTCAATGATGATTGCCGGCGTCTCCGTGTTGTTTTCAAGGTGAACCAACGCGCCCGTTATCGGCTGACCGTTGGCATCAAATACTTTCACGAACAACGCGCCGTTATTTGCGGAAGAAAATTCCAGATTCTTGGGAGCGACAAACGTTGAGAGTGAGAACGGAACGAAATTCTTGCAGTTTGAGCACTCAATAGTGACATCAACCAGTTTGTAATCCGCCGGAACGAGATCGTTGGGAGCACCACCGATAGTGCCATCAAAAGAATCGTCTATGTTGCGTACGATAGTCGTCACTATGAATTCCGCACCGCCCCTGACAAGCGTTTGGCTCGGAGAGAGTAGCCCGTGCGGAATGCCAGTGAGCGTTCCAACATTCGCGTACGGCAAGTTGCGGGCGATTTCAATCTGCTCGTTCGCGAGCGCCGCGGCGACTGATTTAAGCCGACTTGCGGAAACCAGAGACAAGATACTCACAAACACTCCGTAAATGGTGAGGCACACGATAAGAAAAATCGAAATAGAAACCAGCACTTCGACAAATGTAAACCCTCGGGAGTTTTTAAAGTTTATCAAGTTCATTATGAACTTTCTAACTCTATGGATTAAATTACGTTCACTAAAGAGTACATAGGAGCAAGCATGGAGAGTGCAAAGAACCCGACTGCGCACCCAATCACAATCATCAGTACGGGCTCTATAATCACCGAAAGATCTTTGGTCTTTTGAGAAACTTCTTCCTCATAATAGTCGGCAACATTTCCGAGCATTTCTGCCAATTTCCCAGTTTCTTCTCCGATACTTACCATCTCGCCGACAAATGCAGGATAGAATTTCGTGTGTTCAGAAAAAACCATTGACAAAGACTCCCCTTTTTTTACTCGCTCTATCGCCCCCAGCAAGACTTCTTTGAAATACGAGTTCTGAACCACGTCAGCGGTAATCTCAAGCGCCTGCAGAACCTCTACACCGCTTGAGAGAAGCGACGAAAGAGTGCGACCGGTCCGTGCCGAGTTTGCTTCCTGTGCAATCCCCTTAATGACCGGCAAACGCAGGATGACTGCGTCAATAAAACGCTTGCCACGCGGTGTTTGCCACGAGAAATATAGAAGCACCGCGGCGCCGACCAGAAGGGTGACAACGAGTATGGTGTGATTGGTAACCGCCGAGCTTGCATAAATAATCAGCTTTGTATTCCACGGCAGTTCAACATTCAAACTCGAAAAGACCGAGGTCATGGTTGGCACCACATAGGTGAGCATCAAGATACTGATTCCAATGATAACGCAGATAATAATAGCCGGGTAAATCATTGCTCCGCGGATTTTTTTCTGCAGAAGATAGGTGTTCATCATTTGCGTAGAAATTGATTTAAGCGTTTTAGGAAGACTGCCACTTTCTTCTCCGGCTTTCACCATAGAGACAAAGAGTGGGGGAAATACTGCCGGGAAATCCTTTATGGCTTCGCTCAATGTTATGCCACGATTAATCCCTGCGGAAATCTTTTGTACAACCTCCTTGAAACCTTTCTTTTCCGTCTGCCTCTCAATAACCGAGAGGGCCCTTGAGAGCGCTAACCCGGCTTCAAGCATGGCACCGAGGTTATGAGCGAACATTATTTTCTCTTTCATGCCCACCCGAGAGAATAACCGCCCAAGACCCGGAATCTGAAATCCTTTTTTTGCTTTCACCTCTTCGGCATACAGTACCGTGTCTCCTTCGCGTTTTATTTCCTGGTACAAAACGAACTTGTCAGTGGCAGTGCGTTCCGCTTCATACTGCTCTCCTGAAGTTTTCTCTGCTTTGAATTTAAATATGGGCATGTTAGTCGCTAATCACGCGTAAAACTTCCTCAAGTGTGGTAATTCCCTGTACAACCTTGAAAATCCCGTCTTCAATCATGGTCATCATCCCTTCCTTCTTTGCTTGATCCTCAAGCTCATCAGATGACGCGCCTTTGATTATCAAATTTTTAATCGTCGGCGTCACGTGAAGCACTTCATGAATCACCAACCGCCCGCTGTATCCATCATCTTTATCCGACTTCAAAGGTCGGTGAAATGGGACCTTTTCCCAAGGAATATTCCCGTCTAATACCTTCTCAACTTTGAGAAAATTCATGACACGATCCAAATCAGCCGATTTTCTGAGAGTTTCAAGTTCAGCTTTAGACATAAAATATTGCTCCTTTTGGGCGGAGAGTCGTCGGACCAGACGCTGGCCAATCACCACGTTGAGCGTGGAAACGAGGAGGAACGGCTCCACTTTCATGTCTAAAAGACGTGGAATGGCACCGGCGGCGCTATTGGTGTGAAGAGTGGAGAGCACCAAGTGCCCCGTGAGCGACGCGTTGATAGCCAGTGAGGCAGTCTCGTTGTCGCGTATCTCGCCCACCATAATGATATCAGGATCCTGACGCACCAAAGAACGAAGCCCCGAAGCAAACGTAAACCCGATTTCTGGTTTCACTTGCGATTGATTAATCCGCTGCATCTGATATTCCACAGGGTCCTCAATGGTAGAAATATTGACGTTGGGGGTATTTAAAATATCCAACACTGTGTAGAGCGTCGTGGTTTTCCCAGACCCTGTGGGGCCCGATGATAGGATCATCCCCGTCGTATGTCGTAGCGCAGAATGGATATCCTCCAAAGCCTTACCGTGAAAACCTAGACCCTCTAACGTAAACCCGTGGGAATTTTCCTTTAAAAGTCGCATAACGATCTTTTCTCCAAAGTACGTTGGCAGGATAGAAACACGAAATGATACCTTGTCGCTTTCGGTCTCCACTTTGAAACGACCGTCTTGTGGAAGCCGTTTCTCATCAAGGCGAAGGCTGGAAAGTACTTTAATACGAGCGACCAGCGAGGGCCCTACGTGATTGGGAAGCACCATGGTGTCGTGTAAAATACCGTCAATACGATAGCGTACGATAACCTCATGCTCAGTCTGCTCTATGTGAATATCCGATGCATTCTGCAAAATCGCGTGGCGGAGTAGTGTGTCTACGATTCTAACAACAGGCAAATCGTCCGCCATTTTTTTCAAATCGCTTTCAGAAACATCGTGAGCATTTTCCTTGATCGTCTTCACTGATGACGCCTCTTTCTTGATGATATCGCCGAACTCGGCTTTGAGGCTTTTTTGATATTGCAAAAGGACGTGTTTGATGGACTCGCTGTTTGTCAGGCGTGGCAAAATTTTGAGCTCCACCTTTTTCTTAACAAAATCAATCGCGCCCAAGTCACTGGTATCAAGCATCGCCACCTCAAGTCCTTTATCGGTTTTGCGGAAAGCAACAATATTATTGGCTCTGGCAATCGGCTCCGGTATGAGAGAGAGAATATCAAAATCTAATTTCTGGTTACGCAAATCAACGAACGGGATGCCGAGGATGTACGCCTGCATTCGTCGCAAGTCATCTTCAGAGATTTTTCCTTCTTTTACCAACTCTTCGCCAAGCGACGCCCCGCTTCGCTCGGCCTCCTTCTCCGCTTTTGTAAAATCGGCAGTGGAGACAAGACCGGAGTCTAGTACAAAATCTCTTAATTGTTTCTTCTCAATATACATAAAAACCCGCGCGAACAAGCGCCATTACAGTATAGCAAAAAACACAGAAGCTTAGGGGCTCTTTATGCTTAGGGCTTAGAATACTCAAAAAACTGTTCTTGGTTTTAAAGCGTTAAGCTCTAAGCGCCAAGCTCGCCTATTAATACTCGTCAAAATGCGGCTTCACTTTCAGAATCGGCCCCTCAATAAGAGAAGGCGGCAACCCCATATGACACGACGTTGGAGCGCCCGCATTATCCGTAACGAAAATATCAACATTCTTCTGCCCAACGGTTCCATATACGCGGCTGATAGAGGGTGAGGTGTTATCCACTCTATTTTGTGTAAAGTTCAAACCCTCACTGTCCGTCCATGTAATATTAAACGGTGGCTGATACGTACCGCCGATGGTCGCGGTTAACACGACGGGAACACCGACAATCGGCCCCGGGTTGGCATTATTCGGCGGCGCAAAACTGCACGTCAGGTTTGTAGAACATTCCTGTATAGTAAAGTCTTGCCTAGTTATTGCAGTGCCGTTTGGTAAATAATTCGCTTGCACAATCATTGTGTAATCTGTCTTTGTATTTAGAGACGAAATAGTTTGAGGTGAGTTGGTACCGGGACGTGAAGCAACCGTGGAACCGTCGCTTCGTTTTTTCACGGTTACATCATATGAGTTAACCGAATACGAGCCAACTGGGGCAAGAGCCCCCCAGCTCACTGTGGCACTTCCAGTGCCACTACCACATGGGTAGGTTAAAGAAATAGCAGGAGGTGGTAGTGCAATGGTTACTGTTTTCGTTTTCCATGCCGATGGAGGGTTACCACCGCTATTGCCGGAATCCTGACACTGCGCCGCGATTGTATACGTTCCCGGTGTATTCCAAGGGGTAGGTTTAGAACCTGTCTGAGAATTGCCCGAGGGGACATACCCAGAGGCTGGAACTGTTGTGTCTACAGTTGCGCCAGCGGAATAGTCCCAATCAAACTGATATTTCACCGAGTCATTGTCGGGGTCAATAGCTCCCGCCGTAAAGGATAATGTATCTCCAGGCTTTCCACTTGAAGGCCCATTCAGAGACGGTGTGTCGCACGAACCGTTGCCACCGAGTGCAATGTTAAATTGAAGCCATCCGATCACATCACTGCCCCACGCATAGCCCGTAATTTGATTACCGCTTACTGATAATCCGTAACTACTATCGAGAGCCGTAGTGCCTCTGAGGCTAATCCACCCGCCCCATCCGTCAGTACGACTCGTCATACTCGTACAATTGCCCGGCGAACTAACCGGCAAATATGAATTATAGAGAGCTTTCACTTCCTGATTAGTTAAGACCTGGTTATAAATGCGGACGTCGTCAAATTTACCCCAATTCTGATAACCGCCCTGAAAATTTCCAACAGAATCTATGCTGTTGATTGATTTATAATTGGAGATATGGGGATTGGCGATGTTACCGTCTATATAAAAAGTAGTGTTTGACCCCGAGCCAACAGCGGTAATATGATGCCAACCGGGGCTTAAACTGCTTAAGCTGTTGATGTTGTAACCGCTCGAATGAAAACCTGTTCCGGATTGATTGTCATACACTCCCACATTGCCGCTTGAATCAACAATCACTTGATGATCAAGAGACCCTCTAAACATTGTCCGCCACGAACCAGTAAATGTGGCCAGAGGAAAATAACTCCACCAAGCGGCAGTCCAACTTGAACCAATGGCTATAGAGGGCACCTGCATCCAACTGTTTACATTTCCAGTGTCAGTACTTAAGCCGTTATTGATTTTTCCAATAACCCAAGAGGTATTATTATAAAGTGTCCCCGTGTTACCATTTCCGGAAGAATCCCCCGCCGAAGTACCCGAAACTTCGTCAAGTTCCCACCAGGCGATAGGCGAAGGCAAGGACGGGGCGTCAGTATTTTGCGCTGTCCCCGCACAGGCTCGGGCCCATCCCGATATTGTCCCGTTAGCATTTACCACCGCATTTTCCGCAACAGTACCAGGCAAGAAGGGGAAATCTGTAAGACCGCCAAACTGAATCCAGCCTATGTTCTCGGACCAGCCAAACCCTGAAAGACTTCCGTCACTTTTTTCTTTAAAAGGGCCCCCATTGGGCGCTCCGAACATTACCCAGCCGATATTTTGTGACCATGCATTACCAAGCCCAGACTTGTCGGTTTGCGCAAAAACAACGGACGAAAACACAAACGCGAGAGCCACCAGCACCCCGCCCAGAAATAAAATTTTATGACTTCTCTTACTTTTATCCACCATAAACTTGGAAACCCGGCTCTTATCTTATGCACATTGCGTAACAATGTACGGTATCACTGGAGCCAGCAACAGCATAGAGAATCCAAGAAGAAGACGCAGACGACTTTACTATCTTACAGGCCGGACGAGAACTGCTAGTGTTGTCAGTGGTAAACCCAGTTAGAAAACAGGCTGACCATATCGCTGTTGATCCCATATTCTTCTGGGCACTTCCCCCGACACTCCCGTTAACAGAAAAAGCATCAAAAAATGGTTCGTTAGGTCCTTCCGGGCCTTCAGAAACAATCAAATTCCCCCATGAGGCTACACCGGATCCATCAGACCTCAATATTTTGTCGCTTGCCGCACCATTACCGGTCAATTGAAATATCGGGACTGATAACATACCGTTCGTAATAGCAAGACTCCCATCTTTTGTTTGTAAAGTCCTTCCCACATTAATCGGCGCGTTACAACCAAGTGTTGTCGAGAGGCACTCTGGGGGGTTACCGGGCGGAGTCCACGGAGGGGACTGCGCGAACACCTGTGCCACCGCGAGCATGCAGAGAGCTCCAAAGAGTACGTAGGCGAATGATTTGATTTGGGATTTCATGTTATTGAGATTGATTTGATAATTCGCTAATAATTCTTGCACGTTCCTCTGCGGTCAGAGGCGGGGTATTTTTTGTAGCGGCGTCCATCTCCGCTAGTATACGCGCACGTTCCTCTGCACTCAGAGGCGGGGTATTTTTTGTAGCGGCGTCCATCTCCGCTAGTATACGCGCACGCTCTTCGGAAGTAGTGTTGCTTGGAGCTTGCGGGTTCATCTGCTCTCCCTTATATAAAAAGAAATACCAGATTGAAAATGCTACGAGCACAAGTATAATGCCGAACACCATTACAAGCAGAGCGGTTTTTGAACTTTTTTGTGTGTTTGAGGGAATTTGCTCCACAAACATATTGTAGCACTGAAATGAGGACAATGAGTGGAAAAGTTGTTGATAATTAACAGTGTAAAGGCGTTTTTTAAGAAGCAGATACGGTTGACATTCCTAAATCAGTCTAAGTGTGGTATGCTGTAGCCAGTAATAAGTTCCTCACAACAACATAGGTGGCTTTTATAGCCCCGCCCCGTTAGAAGTCGCGGACGCGAAAGCAAAACGACACTGACTGCGGGTAAATCTGATGCCTGGTTTAAGATGTGAACGCAACGAAATTTATCGTCCGCGTCCTACTTCTAACGGGGCTCGCAACAAAAGGAAGTTTATGAAAACAATCATGACATGCGTTTGCATGTTGTGGGTTGCCGGGGCCCAAGCAACCCAACCCGGAGACATGATGTGGCTGCCCCTTGGCACGAGAGCCCGAATCATCGCGCAGTCAGAGAAAGAGGTTTCGCACTTCTCGCTGTCCATTAAAACACCGAGCATGCTCTGGCCAGCTGGCCAAGATGTTCCGTACACCAACAGCATGGGGTCACTTGAGAATGTTATGAAGACGAACATGACATCGTTCTTTGGTTCTGTCATCACTACTAATGATGCTGGTTCCAATGCGATCTTCCTCTTCAAGATATACTCTCCAAGTGGGCAGATTCTTGGATGGAACGAAAACAATGGACATCTTGCCCTTACCAACTTTACGGTTGTGTTTGACTCCTCAAACAACTTAGTAATTCCACATCAGTCGCTTTTGTACTCCACCAATACGGGAAGTTCGGGCGATTGGTCGTTAACGGTATATATGCCGGTCTCGGGTGCCGCAGTAGGCGTTGAAAGGGTTGACTATGTCGAAACTAATTTGGACACTGGTCAGCTTAGTGTGTACAGCACCAGAAACGGGGTGGATGATGTATGTCCGCTCTCTACCCTCTCCGATGGTGTCCTTTACATCTATCCGATCTTGGTAAATACCGAGGATTGGACTTGGATATATCGTCCGTTGGAGCTGGTACTGCACTACAGTGTCGCCGGCGGACAGTATGACGCCTTTGACATGGCAACCGGAAATAAAATCCGTTCCACTGTTGTTCGTCTGTCCATGGGCATGGTTGAAGACACTCCGTGCGTTTCTGTGAAAGGTTGGCCGGGTACAAACGTGGTGATTGAAACATCACACGATTTATCGACCTGGACCTATCATGAGTCCATACCTCTTGATTCCACGGGGCAAGGAACTTGCACCAATCTCGGTAGTACCATGCCACTCTATGTTCGGGGACGGCTTGATCCGCCACCCGAGTAACACAACCCAAGACGCAAAGTCTTGGGTTTTTTTATTGATTCTGTGAATTACTATATTTCCTTGAGGATGGTAGAATTGAAACACTATGTTTTGGAAACACTGGCCATATTGGTTACGAGGCGGGGTGATTGGAGGAGGAATTACCATAATTTCAGTTGTACTACTTTTTTCTTGTGAATGGCTAAACACATCCCCAGGAAGTTTTCTTTGCCTTCCTTTTCTTTTTGTGAGTCCAATGTTCCCATTTGTTGATTTATTTGATACTAATCTATACCTCCGTTCTCTCCCAGGAATTTCTTTACCGATTCTAAGTTTCATTGTTTGGTTTCTATTAGGTGCACTCATCGGCACCATTGTTAATCTCATAAAAAAGAAAAAGAGCTCGTCTCAAGCAGACGAGCTCTATGGGTCAAAGAACTAAGGCGCGACCGCGCGATAAAATCGGGCAGTTGTGTTTGTTGATGCAGAATCTACAAAACGAACGATTCCGTTTGTGTTTACAAGCACTGCAATCGTTGCCCAGTCAACGAGATTCGTTGAGGCCTCAACGCTGTAGTTAAAACCTACTTGCCCCGTCAGGTGAAAGACGCGCAGTCCGTCACTCGTGTTCGTAGTTACGACCAGTGAAAACAGTTCACTTGGTCCCAGGAGGCCTAAACTTACGTTCGTTACGATAACGCTTGATGGAGCGTTCGTGAACGGGTCAAGACGAAACCCTAGCACGTGGAGACTATTGCTCACTGCTCTTGGAAACCCGAACGTATAACGTTGAAGTCCGGGTTGGACCGCTCGTTCATCCACTGAACCGATAGTGTTTGTATCCCAATATACTGACAATAACCCTTCGGACCCATTGGTGCTTATGAATCTTGCATCAAAGGAGATGAAGTTGACCGTACCAGTAACTGTAATGAATGTTGCCAACCAGGCGGGTGATTGGGGTGTCAACGTGATGCCAGTATTATTGTTCTGAACGAGGCCGCTTTGTTGTGATGGCCACGCCGAGAAGAACACCGAACCAATAACCGCGGGTGTGCTTGCATACAGATACTCTGCGCACGGGGCATCCGGAATTCCCAGAGGGTATGGAGTTATATTGCCAATATGATATTGGTTGGTCGCATAACCCCATTGACCACCTTCTTTGCTCAACGGGAACCCGAAGCCCTGGTATTCCGATGTCACGGTCCCCGTAATCGTGTTGGAATAGAAGTCAATGGGCCAGCCATGTGATGTTTTTGTCACACGACATGGTTCACTGACTCCGCTCGAGGTTGATATGAACCCATCCACTTTTGGCTTGTTGGGATCTAGGTAGGTGACATCCACGTTGTACGCGTGATCGAGGGGACCTTCCGTGAAGGGCCAAGTTTCACCACCTGTTAGTAAGTCCTTAGTGAAGTAACTATCGGACCAAGCAGCCCCTTTGCCATAATTGGTTACACCCGCATAGTCTGTTCCCACAAAGGCATCCAAGAAGGTACAGTGTATAGTAGTGCTCGGCGAGTTTGATTTGATTATTTCTGAAGCAGTTTGAATCAATCCCACTCCGGCGCTGTGTCCGATGAGGTGGACATGAGCCCACCTTTGCGCGGCAATACAGTTGCCGAGAGGTGTGCCCTCCTGTTTTGCATTATTAAGCACATTTTCTGGATTTCTAGTCCACGCTTTTTCTATCCACTTGTAGGAATAGACCTGCCAATTATTGAGGTCTCGATTTGTTAGATTGCCCTTGATTTCATTTACCATGCTATCTACCCATGGCACATCTGTAGGAGGAGATGTATCTAGCAATCCCCTCCGATTCCATCCATGCGTCACCACAATCAGACTATCTTTGCCAGGCTCTCTGTCCGGGCACGTGCCATACGTCGGTTGCGAGGGTTGCGTTTCAATCGCCTGTCTCCACGGACTAAAAAACGTAAGGTTATCAAGCGCAGCCAGCGAGTTGGTGGTGTTATATGCCGCCGGACCAAAGAAGAGCGAGCTAACGTCGGCGATGAACTCCAAAGTGAAGGGTCTCGTAAGACTTTCTCCCGAAAGAGTAGCGAGGTAAGAACTGCTGTTACCTGTTTGCGCGGTCATCTTAACAGTCAACAGTAATGGTCCTACACCCCAGGGATAATAGCAGCTTTCTCCAGTCTCCGTCACCACACAGAATATATTATCGCCAACACCAGCATTGTAGACCATAGCCGAGTGGCTGCCGGACGCAGAATTTGCATCCGGAGCAAAGAAAAGGCCGATTCCTGTCACTTGCGCTGTATGGTTCCAATCCGGGTACAGCATTATGCTAACAGAATCTTCCACCGCGAATAATTTCTCCCCTTGATTCCACAGCCAAGCTGCGGTTATGGTGTGGTTTGGGCTGGTTGCGACGTTTGGGCGGAGTTGACCAGATGTAACATTCCAGCCATCAGCTCCATTCGCGACAGGGATGAAATTATATTTGAATTCATCGCTGACAGAGAAGTCATCCAGCACGACTTGTGCGTAAACAGTTCGTTTTGACATATAGAGTAATGCGAAAAGCAGCGCAAGGTATGTTATCGGTTTTGTGTTCATAAATTCAGAATATTCAGTTTTCAACGTCCTTTGTTGTTGTTTCTAAAGCCTGCTCATGTGAGGGGCTTTTCTAGCAACACCCTACGCCAAACACCGAAGTATTACAAATCAGAAGGGTGAGATATGTTCAGTTAACCTTCAAGGGTAACACTGTGGACAACCACTCCTGCCATTTTTCGTGGGGGGTCAGTCCGTTGAGATATTTTCCAAGATGAATGCGTTCATGATGGTAAAATTGTAAATACTCTGCAAGCGTCTTCATCAAGAAATACCACTTCTCCTCACGACAACCGGATATGCTGGTGTCTGCTTTTTGTTTGCCATATGCTGTAATTGCTAGTTGGTTAACCTCTGTCACCCTATATAGTTAACTGTACATTTCATAGTTTAATAATTATCCGTATGTATAATTATTAAACCAGAAGAACCTTTTGAAAGAAACTCGAGCCAAAAGGAATACAAATGAAGAGGTCCTGGCGGCGTAGACTCTTAGACTCAAGAGCAACCCGAGCGACAACTTGACAAAAAAACACTGCCGGGTATACTTGAATCGTGAAAGTTCGCCGTCCGGCGGACTTTTTTACTAGATAAAAAAGCAAATATCAAAATGTAAAATTGCGTTGTCGCCCTATGGCGACTCAGTAATTTTTAACTTTGATTTTTAAATTTTAAATTTGAGCAAAGCGAATATGTTTGATCTTAAAGTTATCAAGTCGGTCTTGGACCAATTGCAAGAAGAGCGCGGTGTGCCCAAGGAAAAAGTACTTGAAGCCATCGCCATGGCCCTTGCCACGGCATACAAAAAAGAATACGGAAAAAAGGGGCAGATTGTCCGCGCGACCTTTGACGTTGACACCGGAAAAGTTGATTTTTCCCAAGTGAAAGTCGTGGTAGACCCAGAGAAGATTAGTATGGAGGACGCGGCAAGCGAGGAAGAGCCTGCTACGGATGCTGATGCTGAAAAAATCCGTTTCAACCCTGAACATCACATCCTTCTGGGTGACGCGAAAAAAATAAAAAAGGACGCAAAAATAGATGACGAAATGATTTTTCCTCTGGACTCAAAGTCTGACTACGGCAGAATCGCCGCGCAGACCGCTAAGCAGGTAATTATTCAGAAAATCCGTGAAGCTGAGAAAGTATCCGTCATGGAAGAATACGGCAAGCGCACGGGAGAAATCGTCTCGGGAACGGTCCAGCGTATTGAGAGAGGAAACCTTTTTATAGATATGGGGCGCACGAGCGCCATTCTCCCCTATGAGGAACAAATCCCCGGGGAACGCTATAAACAGGGCGAGCGCATCAGAGCCTATCTTTTCAAAGTGGAAGAAACACCGAAGGGTGTTTTCCTCAAGCTTTCCCGCGCACACCCCAAATTCCTTGAAAAATTATTTGCGATGGAAACGCCCGAAGTCGCCAGCGGTGTTGTTGAAATAAAAGTCGTTGCGCGCGAGGCGGGCTCGCGATCAAAAATCGCGGTGCTCTCGCACGACAGCCATGTAGACCCGGTAGGATCCTTGGTGGGACAGCGCGGTGTCCGTGTTTCTACGGTCATGTCGGAGCTTGGGGGCGAGAAAATTGACATCATTGAATGGTCAGCAGATGCTAAACAATTTATTGAAGACGCACTCTCCCCAGCCCGAGTCTTGTCAGTTCTCATTATTGACGAAAATGAAAAGCGCGCTAAAGTAAACGTCGCTCCCGACCAGCAATCGCTCGCTATCGGCAAAGGAGGCCAGAATGTCCGCCTCGCCGCGAAATTAACGGGTTGGCGCATTGACATTCAATCGGAAGGAGTTCCTGAAGCACTGAATGAGGAAACAGCGGCACCGAATTCCGAATCATCCAAACCATAATGCAAAATGAAAAACTAAAATATAGGAGTTTTTAATTTTGCATTTTGACTTTTTAATTTTTAATTTAAATTCATGAGCCACGTCATTATATTCGCCCTGGTAAGTTCTCTGGCAGCCATCGCCTACGGTTTGGTACTCGCTAAAAGCATTATCCGAAAAAATCCGGGGGATGCTCGCATGCAGGAAATTGCGGCGGCGATTCGTGAGGGCGCCAAGGCGTATCTTAATAGACAATATAAAACTATCGGCGCCATCGCGGCGATTTTATTCGTGATTTTATGGGCAACGCTCACGATTCAAACCGCGCTGGGATTTCTAGTAGGCGCAGTATTTTCAGGGCTTGCTGGCTACATCGGAATGAATGTCTCGGTGCGAGCGAATGTCCGCACTGCCGAGGCGGCACGTCTCGGTCTTGCGCCCGCACTGTCGCTCGCCTTTAAGGGCGGTAGCGTCACTGGATTCCTCGTTGTCGGACTTGCCCTGCTCGGCGTTTCTGGATTTTATGCATTAACCGGAGACGTTAAATCACTCATTGGTCTTGGCTTCGGCGCAAGCTTGATTTCTGTATTCGCGAGGCTTGGCGGGGGTATTTTCACCAAAGCAGCGGATGTCGGCGCCGATCTTGTCGGGAAAGTAGAAGCCGGTATTCCAGAAGACGACCCACGTAACCCTGCAGTGATTGCTGACAACGTCGGCGACAATGTTGGTGATTGTGCCGGCATGGCCGCGGACCTCTTTGAAACGTATGCGGTCACTGCGATCGCGACAATGATTTTGGGGCATCTGACATTCCCCACTTCTCCTGAAGCGACACTACTACCTCTCGCGATTGGAGGAATCTCAATCATTACCTCTATTATCGGCACATGGTTTGTTCGCCTCGGAAAATCAAAAAATATCATGGGGGCGATGTACAAAGGTCTGATGGTAGCGAGTATTTTGGCACTTATTGGTTTCGCGGTCTTAGCGGCTAATTCTTCTACGGGAATAGCGACCTTGGGAGGATTTGCGGCTTTGTTCTACCCGATGCTTATCGGAATTCTCGTAACCGGACTTCTTGTCGTTATCACCGAATACTACACCTCAACCAAATACAAACCGGTACAGTCTATCGCAAAAGCTTCCCTCTCCGGTCACGGAACTAACATCATTCAAGGGCTCGCGATTTCCATGAAGTCTACGGCGCTACCGCTTCTCACGATTGTTGCTGGAATTCTCTTTTCCTATCATTTTGCGGGGCTCTACGGCATTGCGCTTGCGGCAATGTCCATGCTCTCCATGGCCGGTATTATTATTGCCATTGACGCATACGGACCGATTACCGACAACGCTGGCGGTATCGCTGAAATGGCGAATCTGCCTACAGAGGTTCGCGATGTCACTGACCCACTTGACGCAGTCGGCAATACTACCAAGGCGATTACGAAAGGCTATGCGATCGGTTCAGCAGCGCTTGCGGCATTGGTATTGTTTAGCGCGTACACACAGGAATTTGCGGCTGTCGGTAAAGAACTAACTTTTTTGCTGGGCGACCCAAAAGTGCTCGTCGGTCTCTTTATCGGGGGTTTACTCCCTTATTACTTTGCGGCACTCGCCATGGAAGCCGTGGGCAAAACAGCGGGAGAAGTGGTGACAGAGGTGCGCCGTCAGTTTAGAGAAATCAAAGGTATTATGCAGGGTAAGGCTTTGCCCGATTACGCGCGCGCGGTAGATATCGTCACCTCGGCCGCGATTAAGCAGATGGTTCTGCCCGCGCTTATTCCCGTACTCGCTCCAATCGTCATTGGATTCGTTCTGGGCCCTGTTGCGCTCGGGGGGCTCTTGGTGGGATCAATCATCACAGGCCTTTTCGTCGCCATATCAATGACATCAGGAGGCGGGGCATGGGACAATGCCAAAAAATATATTGAAGCTGGAAACTTCGGAGGAAAAGGCTCTGAGGCCCACAAAGCGGCAATCACAGGAGACACGGTTGGTGATCCGTATAAAGATACCGCTGGTCCAGCGATAAATCCCATGATTAAGATATTGAACATCGTTGCTTTATTACTGGTCGGTCTATTAGCGCGGTAATCTTTATACGGATCAGGGAAGGGGTCGGGGAACGGGAGTTTCCCGTGTTGAAGAGCAACGAGTCTGCGAGTGTTGAGAACCGAGGGTTCTCAAGGAGAATCTGCGCCTTAACAGATTCGACGATTCGTATAAAGATACCGCTGGTCCAGCGATAAATCCCATGATTAAAATCCTCAATATTGTCGCCCTCTTATTGTTGGACTCCTTGCCAGATAACACAACGTAACAAATCTACCTTTAATACGTCTTTATGTTTACCTTGTAGTATATACTTCAGGGCGGTATAATCTCCGTGAAAATATAACTTATCAATAATACAGAGAGGCATGGACCAAATGAATCAAATACCCCCGACACAACCTGCCGCGCCAAAATCGGCAGGACCAGTTGTTGGCATCATTATTATTATCGTGGTCCTGGTTATTGGAGCCCTCTATTTCTGGGGAGACCAGCTCAACAAACAAACACCGCAGACACAAGAAATCCCTATCGGCGCTTTAGACCAAGCTACTACTTCTCTACAGTAGTGCCACGAGAATCTCTTCTTACAGACTATGAAAAACTCCCCGCCAGCTGGCGGGGAGTTTTTCCTTATACCCACGTCTGTGTATCACTCACTCGTATGACCAAAAGATTTTCTTGACGCTATGTAATCACTGCCATACACTTATGAAACATATATGAGCAAACACACCTATACCATCGTGTCCGAAAAAGATCTTGCGAAATCCACAAAGGAATTTGAGGTGGAAATCCCCGCAGAGGTGGTGGATGGTGAATGTGCAAACACCCTACGTAAACTAGCGGCCGAAACAGAACTACCCGGTTTTCGCAAGGGGAAAGCGCCTGAAGCGCTTGTGCTCAATAAAATCGGCGAGATGGCCGTGCTTGAAAAAGCCGCTGACGAACTCATCAACCAGGTCGCGTTTTCTGTGCTCGCCGAGAAAAAATTAAGTTTTATCGGACAACCCGCTATCTCCGTGACCGTTTTAGCCCCCAAAAACCCTCTGCGGTTCAAGATGACTGTAGCTCTTGTGCCAGAAATTTCTTTGCCGGATTATAAAAATATTGCGGCTACCGAGAATAAAAAGGTTGCGCCACCGATAGAGGTTACTGAAGAGGAAATGAAGGAGTCGCTGATACAAATAAAAAAAATCCTCGCACAGCAAAGTGGCAAGGAGAAAGAAGCGCCGGAATTGACTGATGAATCCGTGAAACTCTTAGGTAATTTTGGAACACTGGCAGAATTCATGGATAAATTGAAAAAAGATCTGCACGCAGATAAAAAGACGCGGGCCCGAGAGAAAAAGTTGCTTGAGATAATTGAAAAGATACTGACTGAAGTTAAGGTTGAGATTCCAGACGCGCTCGTAGAACACGAGATAGATAGAATTGAAGCAGAATTCATGCATGACGTGGAACGCATGGGTACCAAGCCAGAAGATTACCTCAAGAGTATTTCAAAAACTAAAGAGCAATTGCGTGAAGGATGGCGCGCGCAAGCCCTTAAACGAGCAACGTTTGAACTTTTGCTTCCTCGTATCGCGAGTGCCGAAAGCCTCACCGTTCCAACAGAGGATGTAGAGCGCGAGGCCAAACATTTGCTTGAACACTATCAAGGTACCGATAAAGAAGCCGCCAAGCTCTATGTTGGACGCTCGCTCCTTCGCCAAAAAGTCCTTGATTTTTTAGAGAAACAGTGACTGCCACTTCGTCTGGATCAAACATTATTTAAGATAGCTATAGCTATCTTAAATAATGTTTGAAATGTTTAATAAGTCTACAACAAAATGAGTGACGAAATAGCGATTGCCGCAGTCTCCGAACGCAGTACAAGCGAGCTGAAAGAGTACACGTGTACATTTTTGATTTTAAACAACTCCATCTCGCGGTCGCTCCATCCCCCTTCGGGACCGATAAAGACCGCGAGGCGTTTCTCGCTGATAAAGTCACGTTTATCAAAACGAGGAGCATCGGGGTGAAACACGACCGCCTTTGCGTCATACTGTCCAAATGCTTCTTCAAGTTTCATCGCTTCATAAAAATTTGGAAGGTGGCCGCGCCCACACTGCTCGCTCGCTTCAATCAGTATCTTCTTTGCGCGGGCAAAATTAAGACTTTTCTTTTCACTGCGGTCGGCAATAATCGGCATAAAGCGCGATACCCCGAGTTCGGTCCCCTTTTGAAGCACCCATTCAAACTTATCGCTTTTGATGATTGACTGGAATAAAAATACTTCTTGAGAAGGGGTTTTCGTATTCTCCTTTGCTTCAAGTATCACCAGCGAGGCCCCACCAGGGGTGAGCGCCGTAAACTGGCAGGTAAATTCAAACCCTGAATCATCAAGCAGTACTACTTGATCGCCCGGTCCAAAACGAAACACGCGAAGCCATTGGTGGATTTTTTCCGGATCGGCTACCAATACTTCCCCACCTTTCGCATCTTTAAGTTTCTGTTCTACAAAAAAGTTATGGAGTCGCATACAAGTATAGTACACCACATGCTGTAAAAATAAAAAGAAAGACCGTGTGTCTTTCTTTTAAAATATCCAAGGAGAGTCAGTTGTCTCCGGGCTTAGGTTGAGATTTTTGGAGATTATCAATCACTGTTCCTTTCAATATCTCCCTGAACAATTGTTTAAATCCAGCCTCAACCCTTGTAAGCCGCTTCATGCATACCAAACATTTCTTAACATGCCCAGCAATCCAACGTTTTTGACCTACTGAGAGCTGTTTTTCGCCTTTATAAAGAGCTAGCTTCGCTAACGACGGACAGTTTTTCATATTAAACCTTTCGTTGATGATTCAACAAAAAACTAACATAATAAAATATTGTTGTCAAATAAAAAAGTTTCTGCTATACTTTGGCTGTCTTTTCTTACAACTTTAATCTCTCAACTTACAACTCTTATGCGCAATCAAATTCTTATCCCAACCGTCATTGAGAAAACAACTTACGGCGAGCGAGCGTACGACATTTACTCCCGCCTACTTAAAGAGCGTATCATCTTTCTTGGTGGGCCAATTGATGATCATGTGGCCAATATAGTCGTTGCCCAATTGCTTTTCCTTGCCTCGGAAGATGCAAAAAAAGACATCTCGCTGTACATCAACTCCCCAGGCGGATCTGTAACTGATGCCCTCGCCATTTTAGATACGATGAATCACATCAAGCCTGATGTGTCCACGGTCTGCATTGGTATGGCCGCGTCAGCAGGGGCACTCCTGTTAAGCGCTGGAGCAAAAGGTAAGCGCTACACGCTCCCGAACGCCGAAATTATGATTCACCAGCCTTCCGGTGGTGCACAAGGACAAGCATCAGATATAGAAATTACCGCAAAACAAATCATCAAGATGCGTGAGAGACTTAATAAGATTCTTGCCAAAAATACTGGCCAAAGCCTGGAACAAATCATTAAAGATAGCGACCGCGACTATCACATGAATGCGGAAGAAGCCAAAAAATACGGTATTATAGATCATATTCACAAGACCAAGACGGACAGTAAATAAACAAGAGAAATCAAAACCGGCCCCGCAGGCGGTTTTTGATTTCTCTTACTTTGAATGAATTTAATGTCATTCCCCTCGAAAGATAGACAAAATTCAGTCCAAAAGGTATGATGTAGACATTAAAGGATTTAATTTGAAGATTTCATTTTTAGCGTCTTTCTCGAATCTAGCATGAATGTAAGCACCGATCGTATCACTAATATCTTGAAAATTTTCTTAGACAAGCTGGATCGCGCGACCTAAAAGCGAAGTCGCTTTAACATATGTCACTTAAAATTGTACTGCTCGTCTCAGGGCTTGGAACCCTGGCAGGAGTGGCTCTCGGTTATTATCTGCGACTGATTATTTCTCTCGGGGAAAAAGGCTCAATGGAGCTTGAGATCAAGCAGATGATGCTTGAGGCAAAAGAAAATGCTACTCGTGTAGTCACCGAAGCCGAAAAACGCGCCGAAGAAACGCTCAAAGAAGGCCGCGTGGAAATGAAAGAGCGTGAAGAAAAGCTCAAAAAAACTGAAGAGCGTATGATTAAGAAGGAAGAGCTTTTAGACAAGCGCCAGTTTGATATTGATAAGGAAGTTGAAGAAATAAAAAACAAGGTTTCAGAAGTAAAGAAGGTAAAGGACCGTGTAGACCAAATGGAGGCAAGCAAGCTCGTTGAGATTGAGCGAATTGCCAAGCTCACGAAGGATGAGGCGCGAGACGAGCTTATGCACGTAGTGGAGAAGCAGAGCGAACAAGATTTGCTGGTTAAACTCCAAAAACTTGAACAATATGGAGAAGAAAAACTGGAAGGCCGGGCAAAAGAAATCCTTACCACCGCAATACAGCGATTAGGAAATTCAGTGTCTGCTGACGTCCTTACGACAAGCGTAACGATACCTTCTGACGATCTTAAAGGGAAAATCATAGGTAAAGAGGGGCGCAACATTAAAGCCTTTGAACGTATCACGGGGGTAGAACTTATTGTGGACGACACGCCGGGTTCAATTACTATCTCCTCTTTCAACCCGATTCGTCGTCAAATTGCGCGGGTTGCGCTTGAAGAACTTATCATTGACGGTAGAATCCAGCCGGCAAAAATTGAGAAGGCGGTAGAAAAAGCGGAGGCTGAAATCAACAAAATCATCAAAGAGAAAGGCCAGCAAGCCGCGTATGAAGCTGGGGTTATTAATTTGGATCCACGCGTTATTTCTATCCTCGGACGTCTGCACTTTCGCACCAGTTATGGACAAAATGTTTTGCAACACTCAATTGAGATGGCCCATATCGCGGGTATGATTGCTCAAGAACTTGGCGCAAATGTGCCTGTCGCACGCGCGGGGGCACTTCTGCATGACATCGGCAAAGCAGTGGACCACGAAGTCCAGGGCACTCATGTAGAAATCGGGCGTAGAATCCTGCAGAAATTTGGGGTTTCAGAGGATGTGGTCAAAGCCATGCAAGCACATCACGAAGAATACCCCTATGAAACGCTTGAATCTATTATCGTCCAAACTGCCGATGCTATCTCGGGGGCGCGCCCTGGGGCGCGCCGCGACAGTGTGGAAAACTATCTCAAACGCCTGGAAGAACTTGAAGCAATTGCTAAATCATTCAAGGGTGTTGAAAAGGCTTACGCTCTCCAGGCAGGCCGCGAAATCAGGATTTTTGTCACCCCTACTGAAGTTGGAGACCTGGAAGCCAGCAAGATGGCACGAGACATCGCCCTCCGCGTAGAAAATGAGCTCCATTACCCCGGAGAAATCAAAGTGAATGTGATTCGAGAGACAAGGGCTATTGAGTTTGCTCGATAATACCAAACGTACGAGAGCTTATAGGAAAAACTACCTTTGTGGGTAGTTTTTCCTATCTCATTCCAGAGATGATAAAAGTAAATTTGACAAAAAAATGGCTCTGTTCCGCAATTCTAGGGCAATTTCTTGCTTATTGCCTTAAAATACCCTTGTTATATAATAGCTTGCGAGCATTTACGCAGGCTTTAAGCCCTACGTAAGCGTCAAGGGGGTCGAATCTTTTTAGTAATCAACAAAACAATATGAATAAGCAAGGAATTGCAGACGTAGTGCACGCGAAAATCGGCGGCACAAAGGTGCAAGCCGAGCAGGCAGTTGATGCAATGGTTGACTCTATCGTCAGCACCCTCAAGAAGGGAGACGAGGTTTCAATTGCAGGACTTGGCATCTTCTCGGTCAAAGCACGTGCGGCTAGACAGGCTCGAAACCCCCGAACTGGCGAGGCCATTTCGGTACCGGCAATGAAAGTGCCGAAGTTCCGCGCAGCAAAGGCCCTCAAAGACGCTGTTAAGTAAACAACATTTTCCATTTACACACAAAACTCCGTCCTGGACAAGCCGTATGGCTCTCGTCCAGCGGGGTTTTTTGTATTACGTTGGGCGAAATTAAACCAAAAAGGGAAACAGTGTCTTATGCGGGATGCCGGAATCGGACCGGCGACCTCAGTTTGGAAAACTGATGTTTTGCCACTAAACTAATCCCGCGAAGTCAAACTACTGTAGCAAAATCGCCTCTCTGTCGCAATGAGAGGGCTGTATACTATACGCATGGGAGATTTTTTTATACATATCGCAAGTGCTATTAAACTTGCCACAATCGGCCTTATTGTTGCACTGATATCAATCTTCTCGCCTGCCACGGCTAAACCGCCCCCCGTCATTTCTACCGAACCTGTGGCAACCACATCAGAAATCCGAACGGTAGCTGCCACGAGCACAAAACCAGAAACACCCCCTAAAATATCGACCGCATCCACTACACCCCCGGCTCCCATTACAAATGAAACAAAACAGACTCCCCTCCCGCCAGTACTCAATCCCATAGTGGCAACCTCCACTCCCACCATCATTCCAGAGTGGGATACGATAAACGAGCGCGCTCGCGCGGCCGTTGTTAACATCATCTGTACATCGCAAAGTGCCGGATTAATGCAGCCACTTTCTGGTAGTGGAGTTTTTATTGACCCAAAGGGAATCATTCTAACAAACGCGCATATCGCACAGTACTGGCTGATTAAAGATTACCCATCTAAAGATTATCTAGACTGCGTCATCAGGCAGGACAGCCCCGCATCGCCACGCTATCGGGCAAAGCTTGTTTATATCTCTCCAACTTGGATCAAAGTTCACTATACAGACCTCCTGACACAAGACCCACTTGGAACTGGCGAGAATGATTATGCCCTGCTTTTAGTCAACACCACCACAGGACCTTCTATATCATTGCCAACATCATTCCCTTACCTCCCACCCGCCACTACTGACACAGAAAATATTTTAGGTCAGCCAGTTCTTATGGCTGCGTATCCCGCGGGTTTCTTGGGTGGTGTGAGCATACAAACTACGTTGTTCATGTCTTCAGCCCCGGGAGCCATACAAGGTGTGTATACGTTCACAGACACGAGCATTGATGTCTTATCTCTTGGAGGAAACGTGGTAGCACAACACGGTTCTTCCGGCGGGGCGGTCGTAACGGGCGATGGGAAACTCCGAGGCATTATTGTTACAACCTCCGAAGCTGACACAACTGCCACGCGTGACCTTCATGCGATCACTATATCGTATATAAACCGCCGCTTCACTCAGGAAACTGGGGTAACACTCCCCGACTTGCTCGCAAGTGACGTATACGCAGTCGCAGACGAATTTAACGAAACCCTCGCTCCCACACTCACAAAACTTCTGACACAATCACTCATCCAAACAACCCACTAAGCACCTGAAAGAAGCGCATCAAGATTATCGTTAGTCCCCGCCCGGTTTGTTTTTCGTGTACCACAGGATACACAGCGGTGAGTAATAACGTAATCGCCACGCACCAGCGCGAGCGCTACCGGCTCCATTAAACCCCGACAGCCACCTTCTCGGTCTCCGGGGTAAACATCAACATGTTTGCTCCATAAACACGTGGGACAGTGGTTTGTGAACCCATTTCCTGTGACCGAGCTGCCGCAATGCCCACAGATAAAATCTTCGGTTGTTTTTTTAAAATGTAGAGACATCATGAAACCATAAAACTACTCCCGCGTACATACAAAAACTTTTCCGAAACCAGATCAGAAATAATACTCTGTGTCAGCGTGGGAGCAATTTTAAACTCACGGCAAAAAGATTCTAGACGTTTCAAAGTAAGAGTTTTCTGGAGTGCCAACTTGACCAACCTCCCTCGTATTTGCCTACGTGAGCCTTCAAATCTAGATTGTTTAACATAGGTTCTACTTCGCACATTAGGGTTTCCGATCGTGCGCTTAAGCATCGCTCCATAATCCATAAGCGCTTGATACCACTCTCGTGGATTATCTCTATCAAGAGTCTTCCCCACAAACGCCAGAATTTCATTGTCAGAGACCTTTGTGCGTTTTTTGAAAAAGAAGTGAAGAAACACAGCTCGTATGTTGGTTTCAATAAATACCGCAGGCTTATTGTACGCGAATGCCATCACCGCCGAAGCGGTATATATCCCAACGCCAGGTAAATCATCAAGCTCGGGGAGAGTAACAGGAAATTTCCCCTTATGCTTTTTAACAACAGCTTCAGCAGCATGTTTCAAGTGCAACGCCCGACGGTTATATCCTAAACCTTGCCAAAGTGCTAACACTTTTTTCATGGGGGCACGCGCAAGCGAAGAAACACTCGGGAACTGTTCTAAGAAACGGTTATAAAACGGAACAACTCGTTCAGCTTGTGTTTGCTGCAACATAACCTCCGAAACAAAAATACGATAGGGCAAACGAGTATCTCGCCACGGCAACACGCGTCCATGCAAGCGATAGTACTTCCATACAACAGACTGAAACTCTTTAATGTGACGTGTAGTGAGAGACATAGCACTAGAGAGCCCTCACCTGCCGCAATAATTCATCTTTTTTTTGTCGACTCATATATGTTTTTCCAAAATGCACGCACGTCATATTAATGTCTCTCCATAATCTGCGGGGAAATAGCGTTTCTAAATCAATTTCAATCTTTCTCGGGTCATAGTCTTTTGTCCACCCAAGTTTTTGGG
>MHRQ01000017.1:47562-50818 GCA_001821015.1 Candidatus Taylorbacteria bacterium RIFCSPHIGHO2_02_FULL_46_13
TTTTGATTTCGTAAGATAAAAATTAACTGGCTTGATAAGTCGAGCAATTTCGGAGACGTGCGCCGATGCAAGTTCGCGCAACGACTTATATTTCGCAAATAATCGCGTGGCCACCACGATAGTGACTTCATCACGCGTACGTGCAGACATCAAAATCGCAATAAGAATCTGCCATGGGCTTTTCCAGCCCTCTGCTGCAAGCCGCATTTGTCCGCCAAGACGTTTGAGAGCCTTCAGTTGCCGTATCGCATGAACTTGCTTCATGAGATTTACTAGCTACAGTGTAAGAGATACCAGTGCAAGGTCTCCTTGAGTCCTTTATCAAAGGTCGTTTCAGCCTTAAAGCCGAACTCTTTGCGTGCCCTGGAAACGTCGAGTTTCCGACGGGGCTGTCCATCTGGCTTTGAATGATTCCATTGTATAACCCCCTTATAACCGCTGATGGATGCGATTTTCTCTACCAACTTTTTGATGCGAATTTCCATACCTGATCCTAGGTTAACAGGGTCAGACTTTTCATAACGCTCTGCGGCAAGCACGATCGCACGCGCCGCATCTTTCACAAAAAGAAACTCACGAGTTGCCTTCCCCGTCCCCCACACCTCTACGGTTGAAAGTCTTTTCTCTACCGCATCAACAAATCTTTTAATGAGCGCGGGAATAACGTGCGACTGATTGGGTTTAAAATTATCACCGGGTCCATAGAGGTTGACCGGCAAGAGATAAATTGCATTAAATCCGTACTGCGCACGATAACTTTGCGCTTGCACCAAAAGCATCTTCTTTGCCAATCCATACGGAGCATTAGTTTCCTCTGGATATCCGTTCCATAAATCTTTTTCCTTAAAAGGAGCCGGGGTAAATTTAGGATACGCACACACAGTGCCAATTGCCACAAACTTTTCTACCCCCGCTTGCCGTGCGGCTTCCATAAGCTGTGTCCCCATGATGAGATTATCATAAAACAACTCCCCCGGTTTCTCACGATTGTATCCAATTCCACCAACATTCGCCGCCAAGTGAATCACGACGTCTTTCCCTTTTACCGCTCGTTGGCAATTTTTCCACACGCACAGGTCAAACTGCCGCGAACGCGGCACAAAAATATTTTTCAGTGGGACACCTTGACGAATTAACTCACGACATACTTCCCTTCCAAGAAACCCCGTACCACCTGTCACCAAAAATTTTTTCTTTGTGAAGTTTTTAACCATGATTATCTGTCTCTCTCAACCAATCGGAGCGCCGAGAATCGGACTCGGACCTCATGCTCCCAAAGCATGCATACTACCACTATACTACGCTCCGGATTTGTAAGATTTCACTAACAGGCAAGGAATATGCCCGTACCCCGCCACCACATTTCGTATGACCGAGCTAAAATCTAGCACGAAAAATGAAACTTGCACAGTATGCGCAGAAAAATCAGTCCAACACATCCTCTATAACTCTCACCCTTGCTGTTTTCTCTTCAACATCAAGAACAATAGCGATGACAAGAAATTTCCATCTCATGGTTGAAGTGTGAGATAGGTTGTATTTCTCTGACAAATAGACTTGAACGACCCGAGAAAGTTTCTTCAACTTCCACGAACTCACATTTTCTTCCGGCCGATGATTATCCGATTCCCCCATACTGGAACCAACCACGGTCTTGACTTCGCTTATAAAAACTGTCGTACCTTTCTCACTCACCACATCAATCTCACCAAATTTCATGCGGAAATTCCTATCAATAATATGATGGCCTTTTCGCTCCAGATATCTACAGGCTATATCCTCCCCCATTTGACCAACAGATGATCTACCCATGTAATATTTAAGCCTTATTTCATGTGAACCTTTTACTTGTGTTACTTAGAAACAAACAAAAACATGACTTTTAAGCACAAAACACCAAAAAAACCTTTATCTCTAGCCATTTTTCTAGGACAATGCGATCTGATTTTATAGGACAGAAAAATGTCCTTTATACACATATCCCCAGAGTTATCCACAAACCTCACTAACATTGTTAGAAAATACAGAATACTTCTATTACGCCTCTCTCTCTTCTAAAGGACAACTATGCGGGTAGCGAGAATCGAACTCGCGTCTTGTCCTTGGCAAGGACACGTTCTACCACTAAACCATACCCGCCCTATGATCTGCCTTCGTGAACCTAGGCAGGAAAAACACCACGCCACCTTTAGGTTCCGAATACTAACGTATTATAAGGGCAAGAAAGTGATTTTGCAAAATACACGGTGTTCCCTGAGGAATCTCTCCTTACAGGAGCCGCCCCCAATTGGATCCGCCCAAAGCTGATGCCTAATCGGGCTTTAATTCCTAACACAAGCAACTTTCGTTGCTTTTTCCACTCGCTTTTGCAGTATTCTTGAATTAGTCCGAACGCATTTCGCAGCCTGCGGCGGCGAGGAAGTCCCCCCGCGAAAATTCGGAAAGGCGGCGGAGCCGCACCGCTGACAATTTCAAATTTTTCTTTGGCGGCATTCAATCCAAAAATTTGCGGAGCGAACGCAAAACTTACTTCGTAAATTTAAAGGTCGAAATTATCAAGTCAGAAAGTTTTTTAGCTTCCTTAACATCTGATGGGCTGAATGTGTGAGTGTAGCGATACCAAAGTTTATTCTTCTCAAATTGAATTAGTATCTGACCAACACCACCATCAAGCATAGTAAGTTTTTCGGCGGGGATGTTATCAACAGAAACGTTTTCTACGGTTGGACCCGTAATCTTATTATTTGCAACCACTATTTCAAAAAAGTTGCATCCCGCCGGAGATTCTCCTGCACCATTTATGTTGCAATCAACTCTAGACTTCAAACTTAAAGCGTCTACTTGCTTCTCTAAAGGAGGAGTTGAATTAGGACACTGTTTTGGATTTGGATCAGCTGGTCGATTCCAATTCACAAACTGTGATGGAAAACTTACCTCAAAACCGCAACTTTCACTTTTATGCAATGAGAGACCCTTGGTGTCTACAACGGTGCCACCAGAAGGTATATTAATTTGGTTGCCACCTTGTCCATTATCTGATGTCTGTTGTGTTTCAGGAGGTGTTGTCGATTTCTTAGACAAGAGAAAATATCCGCCAACAGCCACGATAGCAACAATCACAACTACCAAAACTATATTTGCAAAACCTTTTTGATTATTCATATTCATGTGTTTATTAGTTAATAACTTTTCGATTTTATGATTAAAAAATTTTCTTCCCCCAAAATTAAAATATGGTTCGAGCCGATGTTTTTCT
>MHRQ01000018.1 GCA_001821015.1 Candidatus Taylorbacteria bacterium RIFCSPHIGHO2_02_FULL_46_13
GAGGACGCTACTACATTATTCTGGATTGCTTCGCTGCGCTCGCAATGACGGGATACTACCAACTTTTGCGCATGATCCGTTTTTCACTTCACTACAGAGTCCTTCTTGAGCATTGAAATCGCATCCTGAACCGTCGTCATGAATTGCGCGGGGAAAATGATGGTGGAGTTTTTCTCCGTGGAAATCTCGGCCATTGTCTGGAGCGTGCGCAACTGGAGCGCCACCGGATGCTTCGCGATGATGTCCGCCGCCTCTCCGAGCCGCACTGCCGCCTGGAATTCTCCCTCGGCGGCGACGATTTTTGCCCGGCGCTCGCGCTCGGCCTCCGCCTCTTTCGCCATCGCCCGCTGCATGTTGTCGGGAAGCGAGATGTCTTTTATCTCAACGACGGGCACTTCTGCGCCCCACGGGCTCGTATGAGCGTCAATGACACCCTTAATCTGCTTATTTATCGTCGTTCTTTCCGTAAGCAGCTGGTCCAGGCTGAATTGTCCGACGACATTGCGGATGGTCGTTTGGCTGATCTGGTTCGTGGCCTCATACACATCCTCAATCGCGATGACCGCCTTTTCGGGGTCCGTAACGCGGTAGTACGCGACGGCAGTTACGTCTATGGAGACATTGTCTTTTGTAATTATTTTCTGGGAAGCAATCTGCATGGTGACGATGCGCAGGGACACGCGGACCATTGATTGAAAAGGCACGAAAATAAAGGTCAATCCCGGCTCGCGCACCCCCGTGAATTTCCCGAGTAGGAACACGACGCCGCGCTCATATTGCCGCAGAATGCGGATGGAGATAAGGAGATAGAAGAGAACTATCCCAATTAGTATGTATTCCGATCCCATGCCAACAGTATTCCATGGGAATGACATGCCCGCAACGCATAGCCATGCTATCCTACTCCTCAATGAGAAACGGAAAGAAAATCGGGATAACTGCCGGAACATTTGACCTCTGCCATGCCGGACACATGCTGGTGTTTAAGGAAGCAAAAACGGTCTGCGATTATCTCATCGTCGCGCTCCAAGACGACCCATCCGACACCCCTCCCGACTATCGCGGGAAAAAGAAAAATAAACCCGTCATGTCATTGGAAGAAAGGAAAGTGATTCTTGAAGGCATCCGGTACATAGATGAAATAGTGGTGTATCACTCCGAGCAAGACCTGCACGATTTGCTCGTGAAGCTGGAGCCGGATATCCGCATTATCGGCAGTGACTGGAAGGGGAAGAACTACACGGGACATGAACTGCCTATGGAAACGTATTTCAATTCGCGCGGCCACTCTTTCTCAACTTCCGCATTGCGCGAGCGTGTCTTTAAGGCGGAATTTCTTAAAAGCAAAGAGCAAGAGCGGAGAGGCGCTTCAGAGTGAGCGCGCGCGTACGATAAGCGGTTTTTCCGCGTTTTCACCAATTATTACCTGCTAAAAACAGGCGGTGGATAACTTTGTGGCGCACTTCTCCCTCATGGCACATACTTTGAGGACGAAATTGGTCGACTTACAAATTATATAATATTTATCACAATATGAAATTACACATGGTCGCGTTCATTCTCCTCATCGTTGGAGGTTTGAACTGGGGTCTTACGGCAATCGGATTCAATGTTGTCAGTATGATTTTCGGCAGCTGGCCGATAGTTGAGCAGATTATCTACATTTTGGTGGGTGTCGCCGCAATCTACGAGGTTGTGACGCACAAGCAGAATTGCAAGAACTGCGCTGCTGGTTCAGCAACCGTATAGGGTCAGGTGTTTTTGCACCTTTACTGAACAGGCCGCTTTCGCGGCCTGTTTGCGTTTGGCGTTTTCGGTACCGGCAAAATTAGCCGGTCTATCCGAAGAACAGGTTATATATCAGCCACATGTTTAAGACCACTATGCACAGTGCTATGACATACGCGGTTACCTTGAGCCACAACCTGTTCACAAAGCTTCCCATTTCCTTTTTATTGCTCGTGAACATGACGAGTGGAACGACGGCAAACGGTAATTGAATGCTCAAAACAACCTGACTCAAAATAAGGAGTTTGCCGACGCCAAAATCTTGGAAAAATAGAATAACGGCGAGCGCTGGAATTATCGCGAGCAATCGTGTGATTATTCTTCGCAGCCACGCGCGCATTTTCAGATTCAGGAACCCCTCCATAATTATCTGCCCCGTCAGCGTCCCCGTGAGAGTAGAGTTCTGGCCGGAAGCGAGAAGCGCCAAAGCGAACACGATGCTTGCAAGAGAAGTTCCCAAAAGCGGGGTCAGAAGCTCGTACGCTTTATCAATATCCGCGACATCCGAATGTCCGGAAAAGTGGAAAACCGAGGCCGACATTATGAGAATTGCCGCGTTCACGAAGAACGCCCCCATGAGCGCGATTACCGTATCAATGGTTGCAAATTTGACAGCCTCCTTTTTACCCGCGAGGTCGCGTACGAACGCCCTCGTTTGAACAACGGAAGAATGCAGGAACAAATTATGCGGCATCACTGTCGCGCCTATGATGCCGAGCGCTATATACAGCATTTCCTTGTCGCTGAAAATGGCGGCAGTTGGGATGAAGCCCGCGAGAAGGGAGGCGATTTCCGGCCTTGAGAGAATAAGTTCTAAACCGAATGCGACCACGATGGTTCCTATAAGCGCTATTATTAAGGCCTCCAGATAGCGGAACCCTTTTTTCTGTAGCATCAGAATAAGAAGCACGTCCGCCGCCGTGATGACGACGCCGATTGCGAGCGGGATGTGAAATAGGAGATTAAGAGCAATGGCAGAGCCGATGACTTCTGCGAGGTCGCACGCGATTATCATTATTTCCGCCATGACCCATAGCCCGATGCGCACGGGTTTTGGATAGTCGCGGCAGGCCTGCGCCAAATCCTTGCCGGTGGCGATTCCCAGCTTCAGCGCCAAGTGCTGAAGGAGTATCGCCACGATGTTTGATATGAGTATGACGAAGAGCAGGGAATAGCCGAACTTCGCGCCGCCTGACAAGTCGGTCGCCCAGTTGCCGGGGTCCATATAGCCGACGGCGACGAGATAACCCGGACCGGAAAACGCCAGAAGCTTTCGGAGAAACGATGCCCCCGCAGGTACGGGAACAGAACTGTGGACCTCTGAAAGACTTTTTTGTTCCTCCTCGATAAACGCTCCCGCAGTCATAGTTTAATTAATTGATGTGTGGAATTTTCATTCCATGCGGGTCGCGCTGAGGACTTCTTAAAAAACGCTTTAACCCAAAACTAGAAATCCGGTAAAATACATAATCAATAATCCCGCCAAGAATCCTGAAACATTGGTAAAGGTAAATACGGAAAGCCATCGCCCCTTTGCCATACTGTGGAGAATATCAAAAGCGATATCAAAAATAGCTCCGGCACCAATGGCCAGGAAAAGTACACCATAAACCGGCGAGTAAGCGAATCCGCCAATCAAACTTCCAAGAATGGTCGGAGCGCCAGCTAATAGCCCCATCAATATCAAATGTCCTAATATTCTTTTAATCCGGCCCTCTCCGTGGGTTAGTGGAGAAATAATTGCAATGCCTTCAGTAACGTTATGCAGCATAAAACCAATTACAAGTGTGGCACCTAGGGCAACTTCACCGAGGGCATATGCACTGCCTATTGCAAGACCTTCTCCCAGGTTATGAAGCCCAATACCGAGGGCAATCAAATATGCCCACACCATCGCTTTATACTGGTCGCCTTTCTTGGCAAAATGGAATTCCGTTTTATAACTAACCGCACTCAAAATTAGAATTGCAGAAAAGAACCCGATAACCAGCAGACCAACTCCGTTGAATGCGTCGGGCAATTTTGTTGTTAAAAGGATGGATTCAGCCAACGTATCAAATCCTAAGAACAACAAAAGCCCAATCGTTAAAGATAGCAGAAATAGGTATCCCTTGCCTTTGAGTCTGCTTAGAAAGGGGAACCATAGCAAACCGAGCAGTACGGGAATTACGCCAACATATAGACCAAGAAGAACGAAAGTTTTTAAGTATCTCTCGTCCGCCGTTGGAGTTAAAAAAGCCACGTCAACTTGTTTTTCAAAAGTGACACCGTCGCTGGCAATAAGGGTGAAGGCGATAGGGTCGCCATCTGTCCATGGATATGCGATAGACACCAACCCGCTTTCCAATGGCTTCAGTATGTTGTCAGGCTCCATTTTGAACTTCCAAATAATTTCATTAACTACTGCCTGGGCAATGGTCACCTGCTCGGGTCCATCGTTGAAAACCTCCAAATCAATGCGCTCAGGCGTGAAAATTACCCTTTGAATTGCGAGTTTCTCAACAGGAGGCAAATCTGCTTTAAATACTCCCAGAGGTCCATATTTCAGAAAGCCGACAAGAAGCACTGCGAGCAAAATCAGCGGCAATAAAAAACTGAACCACGTCTTTAATCGTCCGTTTGGTTCTGATTTTTCTGGCATATGATTTATCTTCCATTAAAACGCGGCGCTTAATTATTTTATTCCATAACCATAAACATTCCGGCCCACCCTAACTCGGAAAATTCGATAACGTGGGAATGAAACATATATATGCCCGGTTCTCTAAATCGAATATCCAAGATAGATCTCTCGGCTTGTCCTAGAGTAATTATGTCGGTAAAATTATCAGGAATTAAGTTTGTGCCCGTTTGATATTCATTAAAAAAATTAGCGTGCAAATGAAACGAATTAATAGGATCAAACTCAAGCATGTTACTTAAATAAACACGCACCAGTTCGCCCTTTTGAACCACTATCGGATCAATATTGTACGCAAACGCCCTGGTATTCACGGCATATATCTCATTTGCGCCATCAAAGTTGACATCAAAACCATTCATCACCATTATCAACTCTTTGTCGGCTTTTGGTCGCGTATCATTTTTAGGGTCTACAATATAAGTTCCATACAATCCTCGGGCTACATGTTCCGAAACTGGATAGCTGTGACAATGATAAACGTGAGTGCCGTATGGGCCCGCCTTAAACTCATACGTAAAACTCTCTCCGGGCAAAACCATGTCTTCAAAAGCTGAACCGTCCATTTCAGCTGAATGAAAGCCGTGAAAATGAGCAGTATGAGGTTTTGTACCGCCATTGGTAAGCGTTATTTTAATGGTATCGCCCTCGGTTGCGCGAATGGTCGGGCCGGGCACTTGGCCGTTATATGTCCAAGCCGGATAAAAAACACCCGGTGCAACCTCGATTTCTTTATCCTGAATGAAAAATTTATATTCTCGCAGTAACGCGCCGTCAGGCAGCGGAGTTTCTTTATAAAACCTAGAGCGTTCCTCTTTAGGAAGATTATTGAAATTCCAGGTTGTTAGAAATTCCGTAGGATTAAAATCATCGCTCTGATATTCTCCCGTGGTGCCGATGCTCTCTTGAGCTGTCTGCTGTAACGCGAGATGGTCGGACTCACCTGTGCCGATGTTGTTTATGAACCGATAGCCAATAAAAATCGCAACGACGATTAGCAAAGTCAGAACTATAAAAGTTTTTTTCATACTAGCTGAAGTTGCGTTACCGAGCATATTTTAAATTTTAGGAATAAGCATACCGTGCGGGTCATACTTTGGGCTTCCCAAAAAGCGATTCAGTTTCTTGGCGACTTCGTTGCTTATCCCGTGCTCAAGCCGATGTGCTTCAGCGTGAACTTTCCCGCGCGGCATTTTAAGAACGGAGTGAAGGAAGACCTCCAGAATTCTGTGTTTAAAAGTAATGGCTTGCGCTATCTTTTGCCCGCGCGACGTAAGCTTGATGGAGGAATATTTATTTGCGACGACTAGACCATCACGCATCAGTTCTTTTAGACGCTCTGAAACAGTAGATTTGCTTAGATGCAGATACCGCGCCGTCTCGGTGGTGGAGGCGAGACCGGAGTTTTTCTCCTGCAACCGACGAATAGCGCGCAAATAATCCTCCCGTGTCGCGCTCAAAGGTTTAGTGGACATAATGTTCGTATACACGAACATTAGCAGGTTGCCGGACTCAAGTCAATAGGAATACAGAGATAATAGAAAAAGCCGTCCGAGAGTGTCCAGGAACAATCTTGGACGGCTTTCTCAGACGGCGCATCAAAACTCAAAACACGGCCTGTAACGCCTCTTGCTGACGGCGCTCGCGCTCGGCCTCTGCGAAACGTACCTGCTCGATACGCTCGCGCTCGGCCTCTGCAGCACATTCGCGCTCGATGCGGTCGCGCTCAGCGTTGAACTCTCGCATGTTTGCAAGCAGTTTCGCTCGAACCAAGCGAATAAAAACCCATAATAGCAGGCCGAGTACTACGCCGAGCCACATGCTCGGCAGATGGATTTCCATACATCCTCCTGTGGGGATGTTTCCTGCGATTCCCGTCGCAGGGCGGGTGCCTTCAAAACGGCCTATAATGAATGGGAACAGCTAATTCAGATAACGTCAATCAATAGGGGTGCGCGGGCGAGTTTGACTGCAGGTGTGGTTTGTGTTATTCATGTTCAAGCGGACGAGGTACTGATTTCGTTCCAAATATAGCGGTCCAACCAACGCGAGGGAATACCATGAAAATACTTCTGGTTGACGACAGCAAGGTTATACGTCTTTTGGTCGGGACGTATTTGAAGGAAAACGGCCATTCTGTCACAGAAGCGGAGGATGGTCAGGCAGCGCTCGCGATTCTCAAGAAAACGCCAAAGGAATTTGAACTGGTAATCACCGACTTGAATATGCCTTTCAAGACAGGCCTTGAGTTGCTTGATGACATGGGAGAGGACGAGACACTGAAGAAAGTCCCGGCGGTGTTGTATTCCACGGATTCTAATTCGTGGCTGGTAAGCCAAATTACCAGCAAGGGAATATTCTACGCCGATAAAGGAAAGGGCATAGCCGATATCGAAAAGGCTCTTTCGAGTATCGCGGCGGGCTTGAAACCGCCAACGACATAATAAAGTCGTCTGAACGAAAGGGGGGAGGAAAGGCCGTACGGCGCCTGCTCTTCGTCGGACGGCTTTTTCTTTTGCTGTTATAAAAGGAGGCGCCGGAAGGGCGCCTCCTTTAAATACAATAATCAGATTACTTCTTATTGCCCAAAATCTTAAACATGCCGGTTCCGCACGATGTGCACGAACCCTTCAGCGCCCTGCGACCGTTCTTCATCTCTACCTCCGCCGCATCCTTTATATCCTTCTTTGCCTTGCACTTAACGCAATATCCTTGTTCTGCCATATATTTAAGTATCAATGACTATTAATAAGACTCCCCGCATTGTATACCTCGTTTATGCAACACGCCACAGGGTGATAGGTCACATGGTGATAGGCCATAAATTTGCAAGATCCAATTTGCAATTTGACGAACGAAATTTCAAGTCTCAATTTCCAAAAACGATGTTCCGTTTGAACTTTGATGTTTGAGATTTCTTTGCAAATTGATTTTTAAAGCTTGCAAATTCTGAAAATACCCGAGGTGAGCCTTGGAGTGACGGACAAGGAGCCACCTCCGGCATAGCCTGAGGAGACACCTTGTCCTGGCCTCACCTCGGGTATTTTCAGGTTATCCACAGGCATCCCCTATGTTTACATTTGCGTATGCTTTAATTATATTAATTATAAGCTAAATTAATATAATATGGAGCCAATTAATACTAAAATAAGAGAACTGAAGAATTTCTTGGAGATTCCATACTCTAAGCTTGAGGAGCTTAATCTCAAGGCAAAAGCCCGCGGAGAGTCGTTTTCTCCGGCTGTACTTGAGAAAGAATACACGGCGTATCTTCGGAAAGAGAAACGGATAAAAGCTGTCACGCTTTGCTTTACCGATATTGAAGGAAGGCTCCATATGCTGGACTATGACAAAGAATTTCTTTTGGATGCCTTGTCCAACCTCACCTTTGACGGCTCTTCAATCCGAGGATTTACTCCCCAGCACGAATCTGATTTGCGCTTGGAAATTGACTGGGCAAGCATTCGGCATCTTCCCTCGGATATTTTCGGCCCCGGCAAAGTCATTTTCTTTGCATCAGTTCTTAACCGCGACAGGACTCCGTACAACTCGGATTTCAGAAGCCAGCTCAAGCTGTATGCCAGCCAGCTGAAAAGGAAGGAGGGTCTCGTGGCATACGCCTCGTCAGAAATAGAAGGATTCATCGTAGACGGAATAAACAGCGAACAGGAATACCAGGAGAATCGCGAATTCAAACTCATATCTTCGGGCGGTTATTACCATTCGCTTCCCATGGACAAGCTTCGCATCTTTATAGACAATGCCGCAGAAGCACAAAGGGCAATGGGGTTTAGGAACGAGAAAGACCACCCAGAGGTCGCGCCTTCGCAGTTTGAGATGAATTTCTCGTATGCGGAAGTCGTGCGCGCGGCCGACAACGTCCAGCTCTACAAACTCGTGTGCAGGCAAGTGGCTCGCAAGTTCGGCATGACGGCAACATTCCTCCCGAAGCCGATTACTGGCATCAACGGCTCCGGAATGCACACGAATTTTTCGCTTGCAAAAAAAGGAAAGAACATCTTTTACGACCCAAAAGGCGAGGATGGCCTTTCCAAGATTGCGTGGGACTTCATTTGGAAGCTCCTTAATCACGCGCCGGAGACATGCCTTGTCTTCAACTCTTCCGTCAATAGCTATCGCCGTCTTGACCCGCATTTTGAGGCGCCGAATCAGATCAAAGTTTCTGCGATAGACAGGGGTTCCATGATACGAATTCCGATAGGGAACGAAAGAACGGCACGCATAGAGCTTAGGTCGGTGGCGCCGGACGCGAATCCGTACCTCGTTTTGTACACGATGCTGAAGACCGGCATGGAAGGGCAGAGATTGCAAAAGGATAAAAACAAGAGGGACAGAGTTCGCGTTTTGCCGGACAATATCAATGATGCGATTACTAATTTCAAGTCAAGCAAATTCATCAGCCACATATTGGGCGAGGACAGCAAAGAGAAATTCGCAGCGTTCAAACAAGCCGCGGCGGACAGGTCGCCCAAGGCCTTGGGCGGGAGGGTCAAAGGGTCGGAGATTATTTATCATCACGAAATAACAAATCAACTTTTATGGAACAACTTCTAGCACCAGCGCATAACGGCAGATTGGTAAGAGCGTCTTTCTGGCTTCTTGTTTTGGGCGCGATAGTTGGTTATGCAACTATATTTTTCGCCGGAGCCTCGGCGGGCGTGTTTGATGCCAACTCAATAAATACAGGCGACACGGCGTGGATGCTTGCCGCGGCGGCCTTGGTTATGCTCATGACGCCAGCGGTCGGATTCTTCTACGGCGGAATGGTTTCTTCAAAAAACGTCGTCTCTGTTCTCAAGCAATCAGTAGTGATTTTATCGCTTATATCCATTCAATGGGTTGTGATCGGATACAGCCTAGCGTTCGCTCCGGACGCGGGAGGAGGAATAATCGGCAATCTGGATTTCTTCGGCTTGCGCGGAGTGGGATTTGCGCCGGACCCGAATTACGCCGCGACAATTCCCGCGCTTGTTTTTATGATTTATCAAGCAATGTTTGCCGCCATCACACCGGCCCTCGTTATCGGGGCGTTTGTGGAGAGGATTAAATTCAAGACACTGGTTGTATTTACGCTTCTATGGGCGACTCTCGTTTATGACCCAATCGCACACTGGGTATGGTCGCCGGATGGATGGCTTCGTGCTCTAGGAGCGTTAGATTTTGCCGGAGGGACGGTCGTTCACATGAGCGCAGGATTCTCGGCGCTTGCCGCGGCGCTTTTGGTCGGCAGAAGATTGAAGCAGTCCAGTCTCGGCGAGAACGCCAACAACATCCCGTTCGTTATCCTTGGCGCGGTACTTCTGTGGTTCGGGTGGTTCGGTTTTAACGC
>MHRQ01000019.1:0-2376 GCA_001821015.1 Candidatus Taylorbacteria bacterium RIFCSPHIGHO2_02_FULL_46_13
AAAAACAAAAAAGACCACTTGTCCGTGGTATGATTACAAAAAAATTATTGGTTAATTGAGTGTTCGGATTGGGGGCTCCGGGTAGGGTGCATAATCTTTTACAATTGTATCATGATTCATATTTTAGTCAAGTCTACTTCAGATACGCCAGTGTTTACCACCTAAGATGCTAGCTTCATTTGTTCTTTATGTTTAAATATGTATACTTCTGGGTTGTTGTACATTGCTTACCTTAACCAAAATCCAGACCTATCAAGCACTATGTTAAATACTGTTCAAAAAGAAACATCTCAAACCAAAACACACAAGTCAAATTTAGTAGGGATGAATGTCAGAAAATCCTTGCCTGAAGAGCCTAACTCTGAATTTGAAATTCGTCGGGCCGCCGCGGTTTTGGTAGTGTTGCCCCGTTGGCGTACTGTTTCCACCATCCCCACAAACGACCATCCTGGATGTATTGGATAAGGTCAAGCGGAGAACAAAGCGGAGCGTTCCAATGGAACGCTCCGCCCTTTTTATTGCCAAGCGAGCGAAAAGAGAGAAAAAGTATCCTCTTTTTCTCTCCCGAACGAGCGACGGCAACAAAGGGTTTAATATCCGGATTCGCGAAGCGAATACCTTTTGGGTCCAGGGCTTGCCCTGGGGTATAATACCCTTTATTTATATTTCGTTAGAAAATTCTTAGTTCGTAAGTGAGCTCTCCACTAACGCTTTCACGTGCGTCCCGTCCGCTTTTCCTTTGAGGTCTTTCATCACCGCCGCCATCAGTTGCCCCGATTTGCTTTTGTCAGTAATCCCCAGTTCTTGTTTTTTAGCATCCACCACTTTTTTGATTTCTTCAGCTGGCATTTGCGCTGGCACATACGTTTCAAGTATTTTTAATTCTGCAGTCTCTGAATGCACCAAGTCTTGTCGTCCTCCTTTCTCAAATTGCTCAATAGAATCTTTGCGTTGCTTAACAGCGCGCTTAATAACAGCAAGCGCTTCATCATCACCGAGCTCGCCGTCTGGTTTTCTGCCTTTTGCAACCAGTTCGTTGGTAAATGCTGCCACGAGCCCTCGCACCACCGTAAGTCGGACGGTATCCTTTGCTTTCATTGCATCTTTTATTTGGCCCGAAATATCTTTGTGTATAGACATATAATTTTGATTATGACTAAATTCTACCTTAGCGAGTTGTGTTTCTCAAGCCCGTTAGAAGTCCATTACAGGCTAAGGATGGTGATGAGGAGAGTTTTTCTCTGATTCGTACATATATTCCGCGGCGTGGTGACTGAAACAGACTTCTAACGGGGCAAGCATGTTATAATTTCCTTATGTCCACCAGCACGCTTATCATTGTGGCGGTACTCATTGTCGTGGCCAACGTAGCGGCATTTTATATTTTTTCGCGCCGCAACGCTCCAAAATCGGATGAGACTGCCCTCAAACTTCTTCTTGCGCAAATGAACGAGCTTTCGCGTACGGTAGATGCAAAAATGGGAGAAACCACGAAGGAAGTCTCTGGCGCGCTGCGGCATCAGTTCGGCGAATCTGCGAAGCTTATTAAAGAGGTAACTGAAGGCCTCACTAAATTGGACGAGACGAATCGTCAAGTGGTTTCGTTTGCCGATCAGCTGCAGAGTTTGCAGGACATGCTCAAAAACCCTAAACAGCGCGGGGTGCTTGGCGAATACTATCTGGAAACGCTCCTGAAAAATGTATTGCCCGCAGGCTCGTATCAAATGCAGTACGCTTTTAAAGACGGAAATATCGTTGACGCCGTAGTATTTGTAAAGGAGAAGATAATCCCTGTAGATTCCAAGTTCTCGTTGGAAAATTACAACCGTATTACGGAAGCTCGCGAACCCGCCGAGCGAGAGCGATTAGAAAAAATGTTTTTGAGTGACTTAAAAAACCGTATCGTGGAGACGGCCAAGTATATCAGGCCGGAAGAGGGGACTACCGATTTTGCCTTTATGTTTATTCCTCACGAGGCGATTTATTACGATTTGTTGGTCAATAAAGTTGGCGCGGTGACTGCCGATTCAGAAAATTTAGTACAGCGTGCGGCTGGGAAGTATCATGTGATTATTGTTTCGCCAACTTCTTTTTTGGCCTATCTTCAGACGGTTCTTCAGGGACTTAAAGCGTTGCAAATTGAGGAGAAGGCTAAGGAGCTGGGGGCTTCAGTTGGGAAAATGCTCAAACACTTTGAATCATATGGTGAATATCACAATAAATTAGGGAATACGCTTACAACCGCCGTGAATCACTACAATACAAGCGGTAAAGCATTTGGACAGTTGCGTAAGGATGTGCAAAGCATAGCCGGGGTGACTTTTGAGCACGAAGGGAAATTCCTTGAGAAGCCAGCGATTGAGGAGTAGCATCACC
>MHRQ01000019.1:2415-8922 GCA_001821015.1 Candidatus Taylorbacteria bacterium RIFCSPHIGHO2_02_FULL_46_13
ACAGTAAAAAAGACCACAAAAACGGCGCCAAAGGAGGCGCCGACGGTAGCTGTTGCCAAGACTTCCAGTACGGAGTTTGCTGTAATTGCTACAGGTGGTAAACAGTATGTGGTATCACCCGGCACAGTAGTTAAGATTGAGAAGATTTCTGACGAGCACAAGGAAGGGGACACCATCACTTTTGACAAGATTCTTATTGTGGATAACGGTTCCGAGACTACCATCGGAGACCCCTATATTTTAGGCGCGAAAGTTACCGCCAAACTTGAAAAAATTGGCCGTAATCAAAAGGTAGAAACTATTAAATATAAGCAGAAAAGCCGGTATTTCATCCGCCGCGGTCACCGCCAGCCGTATTTTTTGATAAAAATAGAATCAATAAAATAAAACTCCTTCGCTTTCGGAGATGTTTTTTCAGTTTTGCAGACATTATTCTCCAATATACTCAAATCGTAACATTTTCTTACCCTCAACTTCGACAGATTCCATAAATATTTTCAAAGGCCTGACCCAAAGATTGGCAGTTTTGTTTTCATATAAGGCCTTATACACTACTAGATCTTCTAGAGTTTCAGTGTGCTTGGCAACACCAATTACTTGATATTCTTTCCCTTTATAATGCCTATATTTTCCTAATTTGAGTATATTATTCAGCATGGTATTTCTTTATTTTGCTGGTGCACGATTACTTAAAGCGTTTTTGATGGTGTCTGGGTCGCTGTATTGAAGCTCGGTACCCGTGGAAAGACCTCGGCCAAGTAAACTGATTTTAATTCCATGCTCTTTAACTAACGGGGCAAGCGAATGAGTGAGAAAATTGCCTGTATGTTCTCCTTCAGGATTGAGGTCAAGGGCCAGTATAATTTCTTTGAGTCCTTTGCCCGTGGCCTCTTTCACTCTGCTTGAAAGTTTTTTCAGACGAATGCGCTCCTCGGGCTTGGTTTCAAGAATGGGAACGGTGCCCCCGAGGACAAAATAGTAGCCACGATATCCGCTACTTTTTTCAACTGATTCCACATCAACATCATGGGCGACAACCATTAACAGGCTTGTGTCGCGGTGTGTGTCAGCGCATAGCATACAGTGTGTCGTTTTTGTATTACCGCTGCTGAAGAGTCGGTAGCATGATATGCAGGCGCCAACCGTCTTCTTTGCTTTCGCAAGCGCCTCTGTGAATTCTTTCAGTGTGTCTGCATTACGGGTGAGCAGATAATACGCGAAGCGACGAGCTTGTCGTGGCCCTACACCGGGAAAATGCGCGAATTCTTCAATAAGTTTAGTGATAGGATCCATTGTGATTACATGCTTTCACCTTGGGCAGGATGAAAATCTTTGAAGTCACTCTTTTCAATACTCAAAAAAGTAGCCTTCTTTTCATCAAAATAAAGTTCAATTTTTCCGGTTGGGCCGTTGCGGTGTTTTTCCACAAGAATTTCAGCAATGTTCGGTTTATCAGAATCTTCTTTATATTTATCCTCGCGGTGTATAAACATCACGACGTCGGCATCCTGTTCAATGGATCCGGAATCGCGCAGGTCGGAGAGGCGAGGTTTGCCACCGCGGGCCTCCACGGCACGTGACAGCTGGGAAAGGGCGAGCACGGGCACTTCAAGCTCGCGAGCCAGCTGTTTTAGTGAGCGCGAGATCTCGGTTACTTGTTGATAGAAAGAGTCATTGGAGTTCTTCATTCCGGAAAGCATGAGCTGGAGATAGTCTACGACGATAAGACCGAGGTTTTTCTCACGTTTAAGTTTACGCGCGACCGAACGCATTTTTATAATAGATTGTGTTGGTTGATCGTCAATAAAAATAGGGGCTTTTGCCAGAACATCCAGCGCGTCTCTAATCCGGTCAAAGTCAACGCCAGAAGATATTCGTCCGGTACGTAGCGCCCAGGAATTGACGTTAGATTGTGTCGCAAGCATACGGTCAACCAGTTGTTGGGCGCTCATTTCAAGCGAGAATATTCCAACTGAAACATTGTGGTTAATCGCCGTTTGGCGTGCGATATCAAGCGCTAAAGAGGTTTTACCCATTGAGGGTCTCGCGGCAAGTATGACGAGGTCTGATTTTTGCAATCCAGCAAGCAGGTTGTCCAACTCTTTGAAGCCCGTGGGGACGCCGCGTAATTCATCTTTGGATTTATGCAACCGGTCAAGCCTCTCCCATGCGTCGCCCAATATTTCTTTGAGCTCCACGAAGCGGTGTGTGCCGGAGACATTAGTGACTTCAAAGAGTTTTTTTTCCGCGCTGTCCAAGAGGTGTTCTACCTCGCTTTCTTCATCAAAACCCAAGCCTCGTATGTGCTCCGACGCTTCAATAAGCTGGCGCATGAGCGCCTTTTTATAAATGATTTCAGCGTAGTGTTTTGCATTTGCTGAAGAGGGGACAGAGCCAGCCAGCTCTGCTACATAACTTGCGCCGCCAACTCTCTCCAACAGGTTTTTTTCTCCTAAGCGAGACGTTAACGATAACAGATCAATGGGAGAAGCTTTTGCAAACAGTTCAAGTATGGTGGCATAAATCAGACGGTGCTTTTCACTGTAGAATGCTTGGGGAGTAATGATATCTATAATGTCATTTAACGCATCCTGACGTAAGAGAATAGAACCCAAGAGGGCTTGTTCCGCTTCAATATTTTGGGGAGGTACTTTGGAGAAATCAATAGAAGACTTTGCCATACGCGGAATTGTACCACGCTCTGGCAAGCTGAAAACATTAGCAAATGCCTATAACCTGTTGCCAAGCTGTTAATATTCGCTCGGATTCAATTTTCAAAAACACGCATAAATCGCCCCAGCGGGCAGAGGAGCTGGTTGACACACTATATTATAGTGTGCTATATTGTTTCTTAGATTGATCGGGAACATAGAATGTTTCTAGGACCCAATTGAAATAAACAAAAGGCGTAAGCCCGCATCAAGAAAGGAGGCGGTTTTGAAAGAAACAATTGGCTTAGTGTCAGGACTAATTGTGATATTAAGCATTATTCCGTATTCAGTGCGGACGTACCAGTGTAAAATTCGTCCGAATCTTGTCAGCTGGAGCATTTGGGCCGTGCTCGGCTTCGCTCTCTTGCTTAGCTACCGAAGTTCCGGTGCAACAAGCAATGTGTGGCCTGCAGTGTTTGGGTTCACAAATCCCCTACTTATTGCCATTCTTGCATACTGGCGAGGGGAGCGGAAAAAGCCAAATGCGCTGGAACTCCTGTGCGTTTGTATTGGAGCAGTATCAATCATACTTTGGTGGTTTGTGAGAAACGATAAATATCTATCACAATACGCCTTGTATATCGCGCTCATTGCTGACGCATGCGCGGCAATTCCAACTATTGTATTTGTTTGGAAGACGCCACATGGCGACAGGCCGTTTGCGTGGGTTCTGTTCGCGATAGGATATGGACTGGTGCTTTTTGCCATTGAAGAACACACGTTTGTAAATTACATCCTGCCGACCTATATGACCCTTGGTAGCGCGTTTGTCGCCTTTCCTCTCATACTACACCGTTTGCGCAACAAAGTTCCGCTATCGCAGTGGGTGTGAGCCATTTCAAAAGTTCCGTGAGAAATCGCGGGGCTTTTCTTTTGGTTAAATTTTGGTAAGCCGCGCGCCAGCAGGGGAGTCCTCAAGGGTAAATCCGGCAGAATTTATTTTATCCCGTAGCGTGTCGGCTTTTGCAAAATCCTTGCTGGCGCGAGCTTTTTCACGCTCCTCTACGAGAGTTCGTATTTCTTGCGGGGCTTGTTCTATTGAAACGGTTTGTTTTCTGCTTTCCTCCATAAAATTTTGCGATTCTGCAAGATCAAGGCCTAAAATTCGGTCAAAATCAAGCAAGGTTGCTTTTTTATCGGCTTTTGAGACGGAATCATCTTTCAAGAGATCCCAGAGTAACGCGACAGCCTGTGACGTATTTATATCATCATTGATTGCCGTAATAAAAGATTTCTGATAGCGCGGGCTGACTGCCCCTTTCTTTACGCCAAGTTCTTCAACAAACACGCGCTGTAATTTAAAAAACGCCCGATGCGCGGCTTCCAAAGCTTGCCATGTGAAGTTCACTTGCGTTTTATAGTGGCTCGTTAAGAGCCAGTATCGGTAGGCAAGGGGAGGGATGTTTCGTTCCTCTATATGTTTGAGGAGAATGGTGTTGCCGAGCGATTTTGAAATCTTTTTACCGTCTATCATCAGGTGCGCGACGTGTAACCAATACTTGGCGAAAACCGGACCAAAGGCCGCTTCCGATTGTGCAATCTCGTTGTTGTGGTGAACCGGGATATGATCTACGCCCCCGGTATGAATGTCAAAATGATGTCCAAGATATTTGGAAGACATTGCAGAGCACTCAATATGCCAGCCGGGGAAACCTTTCCCCCACGGGCTTTCCCATTCCTGCTGGCGCTTGTCTTCTGGTTTTGAGAATTTCCAAAGTGCAAAATCAGTAGGATGTTTTTTCTCGGGGTTTATAGGTACACGCTTGCCTTCTTCTAGCCCCACGAGGTTGATGTTGCCCAGAGCACCATACGACTTGAACAGAACGGTATCAAAATAGATACCGTCAGCAGTTAGATACGTATACCCTTTTTCTTCAAGAGTTCTGATCAAGGCTACCTGTTCTAAAATGTGTTCGGTGGCTCTCGGAAAGATTGTTCCTTCCGTATCAATATTTAACTTTCGGAGATTTTCCAGAAAATCGTCTGTGTAAAATGTAATAACTTCTGCGGCAGTCTTTCCCTCTCTCTTCGCCCCTTCTTCTATTTTGTCTTCGCCTTGGTCTTCGTCGCCGGTGAGATGTCCCACATCAGTAATATTAATAACCTGGGTGAGCGTAAAACCGTGATAGCGAAACATCCGCTTGAGCAGGTCGGCAAATACATACGGACGCGCGTGGCCGATGTGGGTATATCCATAGACGGTAGGCCCGCAGTGGTACATGCCGACCCGACCTGCTTTGAGAGGACGAAAAGGCTCTTTGCGCCCGGTAAGCGTATTATAGAAAAAAATCCCCGTATCAGGCACTCGTGGCGCAGATGTCTTGAATATCTTTAAAAATCCTAGAGCCATTTTTTAGCTTTGGAGTAGGAATACAAAAGCGCCGCCAAGAGTCCCATGAAAAATAGAATGATCCAGAAGTCACCGGGGACTCCCACAATCGGACGCGAGACGGTGTCAATTTGCAAAAGGCCGGTCAGAATAGCCACGGGCAGCGCGATAGAAGCAATGACAGCCAACTGTTTCATGGTTTCATTTTGTTTAGTGGAGACGAGCGTGTTGTTCGTCTCTCGTAGTTCACGGACGAGATCGCTACAATGCAGTATCTCATTTTTCACCCGATAACTCTCATTTTTCAGCGCGCGCATTGGATAGGTAAAATCTGATCCGAAAAGCTTGATGGTCGCTATTTCAAGAGAATCAAGCACTTGTCCGTGGGGGCGCAGGGTGCCTTTGATATCCAAAATATCCTTACTGATTTTTGAAATATCTCCCACCATTGCGGTTTCTCTGCCTGAAAAAATGTTAGTCTCAATCGCCGAGAGACGCCCCTTGATGCCATCAAGCTCGTCCACCATACCTTTATAGATATGTTTAATCATGTGATAGAAAATGAAGCACGCATGTTCTCCCATGTCGCTACGGTCCAAAATAGCATTTACCTCAAATATTTTTGAAAATTCATGCAGAGGATCAACTGTATCGTAGTGAGTTGTAATAATGAAATTTTTTCCGATGACGAAGTCAATCTCCTGATTCGCGGAATCCGCGCTGTGCGAATGTCGAATAGCGGGGAAGTGGAGAACGAGATAGATGTAGTCGCGGTATAAATCAACCTTCGGTTTAAGTGTTGGGGCGAGCAATTCTTGCGCGAGGAGTCTATTGAGACCCCGCGCCGTGGTTATGGCTTTTATCTCTTCGTAGGTCGGAGATTCAATGTCAATCCACTCCACATCTCGATAGGTGAATTTATTTACCATACTGATAGTATAGCGCAAATTTTTCTGTGTGGAAGTGATATTTGACCAGGTTGTTCCTATTTGTGATAATGAAGGCTTCGTTACCGTATGCAGTCTCAATCTCGTTCAAAATTCGTTGTCGCTGTCGTCGCGCTTACACTTCTGGGCGCGGTTTTTTGGGGCGGTTATCAGTATGGGATTAAAAAAGCTCCTGACGTATATAAAACGATTGGAGTTCTCAATCAAGAATCTGACAAACCAGACGGGGTTGATTTTTCTGCATTTTGGAGAGCATGGAATGTTATTAATGAGAAATATGTGCCGACGCACGCGGCTACTTCTACCATCCAGCAGGTTGTTACCGACCAAGATAAGGTATGGGGTTCTATTGCAGGACTCACCGCATCGCTAGGGGATCCATACACCGTATTTTTCCCGCCCGAAGAAAACAAAATGTTCGCGAGCGAGATTTCAGGAACTTTTGAAGGAGTCGGGATGGAAATTGGGGTGAAGGATTCTATGGTGACGGTAGTCGCACCTCTTAAAGGCACTCCTGCCG
>MHRQ01000019.1:8943-12232 GCA_001821015.1 Candidatus Taylorbacteria bacterium RIFCSPHIGHO2_02_FULL_46_13
CTGAGCCCTTTGAAATAAGCATAACGCGTGCAACCATTAATGTCCCCGTGATAGATACCCAAGTAAGACTTTCCGATGGCACCACGTCTGCTGATAAGACCATGGGGTTGCGTGGCGACGGGGTATTTGTCATCAAGCTCTACAGCTTCACCGCGCAGTCGCCTGATCTTTTCCGTGGGGCGCTTCGCGAATTTGTGTTGTCAGGTTCAAATAAATTAATACTTGATTTGCGCTCTAATCCGGGAGGGTATTTGGAAGCTGCCGTAGATATGGCAAGCTGGTTTTTGCCGGCAGGGAAGGTGGTAGTAAAAGAATCCTATGCCAAAGACAGTGATGATAAAATTTACCGCAGTCGTGGGTACGATATTTTCAATGAAAACCTGCGCATGGTGATTTTAGTCAATGGTGGTTCAGCTTCAGCGTCTGAAATTTTGACGGGGGCGCTTAGCGAGTATGATATTGCTAACATAGTTGGTACCAAGACTTTCGGGAAAGGCTCTGTTCAGGAATTAGTTCCTGTGACGGCAGAAACGTCGCTTAAAGTTACGGTTGCGCGCTGGCTGACGCCGTCTGGGAAAAGTATTTCGCAGGAAGGGTTGACCCCTGACTTTATGGTGGAACTCACACCTGATGATTTAGCCAAAAAGCGTGATCCGCAAATGGACAAAGCGGTGCAACTACTCTTAGCACCGTAAGAGTTGCCTGTAAGAGAAGAATCGTGTAGTATGCCCCGTATCTAAAGCTTATTCGCTCGCGAGCGACGCGAACAAAACTTATTTTATCTTATGAAAATTATTCTTACGCAGGACGTAAAAGGGCTTGGCAAGAGATTTGACGTGAAGAACGTCTCTGACGGATATGCTATAAACATGCTTATTCCGCGTAAAATGGTGCGAGAAGCCACTGCCGGTGCACTTAAGCAGGTTGAGACTCAGAAGGCACGACAAGAGGCTGATCGGAAGATTCAGGAAAATATCTTATTGAAAAATATCTCCGATCTTGAAGGAAAAGTTATTCACATTTCGGCTAAGGCTAGCGACAAAGGGCACCTCTTTGCTTCTATTCACAAAGAAGACATTGTCCACCGACTCAAAGAAGAGTTGCGTCTTGATGTACATCCCGACTTTCTTGAACTTCCAGAGCACATCAAAACAGTAGGGGAACATGCACTCACCGTTTCTCTGCAGGATAAAAAAGTAAAGTTTACGCTTTCGGTAGAAGCAGAAAAGTAAAAGTCGCTCGGAATCAATTTACAAGAACACGGATAAACCCCACCAGCGTGGGGTTTTCCTATGCTCAGCTCGCTGTCGTCAAGAGCCCTCTCCGCCAGCTGGCGGATCGGGTCGTTGACGAACCAGCCAGCTCGCCTGCGTAATGTTCTTGAAAATTATTCCTCGCTCTGAAGTCAAGTATTTCAAATCTATTTTCGCTGTGATATGGTAGGGAGTAGAAAGGAGGGTGAAATGAAACCGCAAATAAATCGGAGAGGCTTTTATTTAGACACTACGTTTGCAATTTTCTTTATCAGACTTTTGCCGTTGAATCCTTCTTTTCGCCTACGAGAATACTTTACTACTCCTTCCGCAAGAGCAAAAAGGGTATGATCTTTACCAATACCGACATTTTTACCTGGCATAATACGTGTCCCACGCTGTCGGACGATAATGGCGCCAGGTCGTGCTTTTTCACCAGCATAAAGCTTAATGCCTAGATATTGCGCATTTGAATCGGTAAGGTTTTTAGCTGTTCCGCCGGCTTTTGTATGTGCCATGTGATTATGCTACCTTAGAAACCATGAGTATATCGGATAACAGAGAATTTATCAAGAGGCTCGCCGTTACGCACGAAAAAGACTTCTTTGTGCTAATAGTTATGATACTTGTGTCGCTCGGTTCATTCGCGCTAGGTAGGCTTTCAGCACTTGAAAGTGCCCCCACACAAACAATCCAAGAAAAAGCCATCGTACACGAAGCGATTTCTGCTAATATCCAATCAGGCATGTTCGTCGCTTCAAAGACCGGCACTAAGTATTATTTCCCATGGTGTGGCGTAGCCCGAAATATTAAAGACGGGAGTAAGGTGTGGTTCGTATCGGTAGAAGAAGCAAAATCGGCTGGATATACGCCCGGCAATTGCAAAGGGCTTAATTAAAAAAGGCCGTCCGAGGGATAGCAGGACGACCTTCCGGTATTGTTCTTGGCCGAACATGGTTTGCGAAGAATATCTTCTCCGAATGTTCTTACCTCCTTGTAGAACGAAGAACATCTAACCGGTTTAATGATAGCCTACCAAACTGCACAGAATTCAACAATGGGCTATACTGATATGTAATGATTGTCGTTGATATGGAATCTAGCGGAGTAGAGCCCCACAAGTACAGCTTACTTTCTGTGGGTGCCGTGGATTTTACTAATCCCGAGAATACGTTTTATGGAGAATGCAGGGTGTGGGATGGCGCGCATGTAGATACTGATGCTTTAGCCGTCAACGGTTTTAGTAAAGAGCAGATTATTGATCCAAAGAAACAAAGTGAAGGTGAATTGGTCAGCGCGTTCTTGCAGTGGGCAGAGGGGTGTCCTGAAAAAACAATAGCCGGACAGAATCCATCTTTAGACCGTGATTTTTTACGTGCAGCAGCTCTACGCCAGCATATAAACTGGCCTTTTGCATTTCGGGTCATAGATCTTCACTCAATAGCGTATTTTCATCACATACGTAGGGGAATCAAACCACCGCAAAAGTCCTGTCATTCGGCACTAAATCTCGATAGTATCCTTGTGTATTGCGGACTTCCAAAGGAACCAAGACCTCACAACGGTCTGCGTGGCGCTCAATATGAAGCGGAGGCTTTTGCGCGCCTTTTTTACGATAAAGGATTACTTTCGCAATTTGAAATGTATACAATCCCATGGGTTCTGTGAGATTTGGTTTTTTGAGCAACTCTAGTTAGAATAGTTTTATCCCGGGGTATAGTATAAAAGCAGTATACACGCACTTGCCCTAGAAACTTTTGGTCATATGACGGGGTGTAGTATAACGGCAGTATCTGCCCACTTGCCCTAATAAATTTTCATAATAACGGGACGTAGTATAGTGGTAGTATACGCCCATGGGGTGGGTGAGGTCCGAGTCCGATTCTCGGCGTCCCGAGAAAATTTGACAGGGTGAAGGGTGGGTAAGGTCGGAGCTCGATTCTCCGCACCCCGACCAAAAGTTTAAAGGGTGAACGATGCTTTCGTCCGTAGCATCAACAATCAAAAATGTTGTCGCGTCAGAGCGCTCTAGTGAG
>MHRQ01000020.1:0-6388 GCA_001821015.1 Candidatus Taylorbacteria bacterium RIFCSPHIGHO2_02_FULL_46_13
AAAAAGACCACTTGTCCGTGGTATGATTACAAAAAAATTATTGGTTAATTGAGTGTTCGGATTGGGGGCTCCGGGTAGGAGTTCGAGTCTACGAGCATGATAACATGCTTGAGCAGTCTCGTCAAATTTTTGTTTGGTGACAACTTGGGGTGATTGTTGAAAAGTGACAACGTGAGATAGATTGTTTATAATGGGTATATGGATAACGATATAGTTCCGACAGCAAACGTACCCCCTGTTTCTCTTGAAGCTTCATTAAATACTCCAGTTAATCTGCCTAAACCTAACCGCACCCCCATTTTTGTCGGGAGCGCAGTTCTTGTGCTAGCACTCATTATAGGTACATGGTTTTTTATTGGTGCGAACAAGCGGTCCCCAAACCCTTGCCTGACAGAAGATTCAAGTAAATCAGCGGAGGATAATGTTATTACGGTCGTGCGGGCATTTGAGGAATATCAATCAGTGAAAGATGGTAAAGCTCTTTCTGCTTGTAAAGCAGCGTCATTCACTAGTAACTTGATGTCTCAATCTGACCCGTTTCCATTCTATGGAATCACGACTTATCTTGTTGGTGACCCTGTTCCAATTTCTGAACAGAAGTTTTCTGTTAGCGTGAATGAACGACGCATGCTTTTCAGCGGAGGTGTAAGTGGTGGAACCTATCCTGAACAAGACATCGGCGCTACTTTTATTGTGAAGAAAGATGATAGTGGAAAATGGGCTGTTGATTCTTATAATAAAACGAATTCTGTCATACCAGCCGGTGGAACATCGGTGGTACCAGCAGATTGGAGAACCTATCGCAACGACAAGTACGGGTTTGAGTTTAAGTACCCAGTCAGCTGGGAAATAAAGAACAATTCTGAGATAGCTGTAAAAATTGTAGATTCGTTCCAAACAGATGGACCTCCGAATAGTGATCAGCCGAGAGATTTGATTGAAGTCGCTATAATTCAATCTGTGTGCAAAGAACAAGAATGGATAGACGATATTGGTGGTGTGTGGTGGGGAAGGGCGTGCATCAGTAGCGGACATTTATTGGCTCAGTTGACATTTATAGCGACGTCCGAGAGCTCAAAAATCTTGGAGGAGAAAATTTCGTCTACTTTCAAATTCACTGAATAGTGTTTGACATCGCCTATCTTTTGAGTATCATAAAAACGTGAATTTAAGTATTAGCAAATTAAACGGACTCTTTCTCAGCCTCCTCCTTAGCAGGGTGGAGTGCTAACTCGTGTCTGAAAGAATTTCTAACTAATACAGAACGTTGGCAGAATCGCAAAAAAGTATAAACTGTAGAGGAGCATGCCCTGTAGTGAACCGAGTCCGCGAGATTCTACTACTGGGGTGGCAAAACAGGAAGAAATAGTCTAAACTTATGGTATTGTTAGTTAACTAAATATGTCAGAAAAAATACCAGATCAGAATATTGAAGGAATCAAAAGAAACATTGAGGCAGATCTTGAATTTCTTTATAAATTTAATTCATGAGCATGGAAAAGTTTGAACAACCACCTGAGAAAAAACAAGGAGAAAAAAAAGATCCTAAAATGTCAAAGGAGGATTACAAGGAGCTCAAAGAGAATTTAGAAATTGCCGATCAGTCTGTAGCTGGTATCTTAAGAGAGGAAGCAATTATTGAGGGAAAGATGGACGAATCGGAAGAGCAAAAATAAGCTCTCAAGGGTGATTAAAGACAGCTAGGTTCTCCAATCCGGAGGGGGAAGCCAACCGTCAGTCTCATCACGGTATTGCTTTTCTATTTCTTCGTCATCTTCAAACAAGTTAAGTAATTCTTTTTGAAGATCTTTTAATTGCTCAAGTAGAAATTGGGTTTGAGTGTGAAGATATTTCGTATCCTTGATATTTTTTATCTCCGACAACTTTCTGCCAATCCAAACCAAAAAATTTCCAGCACCCTTGATTTCCTTTAAAAGTGGGTTATTTCCCATAAAATCCCGATGTTTCTCTTTTTTCTCATCCATATGAGAAATTAGATCATTGAGCCAATTGACAGTCTCGACGAACTCTTCTTTGAACAATTCCTCACCCGTTTTCCAAACCTCATTGCCCCAAGAAGGTATTTTATGTGAGACACCGGTAATAGTCAGAGATAATTTATTTGCGCCTACTCTGGTGTTCGGAATTTCCTTTTGATTCTTCTGGTCAAATAGAAAAGCAACCCAAACAACTCCTTCTGTATGCGGGCTATCGGGCTGACCTATCGCCAGATATTTTATTTGCGCACGATATTGACCATTCAAGTGTCCCTCGACAGATTCAGGAGCTACCACTTTATCAAATTCACCATCAATCCACTCAACGTTTTGAGACATATCTTCGTCAAAAACTCCTGCTGAAAGAGTTTCTGCCATCTCGTACTTCTCAGCATTAGACATGTCATTGAAATCAGGATGATCCTCTTTTTCGTTTGGGCGCAACACTCCAGCGTTGATTTGTTCGTCTACACGTTTAACTAAATACAGATCCCAAAGATCGGTTTGATTAAACCCGTAATCCTGCATATTCGGAGATTGTTCAGGTGTATTCATGCCTAAATATTATCACAGGTGATAAACCACAACTACACTCTCTTGACAGGCTATTTCAAAGAGTTAATATGGACCTATGCGATTAAACATTAGCAAATTAAACGTAGTCCTTCTCGGCCTTCTCCTCCTTAAAAAGGGTGGAGCACTAACTCGTGTCTGAAAGAATCTAAACATCAAAAACTTTTACACACGAGCCAGCGCTCCACCCCGGAGCGCTGGTTTCTTTATGTTTTGCCACACCTTTTCCGCCGTAGGAAAAGTGTGAGGCAAAACAAAAGCCCCGAACTAATTTTTCTGTTCTTTTGCAAAGTGAAAGTTGGTGAAGTAAAAAAGCGTAAGTTTCGCTCACAAAGCGCGTGCGTGAATAGCGCATCCTGTTATGGGCGAAGCGCTTTGCTGGTAGAAAAATTTGAAAAATTAGGACTGGGGTTGGGGCGTACCCGAAGGAAAATCAAACAAAATAGGGGGTAGTTCTTTAGAAGAAAGGAAGATTATGATTAGTGACCAAGTGAGTATTCAACTGGAATCTCTGGGGCTCGTACTGGAGAGAATTCAATTCTCTTCGTTGTCTGCAAACGTTTCCGTTGGGGTTGCGGATCGCACCGGGCGTCGGTGGATCGGTACTGCACCGCGTACTCCCCATGACCCCAATGCGGGCCTACTGGAGGCATACGAACGTAGTCTCGGGCAGTTTAACCCGGACTGGAGGAAGTCTCCTTGAAAAGTCGGCACATCCGTGACCAGCACAAATGTGCACATAAAGCCGCCCGAGTCATTTCGGGCGGCTTTTTTCTTGATTTACAAGGGTTTGACACCCCTTTCCCCATGTGTATAATGGACCCCACGCTCTAATAGATCGTTCGCTTCAAGCGGGCGGTGTTAGAGTTTGGCTCAACCCGAAAGGGTCGCCGAATCGTTTCTGAAGGAAATGATTTACGTGGTCTTTGACAATGAAATATTCAAATCCTGCACCAAAAAAGGTGTGGGTTTGAGAACACACAAAATAAGTGCAAGCGCCGATTTTGCCCACGCGAGAGCGTGGTTGCAAAGATCGTGCGTGCCGAGCTGATTTTCAATCAGGTCGGCAAAAAGTCTAAATCTAATGAGTCCAAACCCAAGAGCAATTCGCTAAGAGCGATTGCGTGGGTAAATGAAACCCGAACACCTCATAGCAAAGGTGAACGGGCAAACGATTCCACCGATTACATTTCGCACACGCGAAATCTAAGCGGGTAAAAAGAGCTAAAGAAAAAACTTATACCCGAAGTATTCTTTACAAGAATACGCGGGCAAGCAAGAGAGAAATACTATTTTCTATTTTGTTCCGTTCAAAACATATTTGCGAAGGTCGCGAATATGTTTAACTTAAATAAGAGTTTGATCCTAGCTCAGGATGAACGCTGGCGGCGTGGATAAGGCATGCAAGTCACGGGGGCGTGTGTAGCACACAGCTTGTAAAGTTCATAAAGTTATAAGGTTTGTAAAGTGGGAGGGTATTTGTTGCTGTCTGCGCTTTATAAACTTTATAAACTTTTTACTTTGTAACCTGCGCGCTATGCGCGCAACCGGCAGACGAGGTAGTAATAAGCAGGAATCTACCGTAGAGTCGGGCATAGCTAGCCGAAAGGTTAGGTAATTCCCGATAGCCCGAGCATTGATTTTTGGGTGATATATAAAAAAGATGAAAAAAAGACACCCAAGCCGTGTGGCCGAGGTGTGGTGAGTACTAACGCAGTGCGAACATCGCAAGGCTGTAAATAATCCAGCCGATACCCCCCATGACCATGAAGGCGAGGGGAGCTGTTGCGACAAGTACGGAAGCGATTTCCGCACGAGGTGGGGGAGCAGTCACGTAAGAATACGTGCACGCTCTGGACTTGGTAGTTTTCATCTAGTTACAACTATATCATAACTCTTGAATTAATCAAGAGCCTAAAAATCAGTGTTCGGTAAAGGTTTACCGCTCTATGAAGAGCCTGCTCAGTATCAGCTAGTTGGTAGGGTAATGGCCTACCAAGGCGACGACGCTTAGGGGGGGTGAGAGCCTGTTCCCCACCGATGGAACTGAGAAACGGTCCATACACCTACGGGTGGCCGCAGCCGAGAATATTCGACAATGGGCGAAAGCCTGATCGAGCGACGCCGCGTGATCGATGAAGTCCTTCGGGATGTAAAGATCTTTTATAGGGGAGGAAGCGTGCGAAGCACGCAGTTTGTAAAGTAAAAAGTCTATAAAGTTTGTAAAGTAAGAACAAAACTCTGCTTTATGAACTTGTAACTTGATAAACTTTATAACTTGCGCGCTTCGCGCGATTGACGTTACCCTATGAATAAGAGGTTGCTAAACTCGTGCCAGCAGCAGCGGTAATACGAGTGCCTCAAGCGTTATCCGGAATCATTGGGCGTAAAGGGTGTGTAGGCGGTTGTGTTAGTCTTCTGTGAAATTCTTCGGCTTAACCGGGGGTCCGCAGAGGATACGGCACGACTTTGAGGGTGCGAGAGGTGTGCGGAACTCTAGGTGTAGGGGTGAAATCCGTTGATATCTAGGGGAACGCCAAAAGCGAAGGCAGCACACTGGCGCATTTCCTGACGCTGAAACACGAAAGCGTGGGGAGCGAATGGGATTAGATAATCCCCGCCCGCTCGTAAAATGTAGGCAAAAGGTGTCTCTCCCGAAAGCGATTTCGGGATGTAAATCTAGCTGTATCGGGGAAACTCTGGAGCACTATGCGCTTACTGGCGCGCTTCAGACAATCCCGAGGGAAGTTGTGAATTTCGTTGAGGAAAAAAAGAAAGGAGATGATAATTATGTCATTTGGAGAATTGGTGTTGCTTCTTGTCGTCATTGGCGGTCTGGTCGTATTTTTTCAGTCGCCTGATTCGAAAAGAAGGCTCCGAGGTCCATGGTTCTAGATATCCTCAAGAGGTCAGTATGCCACTGGCCTCCTCAATGAAGTTCACAACCCCGTAGAGACTATGAAATTGAGCAAGGTAGTTGGCGCATTTTCTGTCGTAATGCAAAAAAAAAGATGCAAAACGCGGATTCAAAATATGTGCCTTTGTCGGATCAAGCGCGAGCCATTATTCTGGGTTCAATCCTTGGAGATGGATCGCTCAAGATTCAAAGCGAGTATTCCAATGCGAATTTACAAATTCGTCATTCGGAAACTCAAAAAGACTATCTCTTATGGAAAGCGAATGCGCTAAAAGAGATAGCAGGAGATAATAGCGTGAGTGTGCAGAAGGCAGATGGATATAGTACGAAGCCAAAATGGAGGTTCATGAGCAAGAGAACTCCAGCATTGACCGAACTACATCATCTGGCCTATAAGCACAATGTCTTGCGCATAAGGCGCAAATGGTTAAATCAAATGACCCAGCTGTCGCTCGCCGTGTGGTGGTGCGATGACGGTTCACTTATTAGCTATGGAGGCAGAAAAGGAGTGTTTTGCACAGACGGCTTTGGTGAAGCGTCAGTCAGAATACTTGCTCGCTATCTTGGAGTGGTTTGGAACGTACGGACCGTTGTGGCGCCTGTCGGGCGCAAGCGAGACGGAACACGGGATGAGTATTGGAGAATTTGGATTCGTTCGCAGGAAGAACTGAAAAAGTTTTTGCGAATCATCCTTCCTTACGTCCCCGTTGCGAGTATGCTCAAAAAAGCCATTCTACTCTACAAAGATCCTCAATTTCAACAACGCTGGATATCTGAAGTCCTTCAATTGAGCCGTTTCTCGCGTTCTGTCGTTATGGCAGAATACGAAAAGAAACGAGCTAGATGGAATTGCTACAGATAAAGATATAGTCCGGACTTCATGGCGACATGAAGAGCGAGG
>MHRQ01000020.1:6433-20247 GCA_001821015.1 Candidatus Taylorbacteria bacterium RIFCSPHIGHO2_02_FULL_46_13
CCCCAGTAGTCCACGCCCTAAACGATCTTCTCTAGCTTTTCGGAGTATCGACCCTCTGAGAGGCGAAGCTAACGCGTTAAGAGAAGCGCCTGGGGAGTACGACCGCAAGGTTAAAACTCAAAGGAATAGACGGGGACTTGCACAAGCGGTGGATCATGTGGTTCAATTCGATGGTAAACGAAAAACCTTACCAGGGCTTGAAATCTAACTGAAGTCATTAGGAAACTTTTGACGCCTCACAAGGGCAGTTAGACAGGTGCTGCATGGTTGTTTAAACGACGACCCTTTGGCGAGTAATTGCCATTGCAACATCGGCTCATAACGGTGAAGCCCATAGATGTGATAAAATTGCATGATGGGTAATACCGTGGGAAGAACAAATACTACTTTCTGCGATTTGAAAGAACAAAACAATGCCTATGCTTTTGGATTATGGTGTGCTGACGGCTATCATAGAACCTCGAGTATTGGTTTAACGAATGTTAACCATATTCTGATAGATGAGTTCAGGAGATTTCTCTTGAAATTTTTTCCTCAAGAGAGGTTAAAAATGAGGATTTATTCCCGAGGAGAATCTCCAGAACATTACTATTCGAAAAAGGCGACAAGGCCAGCATATCAGTTGTATGTAAATAGCAGACCGTTCCTGAGATATTTTAGAGTCGCTCGTGAAAACCCAGGGCGATTTCTGAATCAGCATTCTATATTTGCCTATTTCGCTGGAAGATTCGATGGTGATGGAAGCGTGGCTGCAGACGATCGTAGTGACTTACGAATAGCCTATAGCGGCAATGAAGAAGCAAATCGAGATGCTCGGTTACTGACACGTATCGGTATAGTTCCGAAAGTGTATACATATTCGAAAGCAAGAACTTTCGTCTTGTATGTATCACGTTTCGATGCACAAAAATTTCTAAACGGAATTTCAGAATTTTCGCTTAGACGCAGAAAGTAGTATTTGTTCCCCGTAGAGACTTTGCCCTTTATCAGAGAGGGGCAAGATGGAATTGTTACAGATTCCATAACACGCCGACCCCCATAATGTGGGGTGAAGGTATAGTCCGTGCCATTAGTAATAATGGACTTGACACAGTCGTCAGTTCGTGGTTTGAGCTGTTCCCTTAAGTGGGGTAACGAACGCAACCCTCGTTGCCAGTTATATATGTCTGGCGAGACTGCTCCCTCACGGGAGAGGAAGGTGAGGATGACGCCAAATCAGCATGGCCCTCTGATGCCCTGGGCTACACACGTGATACAATCGCCGCTACAACGGGATGCGACGCCGAAAAAGGCCGAGCCAATCCTTAGAAAAGCGGCGCCAGTTCGGATAGAGGTCTGCAACTCGACCTCTTGAAGCCGGAATCGCTAGTAATCGCGGATCAGCAACGCCGCGGTGAATACGTTCTCAAGTCTTGTACTCGGGTCGCCATGCGATCGAGTACGCTAGTTGGTGATTCAGCTGTAATTTTTGGGAAAAGAAAAAGCTGCAGTAAGAAACTGCAGCTTGGGAAACTCCAGATAATCAAAGGCAGTAATCCTCTGGTCGTTTGCAGAATGTTGCAAACGTGAGAAGGCTAGACATGAAAAGAGGAATTGAGATGGCCCACGCCAATGTCAGGTACGGTTCCCATCGCATTATCCTCTCTTCAAGGCCCACCAGTGTGCCTCCTAAAATCAAAAGAGGGGGAATTAAGCAGACAAAGAACACGAGAAGAAGCAGTTTCATAGCATTTTCTTTTGTTTTGGGTGAGTTCTAGGCAGACAATACTACTTGCTTTCATTTTGTCAAGAATTATCTTGACCCCAAAAATTACAGCTGGACCTGCCTACGCCGAGGCTTCGGCAGGCAGGAAATCCAACCAAGGCAATTCACAGTGTCTTGAAGCGAAATACCAGTTCCGACGCCGTGAGGGGTCGGAATGAAGGGGTAAATCCCGACGTAAAGTCGGGACTCCGACCGAAGCGTCGGAGGTAGCATTTCTTAGCTTGAATGCCAGTTATGGCGCACAACAGAGGTTATCCTGCGAGTACATGGAGAAGCCTACTGTGTTTCAAAAACTGTTATGCGTATCGTGGCATCGAGATGAGAGAAAATAGTGTATTCGGTTACCGTGGGAGATCTTGCATTTTCCTCGTTGTGTTATACACACCGAGAAATTGTATTAGTCATGATATAATTATGATATGCAAGAAGTCAGCAGAGTTCGTAGTACCAATAGAAAAGATGCTCGGTTTAACCCCAAGCTACAACTTCCTATTGGGAAGGAACAAATTCAAAGGAAAAAGTTAGATCCTCACTATGTCGCGGGATTTATTGATGGAGAAGGATCTTTTTCGATTAGTATTGGTAAGCACAAGACTTTACGTCGAGGTTTCGAAGTCCGTCCGGAATTTGAAATAGAATTACGGAAAGACGATCAAGAAATTTTAGAACGCATACTTGTGTCTATCGGAATAGGGAGAATTTATGATTGCTCGTACGAGCGATACGGATGGTATCCGCATGCAAAGTATAAAATTACCAGCATTTGGGACCTGAAGGAATATTTATTTCCATTTCTAGATAAAAATCCTCTACAGGCGAAAAAGAAAAAATCTTATCTGCTTTTCAAACAAATAGTTCTGATGGTTTGTGCCAAGGAACATTTGTCGGATGAGGGATTTAACAAAATTGTAAAACTTCGCGATCGGCTTCGAGCTCTCGGGAAGAAAGCTAAAACTTATCATGGCACGGTAAGTGAATTCGATAAAAAAATCGAGTAAGCTACCTTTGAAAAACGCGAGGGTGCGGGAAAACCGCTTGCCCCGTGTTGAAGAGAATTATAATAGTAATATTATAACACATCAAATACCGCCCGTCAACTCAAGGGAGCTGGGAGTACCCGAAGTCTCACTTTTGTGGGCCGAAGGTAAGCTCAGTGACAGGGAGTAAGTCGTCAAACTATGTAATAGTTTTTGCGACCCGTCAAGGTAACTTGACGGAAAAATCCAACTGAAATCGGTGAAGCCCTCCTCTTCATGTATGATAAAATGAAGGCATGAAGGTAATACCGAGGGAAGCTGGGAGAGTCACCTATTCAACTGAAATCAGAGAATTGAAAACACAACTCTTTGATGAAGAGCAGGTTGCCATCTTAGTAGGAAATATTTTAGGAGATGGATGTTTGTGCGAAAATTGGTCAAAGACCAATTTTAGAATGATCATCAGTCATTCTATTGATGCAAAGAATTACTTACAGTGGAAATACAAAAAATTAAAAAAGTGGATATTAACTAAACCACGCTTCTACGAAAGAAATAATTCTTTAACAATTCGTACCATTAGTCATCCCGAATTAACTAAATTACGAAATGTTTTCTACGAAGAAAAAAGAAAGATAGTCCCGAAGAGTATTGTGGACTATCTCCAAAACCCTCTGATAATTGCAGTGTGGTTTATGGATGACGGCAATGCTGTTATACGAAATGGAAAGTTGTGTGGTTACCACATAAATTCCCAATCCTTCGATTGGGAAGAGAATAAGTTATTAGCAAAAGCTTTAGAAGATTTACACGGAATTAAATCTGTCATCGAGAGAAATCATAACAAACCGCGACTTGCGATTTGGAGAAAAGATTCTAGGCTGAAGTTAAGAAACTTAATCAAACCTTACATTTTAGAAGACATGAAATATAAACTCGGTTGAATATGTGACTCTCCTTAGCCCCGTAGAGACTTCTCTGTGAGAGCAGAGGGATAGCAGTGATAAATCTTGCTATAAAACGTTGGCTCCAGAATTGAATATCTGGATGAAGATATAGTCCATGCCCCAAGGAAACCTGGGGAGATACATGAACAAGGCACGGGTAGCGGAAGCTGCTCGTGGAATATTTCAAGGATCATTGTTACCCTGCGCAGTAATGCAGTAGGGGACTGATAAGGTTGATCTCTGCTTCGGCAGAGCTGTGAGGGTAATCCGCCCTCCTAAATAAATGGATGGACAGCCGGGAAAGACCGGTATGAACGGAACAAAATAGAGAATAGTAAAAAGAAAAACCGCCCCCTAGGGGTGGTTTTTCTGTGGCCTGTTGACTTTACACTTTTTGCATGCTAGTATTGCAGGTGGACGTTCACACTAAAACTCAAACCTAAACCTATGAAAAAAGATCCTACTGTTCTGGATATTAAGCCGGTCCCGGTTGATATGGCCAATCTCTTCAACGTCAAGTCGAAGGGAAAAGTCTTTACTAAGGAGTTCCTTGGGCTCGTGATCACTCTGGTGATCGCCTTGCTTGTGGTCCTTGTCTTCGGCCAGAAATACGCCGAGGCTCAGGCCGAAAAGAAGGCGGATGCCTTCTACGGCATCGTGCCTTCGCACCGCGGGAAATAATTTGCCGACAGGACACGTAGGGGTCACGGGCGCCGAAGGTAAACCCTTCGGCGCTTTTTTGTTGCTGTACGGGCTCATTTTTGCTATATTTGCCTAGCAAAATGCAAGTGTAGCTCAGGTGGTTTAGAGCACCCCACTGATAATGGGGAGGTCGAAGGTTCGAGTCCTTCCACTTGCACCAATGTCCTTATTAATCATTTAAGAAATTATTCATGGGACTATTTGATTTTGGAGATTCAAAACCGCGGGTGACAAAGCAAGAATTCCACCAGAAGGTTCGCCAGTCATTGTATGGCAATGGGTTCTCACACAAAGAGCTTGATCAGTTGGAAGGTTATTTTGGTGGAGATATGCACGAGTCAGGAGCGTCGCATTCAGGTATTGATGCGAAGGAGGTAGATCGTGGGGTCACGTGGTTACGTGAACATAAAAACGACCACACCTTCAGTCCAAAGCAGATTGATGACATAGAGACAGAATTCAAGAAACATTTGTAAGTGTCATACTAAGTAGGTTGTGTAATTAGATTGGCATGTGGCGCCCCGTAGCAATTCGCTGAATGCGAATTGCTACGGGGCAAGGAATTGGCGTATTTACATACAATCGAATCACGCCGAAGTGGCGAAATTGGCAGACGCGCTGCGTTCAGGGCGCAGTGAGGGCAACCTCATAAGGGTTCAAATCCCTTCTTCGGCAAAAAGTAAATACATTTTTGAAGCAAGCAAAAGCTTGCTTTTTCTCTTTCAATACATAGTATGGGCAGTGGAACCTCGTGTGAGGTACCAGAAAGCACGCGGTGCTTTCTTTGTTCTTAAACAATCAAATATAGGAACGTTTATGAGTATTAGCGTACACAACACGAAGCGCATTATTTTAGCGCTTGATGTAAACAGTATTGAAAAAGCGGTTAGTTTAATGGACGAGGTTGATGATGAAGTCCAGGTCGTGAAGGTAGGGCAGGAGCTCATCAACGCTCAACTTGCTGGCCGTGTTGCAATACATGCGCACGACAGGGGTCTGGACATTTTTTGGGATGGGAAATGGGATGATATCCCAGAAACCATGGCGAAAACCGCTCGGGCAACCTGCGGTGTTTCTATGGTCAATGTGCATGCGAACTCTACTGTTGAGGGAATGATGGCGGTGGTGGAAGCAAGTAAAAGTGGAGGTTTCATCGTTCTCGCAGTCACGGCTCTAACGAGCATTGACACGGAAAATGTGGAGCTTGAATTTGGTACTTCGCGAAATGCCAAAGTTCTCTACTGGGCACGAATGGCCGCGTATGCAGGGTGTCATGGAATCGTTTGTTCTCCCAAAGAACTCGCTTTTCTCGCAAAGTATTATCAACGAGAGAAGTACCCAGAGCTGGCACTTGAGAAAATCATCAAGGTGGTGCCGGGGACACGTTCACCTGGTGCAGACAAACACGACCAGAAAAACGTGGATACGCAGGAAGAAGCAATCCGCAATGGTGCTGATTGGCTCGTCATCGGACGGGAGATCACAGAGCACAAAGGATATGCCAACCCACGTGAAGCGGCGCAAGCCCTCAATATCCGCATCGCACAAACGCTTGCGGAAAAACAGAAAGGAGTGGTAACGGTATGAACAATTGGTCACCTATTATCCCGAAGGCGGGAGACGATCCGTGGGAGCTTGCCATGCGGTGTAACGCACTGTATGAATGTCCAAAAGACGCTTCGGGTAAGCGCTTGGGACCATTGGTCCCATACGCCGGCAAAGACGCAAAGGGGCGCAACCTGGTCGGCGATGTCTACTTCAACTTCGCACGGATTGAGGAATATCCTCTGGTAGTTCACTATTTTGCGGAGCTACTGATGCCAAAGATATTCAGTAATGCCGGAGTGGTTGCTCACGCATCCACACTTATCGGTATCCCCGACGGTGGCAGAAGTTTAGGGCAGATGGTCGCTCTTGTTTGTAAGAAACGATTCGTCTATCCGGCCAAGGTCAAGCGGCCGACGCCGGCAGGGGCGATCAAGGAGGAGTATGACTTGGTTTTCAAGCGCTTTGAGCTTTCGGCTGGCGAGCCGGTGATTGTTTGTGACGATGTGCATAACAATTTCCAAAACACGGATGACATATTGAACGAAATCGGCAAGACGGGAGCAAAGGTTGTCGCCCTCTGTTCGGGTCTCAATCGCTCACCAATTGTGGATAGCATATATGTGCCAAAAGCCGGTATGTATGCGGGGTTCTCGCTTCCAGTTGTGAGTGCCATTCGCAAACCGCTTCTGGAGTACGAGCAAGACGATCCGGCGGTTGCCGCTGACTTTAGTGCAGGCAACATTGAGCGCAACGTCAAAGCAAATTGGGCGAAACTGAAGGAAATCATTCTGGCCGCTCGCGGGCCAGCAGGGTAGCGCTTAACGCTCAATTACGGAGTTCCTATATTTGTAGCAAGCCGACACCTCTGGTGTCGGCTTTTTTCATACCAAAAACCCCTTTAAATAAGGCCTTAAAAAGGGCTTTACAAAAATCACAATGTATGATACCATTTTAGCAGGTGGCTCTTTAACAAATGAGGGTGCCTATTTCCTAAATCAAAAACAACGGGGCCTATCGCCCCATACCGAAAGGCAGAAAATGCAACAACAGCAGGCAGTTATTCCGATCCATACAATCTTCACCCATACGGGATTTCATCTCGACGAGGTGGAGGCCGCACGCGTTCTTCACATTCGGGGCAGTGAATGCTTCCCCGGAATTGACAAAGCGGGCGTCAGGTTCACCGAGGGTATGAAACCTCGGTCCGACCTCTGGCATGATCAGTCACAGATCTTGCCCATTGGCTGTGTGCCCGGCACTCGGTTCAATGACAAGGACAAAGACGGCAAGCGCATTGGGGGAGAATGCACCACTACACTGGTGCACAAATACCTGCAGTTGTGCGAGCCTGAGCTCGATGTCCTTGCCAAGGTCATCCTGCGCTGTGACAGCGAGGCTGGTGTCAAATCAACCGAGCTGGCCGAGCTCATCAAGATGGCTCATGCGCGCGGTATGAGCAACGAACAGGTGTGGAAGTGGGCGACCGAAATCTTGAACGCCATTCACACCCAGTTATCCGTTCAGTTCGCGAAAGTTCCGGGTGAAAAACCGCTTCAACAGATCTTCGATGATCTGCTGAAAAAAGGTGCGTTCCCTGATGATCGGGCGCGACGGAAATTGGAGCAACTGGTCAAGGAAAGCATGCAGCGCCAGGAGGAGATTACGGAACTCTCCTTCATCACCCGCTGTTTGTACCGGACTGGGATCGCTGATGTGGTTGACCACATCCAGTTCGCCCTGACGAGCCTCTACGCCGACAGCCTCAAGTTCTGGGAGCTGGTTGAGGAGTGCAAGAAAGCGACAAATCGGGTCCAAACCCTCGCGTTCGCGAAGGGGAGGATGTTCAGGATTCGGATTCTCCTACTCAACACCGACAATCCGCGCGCCATTCGTGCTTCACGGCATGAGAAAGCCGGAGGGGCGACCGTTACCATCATTCGCAAAAGCAGGGGCGGCGCCGGGTTTTTCCTGGACAATCGCCTTCCGCTGGATCTTACGGAACTTGTCCGCATGATCCGGTGGCTTGAACTGCCGAAGAATAAAGACGGCAAGCCGACGGTGGCACTGAAGTGGGCTGACCTCGGTCAGGAGGGAGTTTTGGAGGCGGTGCCACAGTGGTACTACTTCCGTCGCGCCGGACAGATGATGAACGGCTCGCTCACGCATCCCAATGTGGAGCCGACGGGCATTAGCTCGCAGGCACTCATTGACGTTGCGCTTCATGCGTTCCATCCCAAAGAGGTTGCTACTTGGAAACGGGTGCGGAACATCCCTGCTGACGCCTCTCCTGCAAAGGAGCACACGGCGAAAGCAGAGACGGTAATTACACCCACACCGGCACCGGAGCAAACAGACGTTGTTGTTACGGAAGCGGTGGAGGAAACCTCCTCATCCTTAGACACGGAGCTGGAAGCACTGGCTCGTGGCGCTGCTGGCCAACGGGCCGGAACGACGACTCCCAAACCGGTGGAGCTGGTCGCGGAGGAAGCCTAAGACCACAGCAGACAAGCACACGGCTCGGAAAACGAAAGTTTTCCGAGCCGCTTTTTTTTGGTACTATGCCACTGTGGATCCCGTTAGAAGCTGCGGAAAAGGAATCGGGATTTTTTGTATACAATATATGTATAGGTCAATTATTGCTCATATAACTTCAAGCAGAAACGGCTGTTCCGTTTCCTGCTTCTAACGGGATGGATTACAAACAATTTTTCAAAGGTAAAAAGGTAACGCTTCTAGGCCTCGGGTCGGCATGTACTTCGTATGCCTCCTTGAGAACCCACGGTTCTCAACACTCGCCGACTCGCTGCTCTCCGACACGGGAAACTCCCGTTTCCCGACCCTTTCCCACCCAAACCTAAAAGCTATGGATTATAAGAACTATTTTAAAGATAAGAAAGTAACGCTTTTAGGTTTAGGCCTTTTGGGGCGAGGTGTCGGTGATGCTGAATTTTTGGCACGGCACGGCACGGAGCTGATTGTGACTGATCTCAAAACCAAAGAGCAACTGGCGTCATCGCTTGCGCGTCTCAAGGGTTTTTCAAATATTTCCTATCGGCTCGGTGGGCACGATTTAGCAGATTTTCGTGGGAGAGATTTTATACTTAAAGCGGCAGGTGTGCCACTTGATTCACCGTTTGTTGCGGAGGCGAGGAAGAACGGAATTGCTATAGAAATGGATGCGTCGCTTTTTGTAAAACTTGCTCCAGCAATTACTACCATTGGGATAACAGGTACACGCGGCAAGTCAACGACCGTGGCCTTGATTTACGAAATTCTCAAAGCGGCAGGTAAGCGCGTGTTTTTGGCAGGAAATATTAAAGATACCGCGACACTTCCGCTTCTGGAAAAAATTCAGGAAGGCGACACGATGGTCTTGGAACTGGACTCATGGCAATTGCAAGGATTTGGTGATGCAAAAATGAGCCCACATATTTCTGTGTTCACCACATTTTTGCCGGACCATATGAATTATTACAAAGATGATATGGAAGCCTATTTTGATGATAAGGCGAATATTTTTAAGTATCAGAATGTGCAAGATCATTTGGTTGTGGGGGAAGATATTGCGGAGAAATTTACATGGGGAAAGGGGCAGCTTCATGTAGCGCATGTAGCTGACGTGCCCAAAGATTTTCTGGTACATCTACCTGGAGAACATAGTCGTTTGAATGCTGCATGTGCACTTGCTGTTGGGGGTATTCTTGGGATTGAGCAACAGTTAATTCAATCTACGCTTAAAGAGTTTAAGGGGCTACCGGGACGTTTGGAGCTTAAGCGCGTGATTAATGACATTTCTTATTACAACGACACGAATGCGACGACTCCAACTGCAACACTCGCAGGCCTTCGCGCTGTCAGTCGCGATAAAAATGTCGTACTTATTATGGGCGGTGCGGATAAGGGTCTGGATATGTCGGGCTTAGTAGCTGAAATTCCACAGCACTGTAAAGCAGTAGTACTTTTAGCTGGTTCAGGAACGGAGCAATTAAAAGCATCGTACCCAGAGCTAGCAATAACTACTGAAGCAAAAAGTCTAGATGAAGCTCTACAAAAGGCTAAAGGTTTTGCGACAAAAGGTGATGTAGTTTTGTTCAGTCCCGCTTTTGCGTCATTTGGGATGTTCAAAAATGAATACGACAGGGGAGAGCAGTTTAATGTACTGCTAGCAGAATTAAATTGAAAAAGGTAGTTATTTTTATAAAGCGAATTTTATACACTATTGTTAATCCTGTACAAAGGGTGTACTGGTTTCTTTTTCGTCCTGATACTCGGGGTGTGAAGTGTGTGCTTGAATGCAACGGGCATGTCTTATTTGTTCGACTCGGGTATGCGCATAAAGGCTGGACTATCCCCGGTGGAGGCGTCAAAAGAGGAGAATCTTTTGAGGAAGCAGCTCGTAGAGAAGTGCAAGAAGAGGTTGGCATTCTTGTTGAGAATGTACGTAAGATTGGTGAGTATAAAAATACGTCTCAATATAAACGTGATACTGTAGAAGTTTTTTACGCGGCGGTTGCAATTCCCACTTTCAAAGTTGATGGATTTGAGATTGTGGAGGCACAATGGGCAGACCAAGATTACCCCGCCTTTGCCTCATAAATTTCGTCTGGATGAGCTCATGCGGCTATTTACTGCCTATAAAAGATTAGACCTTAAGCATGTTGCTCACGGATAGTTTTTAGCTATACTCAATCTATGATGAAGTCCGAAGAACTCGAAAAGGTCAAGAATGTCCATATTCTTGGGATTGGCGGGATTGGTGTGTCTGCTTTGGCGCGGCTATTTCAGAGTGAAGGAAAAGAGGTAAGCGGTCAGGATAGTTCTGATTCGCCAGTCATAGTGGAATTGAAAAAAAAGGGTATTCAGGTTTTGATCGGGCAGGATGTAAAAAGAATTCCGAAGAACACTGATCTTGTTATCTACTCGCGTGCCCTCTCACAGCGCAACCCGATGTTTTTACGAAGGTTAAAAGCACTTTCAATTCCTCTACTTTCCTATCCCGAAGCGCTGGGTCTTGTCTCGCGAGGGAAATACACCATTGCCATTGCCGGTACCCACGGTAAGACGACCACTACCGCTATGGTCGCGAAAGTTTTTACCGATGCGAAACTTGATCCGACGGTTATCGTGGGCAGCCTCTTAAAAGGCCAGAACAGTAATTTTATTGCTGGCAAGAGCAAGTATTTGGTGGTGGAAGCGGATGAGTACCAGCGGTCTTTCTTAGAGCTTGCGCCAAGTATTCTCGTGATTACCAATATTGGAGTGGACCATCTGGATTACTATAAAGATGCAGGCGATATACAGTCGGCTTTTGCACAGCTTGCGGCGAAGGTACCCCGGAGCGGCTACCTCATCGTTCCAGCCCAGCATCCTGAAATCAGAGCAGTGGTAATCGCCACGAAAGCAAAAGTCGTTGATTATAGAGTGTTCTTAGACAAAAGAATGCAATTGCCTTTGCCCGGAGGACATAACCAAGAGAACGCGGCTGCCGCTCTGGCGGTCTCTCATGTGGTTGGCATTGAAAAAAAGACTGCCCTAAAATCTCTAGCGCGCTTTCGCGGAACCTGGCGGCGGTTTGATTTAAAAGGCAAGACCAACACAGGTGCTCTGGTTTATGACGACTATGCACATAATCCGGATAAAGTCCTAGCGGCACTTGCAGGGTATCGTGAGGTTCACCCGAACCAGCATCTCGTCGTAGTGTTTCAACCACATTTGTATTCTCGCACCAAAACATTACTTGAGGGTTTTTCGTCTGCATTTGATGAAGCGGATGAAGTTATGGTGGCGCCTATTTTTGCGGCCCGTGAACGACGCGACCCCTCTATTTCCTCGCGCATTCTTGCACAGCATATTGAAATACATCTAAAAAAAATAGGGAAGAAGAAGCCTGTCGTAATGCATGTTGCCACACGAGACGCTCTAGAGAAAATTTTGCGCAAAAAGCTCACAAAAAAGGATGTACTCATTACGATGGGGGCTGGAGATATCTATCAGCTTGCGGAAAAACTTATTAAACCCGATAAAAAAAGAGCTGTATGAGTTTTTACGTCGTGGGGACGCCTATCGGGAACCTTGAGGATATAACGATGCGCGCTATCGCGGTGCTTTCGTCAGTGGATTTAGTTTTGTGTGAGGATACCCGTGTGACCTCGCGGCTTTTGGAGCGTTACCACATACAGACGCCGATGTTGAGCTATCATACTCATAGCGGAGCAAGTAAGGTAACTGCGATTTTGAAATTACTTGAGGCAGGCAAGAGCGTTGCGCTTGTCTCTGATGCAGGAACTCCCGGCATTTCGGATCCTGGGTCAGTGCTTGTTGCGGCCGTGCGTGAGAAATTTCCGCTACTTCCCATCATCGCGATTCCGGGTCCGAGCGCCGTCGCCGCGGCGCTTTCCATTTCAGGCCTGCCGTCGTCAGATTTTTTATTTCTCGGATTCTTACCGCACAAGAAGGGGAGAGAAACGCTGTTTAAAGAAATCCTTGCGTCTAAGAGGACCACTGTTTTCTATGAATCGCCCCATAGAATTTTAAAAACACTGGAGAAGCTCAACACACTTCTTTCTCCCAAGCGACACGTTATGGTTGCCCGCGAGCTAACCAAGGTTTACGAGAGTATTGTCGCCGGTTCTGCACCTGAAGTCTTAACACACTTTAAAGAGCATGCTGATCAGGTCAGGGGAGAATTTGTGGTGATGGTTGGACCAGACTAATGCTAATAGAGCCGACTTGTGCTACTATCCTTCACTAGATTGGAGGAAACTGTATGCAGTACGAACTCAAATGCCTTTACAAAGAGCGCAAGTGGCGCGAGGCGATTGAATTCGTTTTGCGCATGAAATTAGGACCGAAGTCTACCAAGATTGAAGACCTCGTGGCTATTGGCGGTGGGATTATCCAGAACGTGCCCGAAGGCAAGCAGCGTGACATTTTTCTGGTTCTCATCATCGAAGCTTTTCTGCGCCTTGATGATATAGCTCAGCTCAAAGTCTACCTGCTTGCGCTCGATTCTGACCAAGAACGCGAGAAATACGCCGATATCATTAAAGAATCTTTGTTGATCCGTCAGTGGTAGCTTGTCTATCACGCGCCATAATCCCCGTGCCGTAGTGCTCGGGGGTTTTTCTTGATAGTATATATACTGTCATGTTTAAACGTCATACCCAGTTGGCACTCGGCTTATGGCTCATTGTTCTGAGCTTTTCCGGTATACCAGCATTGTGGAAGATCCGTTTATATATCGCAACGGGTATCTTTTTAGTGGTTCTATATTTGTATCACTTGGGCCGCGAGGTGATTTTGAGGCTTGCCTAAGAGCAATCAGAGAATGCCGACACATTCACCGAGAGCGGTGGAGGGCACCCACCACCATCCTCGAAGGCAGATACCAAAGTTTTGTCATGAGTAGGAAAAAGCGCACCCTTGAGTCTCTCTTTTTGCTCTCTACGCTTCTGATTGTGGTTATTGCCGTGGTCTTTTATGTGGTAGTGCCGCCGTTTACCTCTATTGAGTACACAACCATAGTCTCTGCTGAAGCAACCGCGCCCAAGATTATTCCTCCAGTCGTTCATATTACAACCCCGGTTCCCGTAAAAGCGATTTACATGTCACAGTGTCTCGCTTCTGATCGGTCACTGCGTGCAAAGCTTGTGGATCTTGTGAATCATACGGAACTGAACACGCTTGTTATTGATATCAAAGACTATGGAGGTAAGATTTCTTTTCCGACCGATAACCCTATGTTAAAAGAGCGTGTCTCTACCACATGTTTTGCTTCTGATATGATGGAATTCATTGATGCGGTTCATCGCGACGGTATTTATGTTGTGGGGCGTGTTACGGTGTTTCAAGATTCAGTGATGGCAAAAGAACATC
>MHRQ01000020.1:20262-26656 GCA_001821015.1 Candidatus Taylorbacteria bacterium RIFCSPHIGHO2_02_FULL_46_13
GAACTTTCGCGTGAATCCTACCGAATCGGATTTGATGAAATAAACTTTGATTATGTGCGGTTCCCGTCTGACGGCGACATGACGAACATTTATTATCCCACCAGCGAAGCGGTCGTAGAGGCTGACCCGGTGGGTGGCAAATCGGCGGTGTTACGCAGTTTCTTTTCATATCTGAGCCGCGAGCTCAAAAAAGAACCTATCATTATTTCGGCAGATCTCTTCGGCATGACAACGACCAATAACGATGATCTTAATATCGGACAAGTCCTTGAAGATGCCCTCGCAAATTTTGATTATGTTTCCCCCATGGTGTACCCCTCGCATTACCCTGCAAATTTTTTAGGATTTGCGAATCCCGCGACGAAGCAATATGAAGTTGTTAAATATTCTATGGATTCGGCAGTGCGCCGCGCTAGTACAACTCCGTTTAAGCTCAGGCCGTGGCTTCAGGATTTCAGTTTGGGCGCTACCTATACGCCAGATATGGTGCGGACACAGATGCAGGCAGTCTATGACAGCGGCCTCAATTCTTGGATGTTGTGGAACGCCTCAAACCGCTACACGGCGGCAGCACTTGACGAAAACTAGAAAGTATTTTATAAAATAATTCACATTGAATACAGAGAGTGACGGGTGTAGCATGTGTATTAGCGGTAGTTCCTTTCAGCTCGTTTTTTTATTGTTGGGAACTAAAAACAACAAAGGTCCCCAAAACGATACAAAATACAACACACAGTTATGTTAAAATCCCAAAAACACACAGATGCAGTTTTCAACCTCAACGCTGTACATACCAGTGCCGACATTCCAAAAGCGGCCCTCCCAGTCATACAGGAAGAATTGCGCGGGACGTTCGGGCATCTCCAATTCGGTGATCTGCCAGATCCACAGGGCATTGTTCGTGTGGGGAAAGTCGTTCCCTTGGAGAAGCTGCATTCGGGGGTCATGAAAGGGCTTAGGCGTTTTGCCGGCGAGTCGCTGGTCCAAATCAGTGTGGGGGGGTAATCATGTGTTGTTAAGTCAAAGCGGCTTCCGGTCCAGTATGTGTCTGGAAGCCGCCTTTTTGTTATAATGATTAAGCAATAAACAATCTCGTTATGTCTGAAAACAATCTTCATACCCAAGATGAGACGCAAGTAACCTATTTTGCACAGACAGACTCGCGTAATAAAAAAGTCCCTTTTGGAATTAAAACAAAAGACCGTTCTCGTCATGTCTATGTGATTGGAAAGACAGGCATGGGAAAATCCACCATGCTTGAGAATATGGCGATCCAGGATATCAGAAATGGGAACGGTCTTGCGTTTATTGACCCGCACGGGAAAACTGCGGAACTTTTGTTGGATTACGTGCCAGCAGAACGCGTTCGCGACGTACTTTATTTTGCTCCCTTTGATACTGACTTCCCGATTTCTTTTAATGTGATGGAGGATGTTGGCCCTGATAAACGACATTTGGTCTCCAACGGTCTGATGTCTGCGTTTAAAAAGATTTGGGTGGACGCATGGTCAGCGCGCATGGAGTATATTCTCAACAATATTCTCTTAGCCTTGCTTGAATATCCTGGGTCAACGCTTTTGGGTGTAAATCGCATGCTCGCAGACAAGGAGTACCGAAAGCGGGTAGTGGATAATATCACTGACGTCTCGGTGAAGGCATTTTGGGTGGATGAGTTTGCCCGATATGGAGATCGGTATATGCAGGAAGCGGGCGCGGCGATACAAAACAAAATCGGCCAGTTCATTTCAAACCCGTTGGTTCGCAATATTATCGGCCAACCGAAATCAACGTTTGATCTGAGAAAGATGATGGATGAGCGGAAAGTACTTATCCTTAACCTTTCCAAGGGCAGGGTTGGTGAAGCGAATGCGAACCTCTTGGGCAGTATGCTTATTACCAAGGTATACCTCGGTGCCCTTTCTCGAGCTGATACGTCGGAGCAGACTCTGCGGACCCTTCCGAATTTTTTTCTTTATGTTGACGAATTCCAATCGTTTGCCAATGAATCGTTTGCCGATATCCTCTCAGAGGCACGGAAATACAAGCTTAATTTAACCATTGCGCATCAATACATTGAACAGATGAGCGATGAGGTACGGGCGGCAGTTTTTGGCAACGTGGGCACCATGATTTCGTTTAGAGTGGGGGCGTATGACGCGGAAGTGCTTGAGAAAGAGTTTGCCCCCCAATTCACTGCGCAAGATATGGTAAACCTTGGATTTACCCAGATTTATTTGAAGCTTATGATTGATGGGGTTTCTTCGCATCCATTCTCGGCAACTACCTTGCCACCTCTTCAGTCAAGCAGTACTTCGTATCGTGAGGCGATTATATCTCTCTCGCGCAGTGTTTATGCAAGACCCAGAGACACGGTGGAACAGCAAATAAAAGAATGGCATGCCGAACGCACTTCCACAGAACCCGTGCGCAAGAGTACGGTGCCTCCTTCGCGCCCCGTGACTCGTGAGTTTTCAAGTCATACGTCTACTCAAACGTCCGCGCCCGATCGAAAGACCTTACCCGTTGACCGGCGTCTGCGCGAGGCTGAAATGCAGAAAGCGGTTTCATCAAATTATACAAAGTCGGAGCCGAAAAATGAACACAGGCAGCAGCAACAGAATGTAAGGCCGCACCAACAACCACCGAAGGGGGGTGCGAGCGGAGGAGCATTGCGCCAGGCGCTTGAAGAGGCGTTAAAAGAGCACAAAGGAGCGGGACTACCCGAGAAAAAGTCTGAGCCCACCAGCCCCAAGAAAGAGGAGGGTAAAAAAGAAAACCCCGTGACGGCTACCCCGGAAAGACCGACTGCGAAACGTGAGGTGCCCGAAGAAGTTTTGAAAAAAATCTTGAATACTCCCGGAAAGTAAGCCCCGTACCACTTTTACTGAAGGTATCTTTTATCCGATTACAGACTTATGCGATTCAAATTAAAGATAGTTGGCACTATTAGTTGGATAAAAGTGGTGCGGGGTAAATTCATCATTCTCAGTATCTTTCTTTTGGTGCCGTTTGCGATCTCGGCGCAGGTGCTTATCAGTGAAATCATGTATGACGCGCCCGGTGCAGACACTGGCAGGGAGTGGATTGAAATTGAGAATACTTCTGCTTCACCTATAAGTTTGACGGGTTGGAAACTGAATGAACAAAGCGTTAATCACATGCTGACGGTTTCGCAAGGGACCAGCACACTTTTGGGGGGAGCGTTTGCGATCATTGCCAGCGACCCGGAGAAATTTCGGACAGACTGGCCACATTTCTCCGGTACGATTTTTGATTCTTCTTTTTCTCTTTCCAACACCGGGGAAACTTTTTCTTTAAGAAACAATACCTCTGCATTCGTTGACCAGATTTCATATTATTCAAGTCAGGGCGCATCGGGGGATGGAGAATCTCTGCAACGTGTAGGAGGCAGTTGGGCTGCGTCGTCTCCCACCCCGGGCGCTAAAAATGTGATTCTGCCACGCCCGCCCGCCCCACCTCCCACTGCCGCATCAACCCAACCCCCTGCCAAAAAAGTTGTTTCTCCGACTTCATCAAAAATACAGCCGTCCGTCTCTAACGCGTTGCCAGCTTCAAGTATTGCAACTACGTCTGGTTACGTCTTGCCCGTACCCACAAAAGATTCTTCTTTTAAATGGTATTTGTTACTGGGGCTTGTGGTAGTCATCGGTGGACTTGCGTATTGGATTGGTGGACGTGAGAAGAAAAAAGATGGGGAACTTTCCGCCGAAGATTTTACGATTATTGAAGAAAAAAATGAGCATCAGGATGGATAGCGCAAATTCTTTGCAAGTACGCAACAAGCTTGAATTTAGGCCATTTTTTGCTAGTATAGGCAAGTGAAAAAGGTCCTTATATTTTCAACTAATTACCTGCCAAACATAGGCGGGGCGGAGCTTGCTATCAAGGAAATTACGGATAGATTGCCCGATATAGACTTTGACCTTATCACGCCACGTTACAGGGTTTCTCTCGCGAAGTGCGAAAAGATAGGAAGAGTGTGGGTCTATCGGGTTGGTTTAGGCACTAGGTTGGACAAATTTCTCATTCCGATCACAGGTTTTTTCAAGGGACTTCGTCTGCATAGAGAACACGCCTACGATAGCGTATGGTGCATGATGGCGAGTCAGGCGTCTGTTGCCGCGGCATTTTTTAAAATGGTTAAACCCCGCATCCCGCTTGTCTTGACGGTCCAGGAGGGGGATGAGGAGGGACATCTGGCGCGATACGCACTCGGCGTTCCTTTTTTGTATCGCCTTCTCATCCGCCCGTGGCATGTACTCATTTTTAAAGTGGCCGATGTGGTAACAGTCATCAGCAACTATCTCGCTACGCGCGCAAGACAATACAATGTATCTGTTCCTATTGAGCTCGTGCCGAATGGCGTGGATGTGAAGAGATTTTCGTCACCTTCGTCGGGCGCGCGCGCGAATATTCGCCGCACATTCGGTTTTTCAGACACTGATCCTGTGATTATAACCCTATCCCGCCTCGTACAGAAGAATTGTATAGGAGACATTATTCAAGCGTTGAAATTTCTACCGGAGACCTATAAATTGCTCATCGTTGGCTCCGGTGGCCTTGAAGCTTCTTTGCACTCGCTTGCTTGTGATATAGGCGTTGCAAAGAGAGTTGTTTTTGCAGGAACAGTAAGCCCTCATGAAACTCCTGAGTATCTTGCCGCGGCGGATGTGTTTGTTCGCCCCTCTGCATCGGAAGGGTTCGGGATATCTTTTATTGAAGCAATGGCCGCGTCCGTTCCCGTGGTGGCAACTGCTGTGGGCGGCATTGTTGATTTTCTTGAGGATAAGAAGACAGGTCTGGTTTGTGAAGTAAAGAATCCGGAGGACATTGCCCGAAAAATAAATATACTGGTTCGCGATCGTGCGCTACGGGATGGTATTGTTGTTTCCGCTTTTGCAATGGTGTCTTTAAAATATGATTGGTCTGGAATAAGCGAGCAGATGCGTGCCAGAGCGTTTAATCCTGTATTCACGCTTAAAAAAGAACGAATACTTATTGCGACGGGCATTTATCCACCTGAAGTTGGAGGCCCTGCCACGTATGCTAAAGCGCTCACCGAGATTTTATGGAAACAAGGGTATGCAAATACCGTGGTGACGTACGGTTGGGAGAAAAAACTACCGATTGTGCTACGGCACTTTGTTTATTTTTTTCGGCTTTTCTTACCAATTCGCTCATCGGATTGGGTGCTTGCATTGGATACCTTTTCAAGCGGCATGCCGGCCGTTTGGGCAAGCACAATTTTTCGGGAAAAAGCTATCGTCCGTGTCGGCGGTGATTTTCTGTGGGAACATTATATTGAGCGTACCGGCGATCGGGTGTCTTTACCTGATTTCTACAAAATTACCCCCCCACTTTCATTCAAGGAGCGCTTGATACGCAGGCTTTCCCTCTTTACTCTACACCGAGCATCTTTACTTGTATTTAGTACCGAGTGGCAGAGAAAATTGTGGAGAGTCCCGTTTGGACTTAAAACGGATAGAACGTTAGTCATTGAAAATTATTATGGCGAAAAAATAGCGTCCGTTGCTCCATCGGAAAAGAATTTTATATGGGCGGGGAGACCCATCACTCTTAAAAATGTTACGCTCTTAAAGTCAGCTTTTACGCGCGCAGAGGAGAAAGCGTCGGATATTACGTTAGAATGTCTTGCGGTTCCGCATCAGGTGTTGATGGAGAAAATACGTCGCGCGTATGCGATTATTCTTCCTTCTATTTCTGAAGTCAGTCCCAATTTTATTCTTGAGGCGATTCGGTATGAAAAACCATTTATCGTGTCTAAGTATTGCGGGATTCTTGATAGAATAGGGGAGCTGGGTGTAACGGTTGATCCTTTACGTCAGGACTCTATCACGGAGGCAGTATTGAAGCTGTCCGACGATGCAACCTATGCACATATTCGCAAGGCACTGCATGAGTTCACCTTTACACATACGTGGGATGAAATTGCAGAAGCATTTGTAAATGCCTTTAAGCGCCTATGATACAAGTCATTTCAATTGGTACTGACCGGCGTATTTTTGAAGAGGGCAGTGCTGTACGCACCCGTTTGTTAAAACAGAGAGAACTATTTTCAAAATTACATGTCATCGTATGTGCGCGGCGCTCTTTGGGCTTTAAAGCCGAGCAAATTGGCAATCTGTGGCTCTATCCGACCAATTCGCTGTCGCGATGGCTCTATGTTCGAGATGCGACTGCGCTGGCCGGCGCGCTTGTAGAGCAGCGGCGCATGAACACTCATACAAGCGTCATTACCGTACAGGATCCCTTTGAGTGCGGTCTTGCGGGTATGCGTGCATCGCGGCGTTACGGAAAGATTCCATTACATGTTCAGATTCATACCGATTTTCTCAGTAGAGCCTTCCAAGAT
>MHRQ01000020.1:26684-27141 GCA_001821015.1 Candidatus Taylorbacteria bacterium RIFCSPHIGHO2_02_FULL_46_13
GCGTATTAGTGCGCCTATAGAGGTATTGCCTGTATTTTCCGATGCTGGCGCAATTCCTAAACGTCAAAAGAGTTCCTTGGTGCAAAAAGGTAAAGATTCATCGGGCCTTGTGCTTATGGTGTGTCGTTTCGCCACAGAGAAGGATGTACCCACTGCACTGCTGGCATTCAAAAATCTATTAACTATGCGTCACTCTGCGCGTCTGGTTATTGTCGGAGAGGGTCCGGAGAAAAATAAATTAATTAGAGAAATACAGTTGCACGGTCTTGACGACTCGGTTCGCGTCGAGCCATGGCAGTCAGATTTGTCGGCATACTATCAGTCTGCGGATGTAGTCTTAGTCACTTCACGGTTTGAAGGGTACGGGCTTGTGTTGCTTGAGGCGGCACGGGCGGCACGAGCCGTGGTAACCACAGACGTAGGAATCGCACGCGAGCTTATTCAGCCGCTGTACGGG
>MHRQ01000020.1:27150-141534 GCA_001821015.1 Candidatus Taylorbacteria bacterium RIFCSPHIGHO2_02_FULL_46_13
TCCAGTTGGAGATGCAGTCTGTGTTGCTTCAGGCTTACATGAGCTTTTGGCTGATGTAGCAGTACGGCGCGCGTATGGGGCTGCACTCAAAGCAGTTGCAAAGAAACATTTTATTCCGGAGGAAGAGTACTGGAAGTTATATCGCACGCACATTGAGCGTTGCATACGTTAACAGTCTATGATTAGTGTGTATAAAAAACTAAAGGAGCTATGGTGGAGAAGCGTCAAAGCAATACACCCCGCGCTCTTTGAACTCACGTTTCGTTTTCGTATGTACCTTAAGTACGTCATCGCGGGTGGCAGTGCAGCAGTGGTGAATCTTTCCTCCCTCGCCATTTTTGTAGAGTTGTTTCGTTTATATTATTTACCTGCGTCGGTGCTTGCGTTTTGTCTCGGATTGATTGCAAGTTTCTTCCTGCAGAAGTTTTTCACGTTTGGTCATACGGATATGATCGTGGTGCGCCGTCAGTTCGTCATGTATGTATGCATCGCCGCTGGCAACCTTTTGTTGAATACACTCCTCGTGTACCTGTTTGTTGATGTTTTCAGAATTTGGTACCTTTTCTCACAAGTACTCGCCGGTATCTTAATCGCTATAGAAAGTTTTGTTTTCTATCGTCGATATGTGTTCACTCGAAGAGGGTAATACAATTAATTTAAAAGATGGGAATTATCGTGTTTTTGCACAGCATCAGGTTTAATTTTTCAGAGCAGGTTCCGTTAGAAGCCATAAAAATCAATAGTAATCAATAATATTGCATGATAGAGTGTCAAATAATGGATGATGTAAGTGTACCTTCAAGCAGAAACGGTGTATCTGTTTTCTGCTTCTAACGGCATGAAATTGCTTTTTATTACTCAAGTGATTGATAAGAACGATACCGTGCTCGGTTTTGTGCACCGGTGGCTCGTTGAATTTTCTAAGCATTTTGAACACATCACGGTCATCTGTTTGCAGATGGGGAAGTACGATGTACCAAAAAATGTGTCGGTGTTCTCGCTTGGAAAAGAAGCTGGCGTCTCGCGAGCAACATATGTCAGCAATTTTTACCGCATCGCGTTTCGCGAGCGGAAAAACTACGATGCGGTTTTGGTGCACATGAATCAGGAGTATATTTTGCTCGCTGGTGTCATCTGGAAACTGTTAGGCAAGCGGGTATATATGTGGCGTAACCATTACTCAGGCTCGTTTCTTACCGATATTGCCGCCTCATTTTGCACGAAAGTATTCTGTACATCACGTTCATCATATACCGCAAAAATCAAGAAGACGGTCGTTATGCCGGTGGGCATTGATGTAGAGGTATACAAGTCGCATTCAGAAATCACACGTCTCCCACACTCAATCCTGTTTCTAGCCCGTGTGGCCCCCTCAAAACGGCCCCATATCTTGCTTGAAGCACTTGGAGAACTACATAAACGAGGCCTTAATTTCAAGGCGAATCTCTATGGCTCGCCAGCGCCACAGGACGTGGCATATCTAGAAGGTTTGAAGAAGCGACTTCTGGAGCTCTCTCTTGCGGACAAAGCGCACTTTCTGCCTGGTTTGCCCTACACAGAAGGCCCCAAGGTGTACAGCGCGCATGAAATATTTGTAAATCTTTCGCCATCCGGTATGTACGACAAGACGATTTTTGAAGCGGCGGCGTGCGAGACTCTGGTACTTGCTTCAAGTCTTGATTTTGCCAAACTGGTTAACCCACGCTTTACTTTCCCGCAAGACGATATACAAGCGCTTTCTGCAAAGCTTGAAGTACTCCTTTCCCTTTCTCGTGAAGCACGAGCTCGGCTAGGCAAAGAAATACGTGCACTTGCAATAGAGAAGCACAGCCTCAAAGCACTTGGCCATCGGATTAAAGAAGAATTAACTACTTGGTAATTTTTTAATTCCTTCTATTCCCCGCCCCTTGGGGCGGGGAACCTTGTAGGAAAGTTTGAAAACCCTTGGTTTTCAAGACTCCTGATTTAGAGGCGGAGCCTCCTGACGATACCCCGTCCGCTTGCGGCAGGGAGTTTCATTAAATCAAAATAATCCATCCCATTCATTCCAATATTCTTAAGAATATTGGAATGAATGGGGAGATGTGGTAGACTTGAGAATACAATGAATTTCAAAAAACTAGAACGCATTGCCAAAGGATTTGCAAACCATAGACGTTTAGCAATCCTTGATTTGCTCCACAGTCAGCCCGAGCTTTCCGTGGATGAGATAGCCTCCTCGCTTAACGTCAATTTCAAAACGGCGTCCGAACATATACGTCGGCTCGCGCAGGCGGGGTTAGTTTTGAAACGATACGAGGGAAATTTTGTGCGGCACAAAGTTAGTCCGCAAGGGTTGAGCATTCTCAAATTCTTAAGAATATTAGAATAGAAATACGTTTGATATGTGTGTGGCAGTACAGAACAGTCAAAAAATTCCTTGCACGCTTGCGCTATTGACCCGAAACAGCGCTCTTACGTTGGCGCGTGCGCTTGAATCGGCCAAGGATTTTGCGGAGATCATTGTCTGTGATGGGGGAAGCACTGACGGCACGCTTGCTATCGCGCGAGCCTTTGGCGCGCGCATCATTGCGCAAGACGCACGTTTCAAAGACACTTCGGGGCGTATTATTGATTTTGCAGGTGTACGCAATCAGACGCTTAAAGCTGCCATCTACGATTGGTTTTTTTATTTAGACTCTGATGAGCTGATGACTTCGGGACTTGCTGGAGAGATTCATTCCCATATTCTTAAGAATATGGGAATGAATCATTCAGGTGGGGGTAATGGGGGAGATGGTGGCGTGGGAGAGGGGAGGAGGGCTTCGTGTTGGTGGGTGGATAGGAAGTACATGATAGATGACAAAACCATTGATTGTGCGGCGACATATCCAACGAGGCAAATGCGATTTTTCCATAGAGATACGGTGACGGAATTTATTAAGCCAATTCACGAGCGCATTAATCCTAAGTCTGATGCCCTGATAAAGACCACCGAGAACTTTATGTTGGTGCCGATAAGTCCTGACCCGCGCGTTTGGCGGGATAAATGGAAGCACTACATTGAGCTTGAGATAGCACGTCGCGGTAAAATCTCATTTTGGGATTGGGTAGACGTTTGCATGGAGAACGCTAAAATCTCTTTTCTCTATGCGTTTCGCCTCGTGCGTAATGCTATCTTTTACTCTGGCACCAAAATGCCTTTAGCTTTGGAATGGGAGCGACACGTGTATCACTGGAATCTCTGTAAAGCGTTATGGAGTAATACAAGGTGATTTGTGTCGGATTCCGAGTTTTGTAGTAGAATTGAGGAGTTGATAAAGTAATTTATGACAAAGAAAAAGAAACAAATATCACAGAAAGATTTACTTGTCGAGTTCTATACTAATAATCCAAAAAGGGATATTCCTCATCCGGAAGTTGTTGATTGGGTAACAAAAGAATTTAAGAAAAGAACGGGCAAGGTCTTTCGTGACCCAGATCGCGGAATTAGAAAGTTGTACCAAGATGGCTTTTTAATACAAATTGCAAAAGGCATTTATCACTACGATCTAGATCATATTCAAAATAGAAACCTCGAGAATTTTGATGCAAAAATGAAGCAAGAAATTTTTGAGCGAGACGGGTATAAATGTGTTATTTGTGGACGAGGACCAAAAGAAGGAATGGAAATTCAAGCAGATCATGTAAAGCCAAAGGATAAAGGAGGAAAAGCTACTCTAGAAAACGGACAGACGCTTTGCTCACAACATAATTTCTTAAAGAAAAATTTAGGGCAAACAACTCTTGGGAAAAGGTATTTTTTAATATTGCAAAAAAGTGCTATTAAAGCCAATGATAAAAATCTAATTGAGTTTTGTGAAGAAGTGCTGAAACTATTTGATAAATACAGGATAGACACCCATATAAAATATTAAACCAGAAGTTTCTTTTGGCTACCCTCGTTTTCTACTCTGTCTTTTGCTACCTTGCAATATTGAGGTGAAATATCTATATGAACAAAATTTCTCTCTGTTCTTTTTGCTATTGTTGCTACAGTACCGGTGCCGCCAAACATATCAAGAACATTGTTAGCTTTGTAAGAATAGAATTTCATTAGACGATATATTAATTCTTCTGGGAATGGTGCAGGGTGCCCCTTTCTTTGCGTCTCTGGTTGTATCTTCCAAAAACCATCAGAAAATTTCATAAATTCCTCTTTTGTAATATCTGCCATCTTTGGGTCACCATCTAAACGGTTATCTCCTTTAGTAAAGATCAATACATATTCCCATGAGGGCACAATGTGTGGATTAGCTGGGCTTTTAAAGCTCCCCCAAGCCGTTCGTTTAAGCATTGTTTGTTTGTACCATAGAATCTCCGTACGGAATTTCATATCAATTTTTTTCATCTGTTCTATATAATCGTGGTGAATTGCTACGAAATCTCTTATCCCAGTTGGAGCTATGTTGATTGCAAAACGTCCACCATTGACAAGGACTCTTTTTGTTTCAATCCAGACTTTATTTAGCCATGCAAGATATTCCTCATGGCTCATTTTGTCATTGTGGTTATCATAGTCCTTGCCCACGTTATACGGAGGAGAAGTTACAGCAAAATGTATTGAATTGTCTGGAATTTTTTTAATCATTTCCAAAACATCTCCACAGAGGAACTGGTTAAATTTAAAATTATCCTTTCCTTCTTGTTCTTCTAGATTTCTGAATGTACTTACAACTTTACCTTGAATAGTTACCTCCTTAAAATAGAAGGGTTTTAATTTAGGATTTGCTGGTTGCAATTTGATTCTATTTTTTTCCTTGTAAATCTTTTTAAGTGTAACTTCGTTGTCATTTATCAAGGCCACGGCTGTTTCTCCGTTTTCAACAGTGTTTTGTTTTCTAACGACGACGGTGTCTCCATCAAAGATACCTTCGTCGATCATACTGTCTCCCGAAACTTTTAGGGCGTAATGCTCCCCTGAACTCGACAACAGATTTTTGGGAACATCAACCGTTTCATGTGTTTCGATAGCTTCAATAGGTTGACCGGCGGCGATGTATCCTCGTAATGGAATGGTAACTGTTAAATCTCTCGTCTCAATACTTCTTGGTTTACCCTCGTGTCGTTTAAGGTAACCATGCTCCTCAAGGTCTTTAAGGTGATGATGGACTGTCGATACAGAAGAAAGACCAGTTTTCTTTTTTATCTCTTCAAGTGAAGGGGCAAAACCGTTCTTGTTGGTGTAATGATTGACGAAGTCTAAGATTTGTTTTTTTCTTTTTCCTAGCACGTTTCTATTCTTGACTTATTATTCGCAAAGCTGATAATTACAGCATATACGAAAAAAGTAGAAAGTCCACAAGCGACTTATCCACACATTTTCTTTTCTAGAATCAATTACCCTGCGGTTTTCTTGCCGCAGGGTAATTGATTCTGGTCACCGCCTATTATTTGTAACTTTTGTAACTATGAAGATCGCTTACGATAAAATTGCGGATGCCGAGGTAGTCTACGGCAAGGCGAGGCCTTGCCGTGAAGATATGTTTACCCATAGAGCGTATTTCCGCACACTTGGGTTAGAACGATTTTTACTCCGTCTAGACAACTCTGACTTTTGGCACTGGGATGATGAATTTAACGCCTGCTTTACGAAGGGGCTTTTCTTTTTTTAGAATAAAATTAGCGTAATTCCAGGAAAGAAGCAGGATATAATCAGGGGGATTTTTCTTTAATGTATCAGGGTGTACGACAGGTATATGCGAGCCGGGGGTAAAGTGTTCTTGTTTGTTCGGAGTCGTGTCAGTGATGTACGAAAGTATTTTCGGTCCAATACCAAAGTAATTGAGTAGAGTGTTGCTTTTGGCAGGGGCTCCGTAGCCCACAATGTGTTTATCGGCTTTGCGAAGTTTAGAAAGAAGTTTTTGCACAACTTTTTTATTTTGCCGTGTGTTTTTTGCGAACTGGCGGTAGGTTTTTATTTTATGTAATCCTAGCTTTTTCTCGCGCGTTAGGATTTTCTTTACGCGCGTATTCGGTGTTCCCGTTTTAGACATGAATACTCGCAAGGATTGGCCGTGTATGGGTACCAACTCTGCGTCTGTTACTACGAGTCCAAATTGTTTGGCGAGGGCAGAAAGTGCATGCAGAGAATAGTAGCAAAGGTGTTCGTGGTAGATTTGGTCAAAACCTCCATCACCAATCAAGTTGCCCACCCAATGGGATTCGGATATAAATACTCCCTTCGGTTCCAGAAGTTTGGTAACACCGCGCATGACGTCGTGGATGTCGTCTATGTGTGCGAACACGTTGTTGGCGAGAACCACCTTCGCTTTTCCGTAATGCATCCAGATGTCTTTAGCCGTTTTTTCGGTAAAAAAGGCTACTTTTGTTTCTACTCCATTTTTCTTTGCAATCGTCGCTACATTTTTCGCGGGGTCAACACCAAGTACCCGACATTTATTTTTGAGTGCCAAGAGCAGTCCTCCGTCGTTTGAACCAAATTCAATTACCAGATCATGCTTGGATTTGATGTAGCGACTTGCAATTAACTTCGCCTCATCCTTGAAATGTTCTACGAGGGGGGCGCTTGCACTGGTGAGGTAATAATAGTTTGCAAAAAGAAGATTTGGATTTACTACATGGGCGAGCGAGAGTAACGAGCAATTCGGGCAAAATTGTATCGCAAGCGGGAATTTCCGCTCCGGTTTCTTTGTTTGCCCCCGAGTTAAAAACGAGTTGGCAGGAGCCATTGTGCCAAGCGAGAGTATAGGTGTCAGTCTCTTTGACAAACAGATGCGGCAGGTGTTTTTGCGCGTATATCCTTTGGAGTTAGCCAGCATGATGAAATTCAGCTGCGAGGTATTCCGATAATGCCTCTTGCCAAGGTCGTAAATGGATTTTGTTTGAGGTTAGCGCTTCGTTGGCAAGGGGGGCAGGGACAACTTGAAGTTCACTCACGCGCAAGGGGATTAGCTGCCCTTTGTAGCCAAGCGTTTTGGCGATATGTGTTGCTTGTTCAAACCGCGATGCACTTTCACTATTGGCGATGTGCACGATCTCTCTTTCCCCCTGCACAAGCAAGCGCTTTATGCTGTCCATTAAGTCTTTTGCGTAGGTAGGGGTGCCTTGATTGTCGCTTACCACCTTTATTTCCTTTTCCCCTAGTTGTTTGACGATATTGCCCACAAAGCGTTTGTTATGCGCTACCCCGCCTCCGAATATCCACCCACTGCGAACGATTAGGAAAGGGCCCTTTGCACATATGACCGCCTGTTCACCGACTAATTTGCTTTTCCCGTATTCATTCTGGGGATTGGGCATGTCTGTTTCGTTATATGCGGTGTCCTTCTTTCCATCAAACACTGCATTGGTAGAAAGGTAGACCATGACGGCGTCTATTTCTTTACAGGCTCCGGCAACATTTTCCGTACCCTCCGCATTGACGCGGTGTGCTTCTGCTGGCGACTCCTCGCACGTTCGCATATTGGTGAGTGCTGCCAGATGTATGACCGCAGATGGCTTATAGGCGGTAATAACCGAGAAGACTTGTTCTTTGTTTGTGATATCAAGCTCTCGGTGTGAGAGTTTGGTGCCAAAATCCGCGTATCGGGCAACCATTCCCTCGCCACCGGTAATGAGAACGTTACTTAAGTCTAGAGACATTCTTTTTGGCTTGCCTTGCAAGGTCTACGCTCGCGGCAAGGAGATTATCAATAGTGCCGGCGTCGTACCATTTGCCGCTGATGAAGGAGAAATGCAAACCGCCATTTTTGATGTAGTGGTTATTGACGTCAGTGATTTCAAGTTCGCCGCGGCCGGAGGGTTTGAGCTTGCGGATGATGCGGAACACGTTGTTGTCGTAAATATAAAAACCAACCTGTGCGAAAGGGGATTTCGGTTTCTTCGGTTTTTCTTCAATCCGAACGACTTTAGTTTTTGCCTTGTTGAAAACCGGAACACCAAATCGAGCAGGCTCGTCTACCTGTTTGAAAAAGACGGTGGCGCCACCCGTGAACTCTTTCACCTCCGTGCGGAAACTATTGCTGAAGATGTTATCGCCGAGGATAACCGCTAGATTTTCTCCTTCAGAGAAGTCTTCGGTGTAGCGGAGTGCATCGGCGATACCGCCGTCGTTTTTGTCCTGGAGCGCGTAGGAAAGTTTAATCCCATAGTCTTGTCCCGAACCCAAAAAATTCATGAAGTGACCCGCATGCTCGCGTCCGCAGACCAGCATGATTTCTTCAACTCCCGATTGCTTGAGCGTCTCTATGCTGTAGAGAATCATAGGCTTATCGTACACCGGTAAAAGGTGTTTGTTGGTGATTTTTGTCAATGGTTGCAGGCGCGTGCCTAAGCCGCCGGCGAGAATTACTCCTTTCATCCCGTTAGAAGTTTACGGTTGATAAAAAAGCCCAGTGCGCCTGCCGAATAGGCAGTTCCTGTGATGGGCGAAGCGCTGGGCACCGAAAGGGATGCGGCTATTCGCCGCTCGCGCTTCGCTTGGTATGGGTTCTGTAAACTTCTAACGGGATTCATCATATTTTTATTTCGTGAATTTTCCAGAGATCAATATGCGGGTTGAAAACGCCGGTTCTCTGTCGCACGTTTTCTATCCATGTCGGGTTGTTAAGGTACCAGTCAACGGTTGCATCAAACGCGAATTGGAAATTATAGAGAGGTTCCCAGCCAAGTTCCATGCGGATTTTTGTTGAGTCAATGGCATACCGGCGGTCGTGTCCCGGCCTTTCAGCGACAAATTCAATCCATGAGCTATCCCGTCCGAATTTCTGCAAGATGAGTTCAGCTATTTGCAGGTTATTTATTTCATTATCGGCGCCGATGTGGTATTTCTGGCCGGCGAGACCCTCAAAAAGGCAGAGCTCCAGTGCTCGGCAATGGTCAAGTACGTAGATCCAGTCTCGAATGTGTTTGCCATCCCCATAGATAGGGAGCTTTTTCCCCTCAAGCATTCTCACGATAAAGAACGGGATGAGTTTCTCGGGGTACTGGTACGGTCCGTAGTTGTTTGAGCAATGGGTCACGACTACGGGCACCCCCCAGGTCTTAAAGTAGGCGTTGCAGAGATGGTCTCCGCCCGCTTTTGTGGCGGCATAGGGGGCAGACGGAGTATAGCGCGTTTTTTCATGGAAGCGTTCGGTGGAGTCTAGTTCCAGGCTTCCATACACCTCGTCGGTAGATACCTGAACGTATTTGCTGACGTTTCCAGACGCTTTTATCCTTTCCAAGATATTGAAAACCCCGAGGACGTTGGTAAGGATGAATTCTTTGGCACCGACATGGATGCTTCGATCCACGTGGGTGTTGTGACAGACTACATTTCCGATGCCACATACAAAATTATGAGAAAGACCGACTTCTGCATCATACACCCACCCATCATATTCAACGATCTCCTGCTTTTTGTTGCTCAGTCCATAATGAGAGTTTTTTCCTGTTCTGAAGCTGTAAGCTGTTTTCCATTTTTTATTTTTAAACTTCCGTTCGTGTACGGTGTAGCTTATGTTTTGCAATGTCAGTAACAGCCCCAGTTGATTGGCCAGTTTGGGTGATACGGTAGTATAGCGCCCATCGTTTGTTCCGTCGCCTTCAAGAAGTTTTTGCCAAAAGAATTCGCGAAGATTGGGAGATAAATCAAAAATAAAGGAGGGCATCTGTTTGTTGACCGCGTATGTGCCGCATTCCTTTTTCAAATAATAAAAGAGTTTCTTGTTGTTGAATTGTAGGCGGTACACGCTTCGATTTTTTGCGATATTGCCCGTTATACCAAAAAGTTTCTTTCCACTACCTGCTATTCGTTCAAGCCATTTTTTATCTGCCTGTGAGATTTCTGTTATGTATGAGCCGTTTGCTTTGTTAAAAGTTGTACTTCCTTCGGTTATGAATGCGGCTAAAAACTGAAGCAATTCTTTGCTCACAGACCTATACTTTTTATTGTTTTCATTAACATTTCTTAAAACAAGAACTTCAGGATTATCGGTGGGATTTTTGAGCTCTAGATTGGAGGCGTAAATTGAATGATTTGGCGTAGCCTCAACAATTCCGTGTTTTTGAATAAGTCTTATGATTTTTCCCTTATACCAGTGGCGAGTCAATGCGCGCAACGGCATCCATTGACCTTCGTTTAGAAAGCTTAATACTTTAACGTTGTGATGATTCAAAAAGATAGCCTCGCCACGCTCAGTTTTTTCTACGGCATGTTTTTTCTTTTGCTGTTCCCATAGTTCACCAAAGGTAAGCATTGTCGTGCCTTTACTTGTGTGCAGTGGTATATAGGTTGTTTCGGTGATGCTTTCAGCGGCGAAGTTGATGACGTAGTCGGGTTTATACATAACGAACACCGAAGAGAGCTGTTTTTCGTCGGCCACATCGCCTTGAATGAATATATGTCGCGGGTTATCCGAATGCTCTCGTATATTATCTACATTGCCGGAGTACGTGAGCTTGTCATAGTTTACGACCATGGCGAGAGGGTATTTCTCCAGAATATATCGGGTGAAGTTAGAACCTATAAAACCCGCGCCTCCGCAGATCAAAATCGTTTTATTGTTTAAGGTGGACATTGTATGCTCGGATAAATATGAACGTACCGTCTATATTCACATGGTGACACGAAAAGTCAAGGAGTCGCTCGCCCCGTCCCACTTTCACCGAACCGACACATTGGTTTTTGTGAGTTGTGCGATTTCAATCCAAAAAAATCCATAAAAGAACATTTGATAAAAGTGGGGCTGGGCTCGCTCAAAGTCACGGGCAGTCCGCTTCTCGCAATACTTTGCAAAGACGAGGGTTCGTTTAAGAGTAAGAGAAGTCTAGCTCACGTGTGTGGTATTGACTCCTAGAATATATTGTAGTATGTTCATGCCGGATTTGTTTGAACGTTGTAAGCAGTAAATCTAAACTGACTCACAGAAATGGAGGTTACGGATGAATATAGAATTATTGGAATTATACGAAGTAACGAATATGTTGCTCTCTTGTCGTCCACAGAAGCCTGTGAACGCGATCTTGATGCATGCCCGCTCATTTGATGGTGATGACGATGGACTCTTTGAGCTTGTTCGTAAGCTCATACCTTCGGTGGCTCCGATAGTGGTGATTAATGGTGGGGGTGGCGAGGGTATGCGGGGTCCGAGCAAAAAGGCATGGCCAGGGGTAGAGGAGTATGAGAAGCGGCTTTCAAGTTTGGGTGTCATGGATATTATTCGTTCTGCTCCGGCGAGGCATACACAGGAAGAAAGCGAGAAGTTTGTTGACATAATTAAAGAGCGCGGGTGGAGACGTGTGGTGGTGGCAAATCTTCCGCACTACCTCTTGCGATCCATGCTTTCTGGTGTTTGCGAAATACAGAAGCGAGGTCTCTCTGTGTTACTCTATCCTGTTGCTCCAGTGAGTCTCTCTTGGCGTAAACCTGTTTTTGGTTCACAAGGCGTGTCTCCTATCAAACGTTTTGCACAGTGTCATGAAGAGCTGAAACGGATAACGGAATACCAAAAACAGTATCCGGACAAGTTTGTCAGTATCAAAAGTTTGGTGGAGTACCTTTCGGTCTTACCAGGATAACGTTGCCCCGCGCATGAGTGCGCGGGGCCTTTTTCATTCTGTTTTTTCTGGCACTGACGGCCAGCGGAGGGTGACAATAAGGCTGTCTTCCAGTGTTTCCCACGTATGTGCGATATTCCGTCCGACATATACGTAGTCGCCCTCCTTTTCTAGTGTTACACTTTTGTGCAGATTGGGGAAGTCAATTTTATGTTTTCCGTACACAAGAATATCCAGCGTTTCTGCCTCGCAGGTGCCGATTTGTTCTCTTGAATCTCCGCGTTTAGATTTTGTCCACTTGAGGGAGAAATCTTTTTGATGAAAAGGCGTCTTAGGGTCTATGAAGTGCCCCATGACCCAGTTTTTCTTAACCCCCGGTTTTGTATATACGTTTCCTTCTTCTAACATGTTATTTAAAGATTTCAGACTTAAATCCAATCTTGGCTAATATATATTTTGCGAGTACCGTAAACGTTCCGAGTGAGTATCTAATGCTGTTTTTAAGACTTGCTCCTCGTTTTTCGCCTTCATATTTTGTTTCCACCGGAACTTCACGGACGTGTAATCCATGATACGCCGCTTGTGCAATGAGTTCAAAACTAAACAAATAATTATTGGAGTTTGCTTCATAATTGGTAGTTTCCAAAAGCTTTCTCGTATACACCCTAAATCCCTGATGAAAATCGTGAATCGGGACTTGTAAGAAGAGCCGGTCTAGCCAGTTGAGAAAAGCGATGGGAATTATTTTCCAAAAATACATGCCACGCTCGGCGACGCTTTTGTTCGTGCCAAAACGATTGCCAAGCACGAGATGCGCCCCGCGTTTGACTTCACCCAGTGCCGAGGCAATAGCCGATGGCAGGTATTCTCCGTCGGGATGTATGTCTACAATAGCGTCCGCACCGCTGTCAAGTGCAAGTTTGATTGCCCGTTTCATATTTCCACCATAGCCAAGGTTTACGGGATTTTTGTAGGAGCGCATGGGGAGTTTCTGCGCAATTTCATACGTACGATCTGGAGATGCGTCATCCACCAAGATTATCTCATCAAAAAGTTCTTGCGGAAAATCCTTATAAAAGGTCTCTAGAGTTTTTTCGGCTTTGTAGGCGATAAAAATCGCGACGGTCTTCGGTCTTTTTGGTTCTTGCGGCTGTGGTTTCATATGGCTAGTATACTAGGTTTACTGGTGATGGGCTACGCTGGACGGTTGTAGTATTTTTTAGTTCTATGCTTTGCCACTATCATTGTTTTTAATTCCAAGTATTATCTAAGAAACGAGTCATGAGTAAAAACGTAGCCCAAGGAACCTATCAGACCCTTATTGCCAAGCACCGGTGGCCTCTTTTGTGCGGTGTCTTAATTTTTTTGTTCGTGCTGGGACTCTCGCTGTCTACGCTGACAACCAAGCCTCGCCTGTGGACTGATGAAGCGGCGAGTATAGAATTGTCAAAAAACTTTGCCACCGATGGCGTGCTTGATTTTCAATTTGCACCTGGCAAGTACACGGGTTTCCCCTATCTTCTCCAGTCCACGGGGTATCCCACCACCGTCCCCCTTGCGGTGTTGTTCACAGTCTTTGGTTTTAGTTTTACGCTTGCGCGCGTGTACATGTTGGTTTGGATGTTCTTGGCGCTTGCGACCGTGTACATGGTCGTGAGGAAATTCTTTGACGCACACGTCGCGGTGCTCTCGGTGCTTTTGCTTGCGACCTTCGCCTCTTACTACGCCAGTGGCCGAACCGTGGTAGGTGAGATACCGGGGTTTTTGTTTTTACTGCTCGCTCTTTATTGGTGGCTTGAGAAAAAATCATATGTAGTCACGGGCTTTTTCATGGGACTCGCGCTGGTAGCAAAGCCGTCGGTTTTTTTATTAGTGTTGCCTGCGGTTTTTTTCGTACTCACCAGAGAGCCGCGGCGGCTTATACCGCGTCTCTTTCAGGTTGCGGTCGGCATGACGCCCGCTGGGCTCGCGGCAGTCGCTCTTGCCACAGATCAACCGTTTTCCCTTGATTTTTGGAGACAGGTGGCTGTTTTCTACCGCAACCCTTATAGCAGTGACATATTCGCGAATATTTCACATAACCTGGCGGGTTTTTTAAATTCAACCACACTCATTTATTTTTCGGTTTTGTTTCTTGTAGTTCTTGTCGCGCGCTTTCTGGTAAAACGCAAAGAGACGAAATGGCTGTATGATTTTGTAGGCATCTATTCACTTATCTCATTCAGCTATTACCTGCGCAGCCCGGGGTGGCTGCGGTATATTCTCATCGCAGAGTTGCTTATCCTCATTGTCTTGCCACACGCTGTCTTTACTCTCGCCTGTTACGCACAAAAACGTGTAAAGTTCTTGAGAACATTTCAAATGGCAACCGTGACCGTCTATCTGATCAGTGCGCTTGCCGTTCTGCAGGTCGTGCAGTTGTTTACCGCCGCCGATATTTACACGTCAAATCAGGCCATGATGGTCGCGCACTACTTGGACAAGATATATAGTCATGCGCGTGTGGCGGTGATTGATAACGCAAACGTGTATGCCTTACTTACAAATCCGAAGAGGGAAGGAGTTCTCGCTTTGACAGGCATCCCTGTGATAGGGAAGAACCCGCTCTTGAATCCAGTCTTGCCGCAGGTTGTTGTTTCTTTCCCCGAAGACCGTTTCCGTGATGAAGCTAAGGATGTGCTCGCCGCGCGTTATCGTTTCGTAGAGAACTATCAGGGGTTTGATATTTTTGAGTTAAAGCCATAATAAATAGACATGACACACAAAAAGATTGCGTACATCGGGATTTATCCGGCTACTGCGCCGCGCGATAAGGTTTATATAGACGAGCTCAAGCGTCGTGGAGTTGAATTTGTTGAGTGCGTGGGAACCGGTGCAGGTATGCGAAAATATATTCAACTCTATCGCAATCTCAACTCATTGCGGGACGCTGACTTAGTGTGGGTCGGGTATTTAAGCACGCTAGCCGTCATAGTCGCATACCTCGCCACTCGTAAAAAAATACTCTATAACGCACTCTGTTCTTCCTATGAGTCGTACATACTTGATCGCGCAATGTACTCAAAATATTCGTTCCGGTCGGTTCTCTTTTGGGTCTCGGATTTTTTGTCGTTCCATCTCGCGAGTATTTCGCTTGTTGAAAGTGAATCGCAGAAGCGGTTCATTTCGCGCGTGTTTTTTGTGAGTAAGAAGAGGCTTCACGTAGTGTACACGGGGGCCGACGAGTCTATCTTCTATCCCGACCAGAGCACTCCCAAAGCAAAGGATTTTACGGTTGTCTTTAGAGGAAAGTTTGTGCCCGCAACTGGGGTGGAGTTTGTCGTGGAAGCCGCGCGTATTCTTGCGGCTGAACCCATCAAGTTTCTCATCATTGGGTGGGGCCAAGAGCAGGAGAAAATAGAGCACTTGATACGTTCTTATACACTCACGAATATAGAGCTAATTACAAGCTTCCTTTCGCCGGCCGATCTGCATCAGCGGATGCTCTCGGGCCATGTATTGCTTGGCCAGTTTAGCACCAATAGCCGTCTGGATAGAACTATTCAGCACAAAACGATTGAAGCGATGGCCCTCGGAATGCCCTACATTACGAGAGATTCCGTGAGTAACAGAGAGATTTTAACCGACGGTGAAGATTGTCTTTTTGTGCAACCAGCTGATGCAAGAAATCTCGCTGAAAAGATTATTTATTGCATGAAGCGGACAGACGTATGGGAAAAGATTTCGGCAGGAGCTCGGAACATGTATGAGGCGCGTCTTCAGCAGTCTGTGTTGGGTGAGCACATCAAGCGCATTATCGCATCTCCTCCGTTTGCGTGAGGGCTTTTATAAGAGGTATGGGTCGCAGAGGTCTTTCATCAGGCGATTGTTGTTGTACGTGATTTTCCAGTTTGGGTACTTCGTGCGGAATTTTTTACAGGAGTAAATACACCACTTGTGGTCTCCTTTTCGTACCACGTCGGAATGTTCCACCGTGGCCTTCTTTCCCAAAAGCTTTTCGGCTTGAGCGATAGCCTCTAAAATAGAATTATTTGATTCTCTTCCCGCACCAATGTTGTAGAAACCTCCGCACGGGGCATTCGGGTCTTGGTAAACTTCCCAGAATGCTCTCACCAAGTCGTATGAGTGTATATTATCCCGTACCTGTTTGCCTTTGTAGCCGTTGATAATATATTTTTCTCCGGTGGCTACGCATTTAACCAGGTAGGCGAGATAGCCATGTAGCTTGGCTCCTTTGTGTGCAGGACCCGAAATGCAAACCGGACGAAAGATAGTAATCGGTAAATTAAAATAGGTAGCATACTCACGCGCCATGATGTCACCAGAAGCCTTGGAAGCCCCGAAGAGGGAATGAAGGTTTGCGTCTAAACGCATTGACTCATCTTCCCCCTCCCATTTGGGATGGTCTTTTGGCAGATCAAAACGAGTCTCTAGTTCTTGTAGCGGGAGTTCATTGACCGAGTCGCCGTACACTTTACTGGTGGAGCAATGAATAAATTTCGCGGTAGGCGAGAAACGGCGGTAGGTTTCAAGCAGCACTACCGTTCCGTACGCATTGATTTGGAAGTCCTCAAGGGCATGATTAGTGGACCATTCATGAGCGGGCTGGGCGGCCGCATGCACAATGAAGTCAAAAGGAGCATACGTTTGAAAGATTTCGGAGATTTGTTCAGGGTTACGGATGTCAGCAGTCACGGTAATAAAACCCGGGTATTTTTTCTCCAGCTTTTTCTTTTCCGGTTCGGTTGAAGCTTCTTTCCCGAACATCGTTCCCCTCATATCATTATCAACCCCGATTACTTCCCAACCTGCATCACAGAGAAATTTGACCGTTTCGCTTCCCACTAATCCGGAAGAACCTGTTACGAGTGCTTTCATAGAGCGTACAAAGTTAGTTTTTATTGTCTAGCGAGCGACGGCAACAAAGGGTTTAATACCCTTTATGAATAATTTTTTTCACTCGTAGCATACCATACGGGCGGCCTTTTGTTTTTGAGAGAACCAATCGTTCACTCCTCCTTTGACAAATAGACGAATAGTCTTACAATGGAATCACTTGTGTGTCTGTGAGAAAAAGAGAAGTAGGCTCATGGAATTTTAAAACTAGTCTATAAAATATATCATGTCTCAAGTAAGAATACCCAACGTAGACACACTCGCGGATTGTTTGGACCGGTTGATTGTGGAAGTGAACAAGCTCTCTTATTTTGAGAATAAGAAACGTGAGGAGCATGCTAAACCAAATAAAGACGCAGAGCTGATAGCGTTCTGGGACAATAAAAGCAGAGATTGTTGCGAGTTCAGAAGTCTGCTTAAAAACAAAATCAACGAGATTTTAAGCGAGATTGTCAGTTCTAAAGAATATAAGACCTTAAGAGAAGCACGGACGTTCGCTCCCCCCAAGGAGAGACTGTCTGACTTTCTTGCCAGGCGATGCGAAGAATTGGGTACGCTTGCCCACACCGGTAAATTGGCAAAAATTCTTGAAAAAGAATTGGTCGGATAATGTATTTTCTTGCCACATTGAACAGAATGATGCCCTCTCCTTATGGTCTGTTTAGAGAGATGCTCACCATACAATGAACAAGACTCTTATATCTAATTGGTTGAATAAACCAGACGATGTAGTAATGCTCAATGCTTGTTTTTCCCTTGAAAATAAGGAAATTCTGTCTTCGATACAAAAATTACTGCAAAAGAAATTTCCGGATATCATTTCCTGCACTCGTCCCCATGGATTGCATATAACTTTAATGGAGTTTTTGAGCCTCTCATTCAATTATGGTCAGCATACAAACAAGAAGAGATTATTACATACGTTATTTCATGAGAGTATTGGGCAGTATGATAAAATCATAGTTCAGACTCTAGAAGACGAAAAGAATATTCGGATAGATTTCAAGGAGTTGCGAGTGATGCCGAATGCGATACTAGTCGTCGGAACTGATAACGGCGCATTTAAAAGAGTCAGAGACAATTTAATCAACAAAATCGATCTGATTCCAGGCACTAAAGCACCCCCGCAGATAATTTATTCAACAATTTGTCGTTATGCCTCGGAAGGAGACTTGCAGACCATAAGAGATTTTGTGCAAGGATTGAAGGTATCATTTGTAGAGATTGTAAAAGAGTTTAGACTAACGCATGAAAGTGTTCCGCCTGCGTCTGAGTTTGAGATAGTTAAGACCTATCCTCTGGGAACATTAACAGAGTAAACGTGTCTTTTCACGGCGGATTTGAATCAGTATCTTGAGAAACTATCTTCGCTTTCGTTACCACCAACCTATGAGAGACATTAAACGCTTCATTGAAGGGAAAAGACAATCGACTAATCCTGCTACATGAGTAAAACAGTATCAATAAAGACTTGTGTCGGTATCGGTGACATCCTTCATATCAAAGCTCAATTGGATGCGGTTAAGCATCAATATGAAAAAATCAGTATCGGCCCCGATGACAGTGACATAACCCTTTACCGAAACAATGATGACCGGTATAGGAAGTTTGTCCGAGGACTGTTTGATCTCTTGTTCACCGAGAAGCCGTACGTGATAGATCCACACGTTTCAGGCGACAGAAAAAATCCGTACGCACTATGGGCGGACGGGTTTGAGCCCGTGATCCCGAGGTTGGCGCATCTGTTATGTGACGGAGTTTCCGTATCTGCCGAACCGTATGTGGTTGTGCACACAAAGCTTCGCGGTTTTAGAAGGTCTCATTACAATGATTTTAGGGCTGATTTCTTGAGGTTGATTGCCACTCTTGCTTGTAAATATCGCGTCGTTTTGCTTGGGGAAAGGACGATTGGTTCAAACGCAGAATACAGAATTCATGGCCCCGAGCTGATATTTTCAATCTATGAGGATTTGCTAACCTGTCTGCCAGAGGATAAAATCATTGACCGTACCGTTCCCGAATTGGGTTTTACGTCGCCGGAGTTACCAAGATTTCTGGAGGAGTGTTTGATACAAAACAAAGCCACGCATGTTATTACGCTCGGAAGCGGGGGAAATGTTTCAATAGCGATGTCGGTCGGCAACAGTATCGGCTACTACGGACAGTCACAGATGGAAGCATTTTTTGATAGAATGTTAGAGAACGATAGCGATAAAAATGTTTTCTTGACCACAGATTTGAATCGGTATTTTGAGAAACTCGCTTCGCTTTCGTCGGTACCGTATGTACGCCGTCAGGCACCCCCCTCTCTGCCCCTTACACCTAACAAAGAAATGAAAAATATCAAACACATCATTGAAGAGAAAAGACAGTCACATAACCCCGTATGGAAAATACTCGTTCAAGCGAAGGATTTCGCGTGGCGACTGAAACGCGCGCTACGGAACAACCGGCTTACTCACGTTGGAAAAAGGATTATAACGGATCATTTTAAGGAGTGGGAACCGAAAGACGAAGAGGTTTATTTGGATGTTGGGGCAAGAACTGGAGATGTGATCGGAATTTTCAAGCAAAAATTTCCGGGAGTCAAAGTTAAAATAGTGGCCGTTGAAGCTAACCCTAATGCCGTTGCGGCAATGAAGCGAGGTTACCCTGACGTCTTTGTCATCCAGAAGGGCGCTTGGAATAAGCAGGGGAAAGCTTCTCTTTCACTGCCGAAGAATCTAGATTTTCTTGGAGAGGTTTCAGAAAACAGAAATCCGGATACGAGTTTGCCTAGATTTGATATAGAAGTAGATACGCTTGACCACATGCTCTCCGGTTTGGGGATTTCAGCTGTAGACTTTGTAAAGATTGACACAGAAGGGGCAGAACCGCAGGTTTTAGAGGGATTTACCAAATATAAAAAAGGGACAAAGTTCCACATTGAGTTTCATCGGAATGAAAATCGGGTTCTTGATATTTTGAAATCCAAAGGAATAAAAATCAATAGCACGGTGCGTTGGCCGGCAGATGTCAATCAAAAAGTCACCGCGGGCCAAGGTGAGATTTTTGCACAGAAAGAATAGGCGTAAGACGGACGAAGAAACGCTTTCAGATTCTACGCGATGTAAGAAAGCGTTCCCTTTACTTTCAAAATAGAAGTCAATGAGCGATCGTTTTGTCCTCCTATGGTCATATGATAGGATGGTTTGTAATACCTTATTTTGTATATGTATCAGAGCAAACGTCATAATATTTTAGGACTGCATTTTGGTCACGGGGCGGGGGCGGCCATCATGTGCGATGGCAAAGTGGTTGCGGATGTTGCTGAAGAGCGGTGGAATCATGTTAAACATTCCAGTGATTTGCCTCTGGCCTCCATTCGGTTTTGTCTCAAGACTGCGGGTATCTCCATTCGTGAAATTGACGAAATTGCAGTTGCGGGGTTGGCGGTGGGGGATCAGATAGAATCTATATTTGGACAAAAAGTAGCACTACCACAGAAGCAAGCCGAGAATTTTAAAGAAACAATTTATTTTGCGGGGAAAAAGATAGTACGGGGGTTTTTGTTCGGGAATCGCCCGCAAACAACGCTTCGGACACCCCTCTACTGTAGAGAATTTTTTCTTGATGTATTGCCTACAGTTACTTTCGTTGAACATCATCTTGCTCACGCCGCCGCTGCGTATCTCACCACAAATGATGACCGGAAGATGATTATTGCTACGGTAGATGGGGCGGGGGACTCTAAATCATCATGTATGTGGAAAGGAGAGAATGGGAAGATTGTTCCGTTAGTGAAATATGATTATACAAGCTCTATAGGCTGGTTTTACAGTAATGTGACGGAAGCTATTGGGTGGTGGCACGGAGATGGAGAAGGGAAAACTATGGGTCTGGCTCCCTATGGCGATTATAAAAAATGCAAAGGAGCGCTTGACGGATTCTATCCGCAATTCAAAAATGGAGAATTAGTGAAGCCCAGAAATTTTCCGCAGACGACAGAGTTTAAGCTTTCAGGATCAATCCACTGGCATTCTGCTGATGCAGAGGCAATTGCAAAAATGGTAAAACAATACGGAACAGAAGATATTTCTGCGGAAGCTCAGAGAATTCTGGAGGAGCAAGTGATGGAATTTGTGATGCCGTGGCTGGTTAAAGAAAATACAAAAATTTTGGCTACCTCGGGCGGCGTTTTTCTGAATGTAAAGTTGAATCAAAGAATCTGGGAGTCAGGAAAAGTGCAGTCTCATTATCCGTACCCCAACCCCGGCGACTCGGGGTTGCCTTTAGGTGCCGCGCTCTATGTTGCAAATGAAAATGGGAGTTTAGAGAAGCCTGTAGCGAACCATTTGTATTGGGGTCCAGAATATTCCAACGAAGAGATTGAAAAGATTATTAAAGGAAGGGGTTTGGCGTATCGTAAGTCTAACGATGTGTCAGCCGAAGCGGCAAAATTTTTATCAGAAGATAAAATCGTCGGCTGGTTTCAAGGGAGGATGGAGTCGGGTCCACGAGCACTGGGCAATCGCTCTATCTTAATGAGCCCAAAAAAGGCCGAGAACAAAGATATCATAAATGCTCGAGTAAAGTTTCGTGAAGCCTTTCGGCCGTTTTGCCCGTCTTTAATTGATGAAGCCAAAGAGAAATATTTGGTGAAAGCGCGAAAAGAGAGATTTATGGTGACTTCGTTTGATTGTAAGCCAGAACGAAGGGGCGAACTTCCTGCGGTGGTGCATGTTGATGGCACCTTGCGTCCGCAGACTGTTACCAAGGAAGATAATCCTCTATATTGGAAACTTATATCAGAATTCGGAAAATTGACTGGTACGCCAGTTGTTTTAAATACATCCATGAATAGTATGGGTGAACCTATCGCGTGTTCTCCGCGCGAAGCGATACGTTGCTTCTTTGATTCGGGAATAGACGCCTTAATTCTTGGAGATTTTATTCTTGAAAAATCCGTCTCTCGGTCATCAAAAACGTAAGACGGGCTCTCGCTCTTAATTGGAGAGGGAGGTGTAGGGTTTTAAGTTCAGCGTAGTTGTTTTTCCGTTTCAGGATGAGCCTCTTTTTTGCAGACGAGTTCTCCAGCCCAAGGTCCTGTAAAGTTTGCGTGTAATTCTTTTAAAAAGAGGATGACCTAAAAATAAGTCCTCGGTTTTATCGAGCAGTACCGAGATAGAGGTGTTCTTTTTCGCTTGAGTATCGGTTAAAGTCAGAATATTCCAATTTTTCTTGAGAATCGGCAGCTTCCAGGTTTCATTCTCGCGTGCATACCTGTGCACATACAATTTTTGCTTCGGGTTTTCATAGCTGAGGCAGTCAACAAGGAACATAAAAGAAGAGTCAATCACATGTATTTCTTTCGCCCGTTCTATGATCGTGCAGTAGTCAAAGATATTTTTGGTGAGTGCCGGATCCGGAGAGAAGGTGCGATATTTCTTGTCAATAAATTTTCTCTCAATGCGGTAGTTCCTCGGCGCATCCTCGTGGAGAAATAGGTACTCACTGTTAGGCGCAACTTGATTAAAGAAGGCCGTTTCTTTTTGAAGGTCTCTCTCAACAAAAAAGCTGTCCCACTTTTTTGTGAAAGCTACTCCAGCGATATCATAAAACTGTTTTTCAAACGGGGTTCCTGATTGTCTGTCCAGGTATTGGAATCCTATGATTTTTACTTCATCATAGCGGCTGCCGTTGAGAGCAATAAATTCTTTTACCAGCGCCTCATCTTTGGCAATAATTTCAAGATTCTTCAGATCGTGATACATGAACGATATAGAAGGATAGTTTTGGGGGGTTGAAAAGAGCGAGACTTTTTCGTATTTTTTACAATACTCTCGAATGATTCCGTGGCAAATGATATGGTCGCCCAAGCCAGATTGGTGTCGTAGCAAGATATGAGACATGGTTGTTTCTTTTACCGGGTGAATGTAACGAAGCGTTGGATTAAGGTCCCCATCTAATTTGATGGAGTATAGCATTTTCTAAAATTTCATGGTAGATTGGCGAAAAACCTGCTAAAATAATCACATGAAGGCGGCACTATTAGAGAAAATAAACGGTCCATTGACCGTTGGAGATGTTCAGTTGACTGATTTATTATTCGGTCAGGTTTTGGTCAAGGTTTTGGTGAGTGGCATTTGCGGAGCGCAATTACAGGAGATTGCGGGCAATAAAGGTAATGCAAAATTTGTTCCGCACCTCTTAGGTCATGAAGGCTGTGGCATCGTAGAAGCTACGGGTGTCGGAGTAACGAACGTAAAGAAAGGCGACAAAGTCATCATGCATTGGCGAAAAGGGGACGGCATTGAGTCTGATTTTCCGAGCTATGTATTTAATGGAAAAGTCATCAAGAGCGGAAAAATCACGACTTTTAATGAATATTCTATTGTTTCCGAAAATAGGATTACTCCGGTTCCAGAGGACACCCCGAATGAGTTCTGCGCTTTGCTTGGATGTGGGCTCTCCACAGCCCTTGGCACTATAAACGATGAAGCAAATGTAAAGTTTGGTGAGAGTGTCATGATAATAGGGGCTGGTGGCCTCGGGCTCAACCTCGTGCGGGCGGCGACACTTGCAAGTGCGCACCCCATCATCTCCGTTGATATCTACGACCATAAAAAAGAAATGGCCGAGTCGCTTGGCGCGCATCTCTACATCAACGCCGCAACACACAATATTCAGAACGAACTACAGAAAAAATTCGGTATGAGAGAGGTTGATGTAATCGTTGAAACTTCAGGAAGCAAGCAGGCGTTAGAAAATTCACTGCCTCTCTTAAGCGGTAGTGGGAGATACATCATGATCGGGCAACCTCGTCCCGGTGAAAGTGTTGAGCTTTTAAACGCCAATCATTTATTTGGCGGAGAGGGAAAAATGATTAAAGCGACACAAGGCGGCAGGTTTTCACCGAGTAGGGATATTCCGAGATATGTGAAGCTATACAAGGCGGGGATATTGAACATAGACAATATTATTACGCATCGGGTGAAGTTGGATAAGATCAATGATGCCATTGAGTTAGTTAGAAAAGGACAAGCAAGCCGCATACTCATAGAGATGTAGTTGTATGAGTACTCCACTACTTGAAGCGTATAAAAAGATGTTTCTTATTCGGTTCACCGAGCAGGCGCTTGTAGAGTTGTATTTGAAACACAAAATAATGAGCTTTGTGCATTTTTATGTTGGTCAGGAGGCGGTCGCGGTTGGTGTGTGCAACAACTTGCGGAAGGAAGATAGGGTGCTCGGTAACCATCGCTCTCACGGCCATTACCTTGCTAAAGGAGGAGATTTACGTGCCATGATTTCTGAATTACTTGGAAAGGAAGGCGGGTCAAGCAAAGGGAAGGGTGGTTCTATGCATATGATAGATACGTCCGTGAATTTTATCGGTTCAACTCCAATTCTGGGAAGTGTGGTTCCCCTTGCGTCGGGTGCCGCATTTGAGCAGAAATATAATAAAAGGAAAGATATCACCGCAGTCTTTTTTGGAGACGGTGCGTTTGAAGAGGGTGTTGTGTACGAAACGCTTAATCTTTCTGCGCTGTTCGCGCTTCCTTTGCTCTTTGTGGTAGAGAATAATTTATACTCGGTTAATTCTACATTGAAAGAGAGGAGGTCTGCGAATCATAATGTTGAAAAAATTGTTACGGGGTTTGGAGTAACGTATCTCAAAGCTGACGGCAATGATTACGAGGATGTGTTTGAGAAAGCGCGGATGCTTACAAAAGGGATTCGTGCGGGCGCAGGTCCTGCAGTGCTTGAGTGCATGACCTATCGGCATATGGCCCACAGCGCGCCTATCTTTGATGATGCGGCGGGCTATCGGCAAGAAGATCCATTGGAGCGGCGGTTGGAGAGAGATCCGATTAAAAAGGTAAGGCGCTCCCTGTTGGAAAGTGGCATACCTGAAAACACGTTGGTAACTTTAGAAGAGAAGATTCGTACCAGTGTGGCCGAGAGCATTCAATGTGCAGTAGATGCGCCTTATCCGAAAAAAGAAACTCTCTATACCAATTTATATGCCTGAGAGAATTATTAAATATTCCGAAGCGATACAAGAAGCAACCGACCAGATGATGGGCGCTGACCCAAGAGTTTTTATTATCGGGCTTGGTGTTTCATACCCGAAGGGCGCGGACGGGACTACGGCGGGGCTAAAGAGTACATATCCAGAACGAGTATTTGATGTCTCGGTTTCCGAACACGGATTTACCGGCATGGCGGTTGGCGCCGCGATAAACGGGCTTCACCCCATTGTTCATCATGGCAGAGTTGAGTTCAGTCTTCTTGCGGCAGATCAGATATTCACCCAAGCGGCAAAATGGAATTATATGTTCGGAGGAGGCCATCCCGTTCCTATTGTTTTTCGGATAAATGTCGGTAGGCAGTGGGGGAACGGACCACAACACACGCAAGCGTTGTATGCGCTCTTCGGCAATGTTCCCGGTCTTAAAGTTGTCATTCCATCGTCACCAAAAATGGCCAAAGGCCTTCTGGTGTCGGCTCTTAAGGATAAAAATCCTGTGGTTATGCTTGAGCCAAGGTGGCTTTTCAATATAAAACAGAATGTGCCTGTTCAATTATTCTCCGAGCCACTTGATAAAGCGGTTATTATAAAAGAGGGCGCTGAGGTGACGGTTGTTGCGTATGGAGACGGTCTCTTCTCGGCGAGAGAGTCGCTCGCTCTCGTGGGCGACACGGTTGACATTGAGCTCATTGACATCGTGAGCATCAATCCGATTGATTACAAGACGATCTTCCAGTCGGTCAAAAAAACAGGGAGGTTATTATGCGTTGATACTACGAACGGGGCATTTAATGTAGGGTCCGAGGTTATCGCACAGGTAGCAAGAAATAAATCTATAAAACTTAAAAGTAATCCGGTTGCGCTTTCTTGTCCAAATGTTCCTTGTCCGACCTCAACGGCACTCACCGAATTTTTTTATCCCACAAAAGTTGACATTGCTAACGCGCTCCTTAGCACATTCAAGAAACCCTTGATTAATCAAACGCTGAGTTTTGAGGAGCTTCACTTGGCCCCGACCGATACCATACAATGAAAAAAATATTGGTTATCGGTGAGAGCTGTCGGGATATATTCGTATATTGCAAAGCGGAGCGTTTGGCTCCTGATGTGCCGATTCCAGTGCTGAGTGTTGTTGAACAAAAAGATAATCCCGGTATGGCAAAGAATGTTGAGCGGAACATACGAAGTATTTACAAAGCATGTAAGATTCTGACAAATCCGGGCTGGCAGAAAGTTACTAAGACGCGGTATATGCATGCGAGTAGCAATCATGCATTTCTGAGAGTTGATACGGATCACAGAATAAAGAGAATACATATCAGACAGGCACCGCTTCATACATATGAATTAATTGCCATTTCTGATTATAATAAAGGATACTTAACCGAGGGGGACATTAGGTATATTTGCGAAAATCATAGCAATGTCTTTATTGATACCAAAAAAGTTTTAGGTGAGTGGGCTGCAAAGGCGAAATATATCAAAATAAATAACTATGAATACGAACGGTCAAAATCACATATATCTGATGCGCTCAAAGATAAGATAATCGTTACAAAAGGGGCTCGGGGGGCTACTTTCCAGGGTAATCTTTATCCGGTGCCAAGGAAGGTGGAAGTAAGAGATTCTTCCGGAGCGGGGGACAGTTTCTTTGCAGCCTTGGTAGTGCATTATGCTAAGTCTGGAGATATAGAAAAGGCAATAACATTTGCGAATACCTGCGCCTCTACTGTTGTTCAGTTGAAGGGAGTCTCAGTTATCGTCGAGCGTTGAAGATCTGGGGAACAAAGAAGGTAAGAAGATATACCAAATGTCAGACCCATTAATCAATACATTGTATCTCATATTTCACGGGCGTTTCCCCGGAGAGAAGGCCGCGGCCGTGTTCGCGGCCGAGAGCGCGCAAGCCTTCGCCGATAACGGTTTTTCGGTAACGGTTGTCGTGCCTCGCCGCCTCGCTCGGTTGAAAGAATCGGTGGAACAGTGTTACGGTATCAAAGGCAACTTTAGAACCGTGTTTGTTCCCATACTTGATTTATTTGAGATCCCGCTCGTCAAGACAATGGCGTTTAAAATAAGCTATAGTACATTTTCCATTTCAACATTCTTCTATATCTTATTCAGTGCAAAAAGACGCCACACCGTCATCTATTCAAATGAATCGCTCCCCCTGCTACTCCTTTCGTTTTTCTTTCCGAACACGTTTTATGAAGTGCACGATTTTCCTCGCCACTCGCTCTTACATCGCATCCTCCTGTCTTTGGTGAAGGGTGTGATAGTAACTAACCGTTCAAAGAAAGGAGAGCTTGCACGACAGTTTGGCCTTGCCGATAGAAAACTCTTCTATGAACCCAACGCTGTGGATGTGGAAGGATTTGCTAAGGCGATAGGCGTTACGGTTCGCAAGAAGCTTAACCTTTCTCCGGGTACGGTGCTTGTCGGGTACGCCGGAGCACTGAAGACCATGGGGATGGAGAAGGGAATTGGGCTTTTGTTAGAGGCTGTTGCTTCCTTGCCACCGCGTTTTCGTCTGCTTATTGTCGGAGGGAATACTGATGACGTGTCTGCGTACAAAGCAGTATCTCGCACGCTTCACATAAGCGATCGGGTTGCATTTGTTGGGTGGGTGCGTCATAGCGAGGTGAGTGAATATTTGGCGGCCTGTGACATCCTCGTCGCTCCATTTCCTGACACACCCCATTATCGGTTTCTCATGTCTCCGCTAAAAATTTTTGAGTATATGGCCGCGGGGAAGCCGATCGTGGCATCGCGTCTGGAGTCTATCACGGAGTTACTCAATGATGATTCGGCATATTTGGTAACACCCGGCGATGGTAAATTTCTTGCACAAGGGATTCAGACAGCCGCTTCTTCGCCAGATGCGCGCACAAAGGCACTACATGCTAAGGAGTTGGTACAAAATCATTCTTGGAATAAACGAGCGAGGCGAATCATTGACTTTTTTGGTAAATATTGATACAGTTTTTCTCGTATGAACAAACAATCGGACACGCTTCAAGTAGTTTTAGCACGCAACATCAAAGCAGTGGTGTTTGACGGTGATGGTGTTATATTCACCAGTCAGGTCTTTTTCGATGCCGCTGGCGAGGCTCTTAAAGAACGCAGTTTCATTGATGGGCAAGGTATTTCACTTTTGCGTTCGGCAGGTGTACAGGTGGCGTTGATAACGGCAGAAAAGTCAGCGTTTGCCGAGATCTTTGTGGCCAAGATGAACAGCTTGCCTTCCGTTAAATCCGGTATGTGGCAACCGATGGAGCTGGTGACTGACGTTATCGGTCAAGGGAAAGTTGATGCAGTAGAGAAGTGGATCAAGTCTCGAAATCTTTCATGGGACGAGTGCGCGTACATGGGTGATGACATTGGCGATTACAAAGTGATGGAGAAAGTAGCTTTTAGAGCATGCCCGATAGGGGCGGAAGAGGCCATCAAATCCTTTTCGCATTTTGTTGCTACGCGTGCAGGCGGACAAGGGGCTGTGCGAGATTTATGTAATTTCATTTTGAAAGCGAAGGGGATTGATCAGCTTTCTCTTGATTTGCGCTAGCGAAATGACATCAAAGAAAAATAATTTCTGGCATGACAAACGCGTGCTTGTTACAGGAGCAACCGGCATGGTCGGTTTTTGGCTGGTGAAGGATTTAATTGCTGCGGGTGCGCGCGTTGTCGCGTTTGTGCGCGGAAGCGATTCACCGTCTGTTTTTTCGTACTCCGGAGATTTTCGAGGTGTTTTTCTGGTAAAGGGGAATGTAGAAGATTTTGCGAGCCTTGAGAGAGCAATCTCGTCGTACAAGGTGGAGACGGTTTTCCATCTAGCTGCGCAGTCCATTGTGGGCGTCGCGCACCAAAACCCCTTACCGACATTTGAAACGAATATTCGCGGCACCTACAATCTGCTTGAAGCATGCCGTCTTCATGGCGATATAGTGAAACGAGTTGTCATTGCCTCGAGTGAAAAAGCCTACGGCCTGCACGAAACGCTGCCGTTTTCGGAACGCACGCCTTTGACCGGCAGACATCCCTACGAAGTATCAAAAAGTTGTGCAGACCTCATGGCTCAAGCGTATCATCATACGTACGGTTTGCCGGTTGCTCTGTTGCGAAGCGGAAATATTTTCGGCGGAGCTGATCTTAATTGGGGTCGCCTCGTTCCTCACACGATTCGTAGTTTTCTTAAAAATCAGCGACCAATCATCCGTAGCGAAGGCCGGTTTGTGCGTGATTTTTTGCGTGATTACATGTACGTCAAAGATATCAGCCATTGTTACATGAAGATGGCAGAGGCTCTTTCCGATAAGAAAATACATGGCCAGGCCTTCAACGTAAGCCTTGAGCATCCTCTGACGGTTCTTGAGCTTGTCGGGATGATTCAGAAACTCATGAAGTGTAGTCACCTCACACCCAAGGTGCAGACGATCGCGCCGGGCGATATCCATTCGCGATATGTAAGTGCATCCAAAGCGCATACCGTTCTTGGCTGGAAGCCGAAATTTACCTTGGAGAAAGGTCTCGAGGAAACCATTGCGTGGTATCGCGATTATCTTTCTACGCATCCCGATTCGCTGGTTTAATTCTTTTTAGAGAGAAAAACCCCAGACTCAAGTGTAAATAAATGTTGTCCCCCCACACACATATAGACACTATACACACTATTAATAGTTACGCTATAGCGTAATTATTAATAGTGTGTATAGTGGATAAGAAGGTTAGAAAAGCCTTCCTCGTAGCTTTATTGCAGGTTGGCTGATTAATTAATAGGGCAACACCATGGGAACACTTGAACAGCAATCTAGAATACGAACCAGAAATACCAAGATTACACGCGCAATCATCACAACCTTAGCAGTTGCCGTTGCGGGTGCGCTCAATCCCCAAGGACTAGTGCGAGGTGTATTGAAATCTCTGAATGCCCCCAATAACAAACGACTTTCGTCAGAGAACGCTATTTATGCGGCGCGCCGACGTTTAGCCAAGCGGGGATTGATTGTATACGAAGGTAATTTTTGGAAGATAACTGAGAGGGGGAAGCGTGAGCTTGAGATTATGCAAATCGGCAGTGTTCCTCTACCTCGTCCGAAAAAGTGGGATAAGAAGTGGAGGATACTAATTTTTGATATTAGAGAAGAAAAAAAGGTGACGCGGGACAAAGTTCGGCGCACGTTGGGTTCGATTGGTTTCCATCGGTTGCAAGACAGTGTGTGGGTTTACCCGTATGACTGCGAAGATCTGATCGCGCTTTTGAAGGCCGATTTCAAGATAGGGAAGGATTTACTCTACATCATCGCGGACGAGATAGAGAATGATGTCTTTCTTAAAAAGGAGTTTCAGCTTGGCTAGTGTGATGGAGCTCGAAATTCTTTAGTGGCCACACCCTTTAGGATTTGAGTGGGAGCTTGTATGCGAGAGTTATAAACTCTCTCCTATTAATAGATATGCTATAGCATAATTAAAGATAGGTACTGTTTTTATTTTCTTCTATACCCCGCTCCTTGGGGCGGGGAACCTTGTAGGAAAGTTTGAAAACCTTCGGTTTTCAAGACTCCTAATTTAGAGGCGGAGCCTCCTGACGATACCCCGTCAGCTCTGCTGCGGGGAGTTTCATTGGAGTTCGAAGAACGAACACACTTATGTGACTATTTTTTCAAAACCGTTTTAAGTGCAAACTTTGCGATTTCCTTAAGATTTTTTCTAAGCGGAAGGGAATCCGCGAGAGGTGATTTCCAATAGCATTTCCACACGGAGAACCCTCCGCGTGCATTAAAGCTACAAGAAATGAGCCAGCGTTCGGCAAGAACTTCAGAAAAAAGCATTTCATCGTATATTTTTTTCATGATGTTTGCTTCGCGCAGGCGTGTTAGCCACCGTTCCCTTTTCTCCAAGAAGTCTATTATATCCGCTCTACCGTATCCGTAATTTGTCTTATGTATAAGATACTCCGGTGGCTCAGGGTTGATGCCTAATCGGGTAAGAGTATCGCGTGCCACTGTCTCTATCGCGGCATGATTGCGGTCTTTCGCCGTGCTGGTGATGCCTTCCGGATGCCTTCTGTATGCGGTAAGCACGGGCGGTAGGTTCGCGCACTTCCATTTTTCGGATATACGAATCCAGAGATCGTAGTCTTCCGCAAGTTCCACGCGCTGACGATATCCATCCGGTGGAATTGCAACTCTGCGGAGCATAACTGACGACTGAGTAAAACAGTTGTGAAAGAGCAGCATCATCGGAATTTTCTCCGATGCAAACGTATCTTTCCACGCGATACCGGTGCGCGTTCCGTCTTTATCAATAACTTCGGTCCATGTCCCGAGTAACCCGAAGCTGGGATTTTTGTCTAAATACGCAACCTGTATTTCCAAACGTCGCTGATACGCGATGTCATCTCCATCAAGTATCGCGATATAGGCGCCGCGCGCATAGGAGAGCAGTTGATTGCGAACATGCACGATTCCTTTGTTTTGGTGGTTTTGTACAAATCGGATCCGCTCATCATGAATGCTTCGGATCACTGACGCACTGTCGTCAGCGGAGGCATCGTCTACCACAATCAGTTCAAAATCCGTGAAGGTTTGGTTTAAGATGCTTTGGATTGCTTCCCTCACATAGAGAGATGCATTATAGACCGGCATGAGAACACTTACTTTGGGGACAGGTAAGTTCATCACGTTTGTAAAGTTATAAAGTTCATAAAGTCCGTTACGTTATAAAGTTTTGATGAGGCCTGACAAGAGTCTGGAAATTTCTAAACACAATGAATGTAATTCGTCAAAATTCTCAATTTTCATTTTTTTGCTTGATACACTTGATGAACTTTAAAAACTTTATAACTTTTTATATTTTTACCCATGCTTCTGGTAAGAGGTCGCTGGTGTCTTTTGACGCATCGGCAAACCATTGTCGGGGAGCGATGACTGTCTTCAACGGATTTTCATTGAGCCACGCGGCCCACCATGAAAAGGTGGAGTTTGCGATAATAGTGTCGTTGCATCGGCTCATCAACACGAGCGCCTCGGTATTTTTGATTTCAGTGTCAGAAATAAAATTTAGGGGGACGTTGAGACGCAGGTTTTCTTTAACCCATGCGATATCGTCTGAAAACACGAAGAATTCTACCCCGGGTCTCTTTTTTGAAATCAGTTCGGTAGCTTTTTGATAATATGCAGTGGGCAGATTGCCGTGCGTTCGCTGGATTTTTTTGTTCGTTACATAATCGCCACGGCGCACATGCAACGAGCAGCTTTTCACTGTTTTTATTTTTTCACTCCACGTTCCTGCGAGCTTGCTCAACGGTTGCGTGAGGTTCAACTCTTTTTTAAGCGTTCGTTCAATTGATTTAAAGTATCGTTCATTTTGCCAGTACCCGACAACATAATGGCCATCTTTCAGAGCACGTATTCGTTCATCAAAGACGAATTCTTCTTGTTCTCGGATGATGAGTCGTGCATAAGAATTTCGGAAACGATCCATGATTTTGCTGACGGGCGAGAGGAATCTCTGTATTTCGTCATCATCAGCCACGCGCGCGGCGATATTGAAGTTATCAAGTTCGTAGGCTCGGTTGGGACTTGTTTTATAGTAGGAAGTATCTAAGGTAAGCTCTGTAGAAAGTGCAGACGAGAGAGCGCGTCCCAGCGCATACTGGAACAGTTGATTTCCCAAGCCCCCCTCAAGTTTCATGATAATCATATTAGTTTAATTCTCCTCTCACAAACGAACGATAGAGCGCGTCAATGATGTTTGCAGCCGTCTGGTTGCCTTTACGCGACCAATGCAAGTCTCTCGGCAGGAAATCATCAAGCGAGAATTCGTCAAAACATGATTTGCATACGATACCATTGCGTTTGCATATTATTGCTGCCTGCTCGTCGGGATATTTGACCGAAAAATCGTCTGGCTTTGATGCGTGGCGTTTTATTTTGAACGTATAATTTCCATCTAAAAACCATCGAACGGGTGTGGTAATAATAACAAATTTTGCACCATGCGTATCACAATGTTTCTGTGCTTCTTTTGCCAGGTATTCAAATGCAGCGTATGCGTATTCTGACAGGTGATTTTTAGAAAATAAATCAGCAAGTTCCGGTATGGATACGTTGTAGCTCTTTTCAAAATTGAACGGCAACCTCTGGGGGTTAATATGGTCCGTCTGTATTTCCCACTGCCCTCTCTTTCTGTTGTAAAAGACATAGGGAGATTTATTACCGTATGAACTCGGACGGATACTTTCTCTAAAGTCGTTTCCCGTATAGACAAACCAGATCACCAGCTTTCCTTTTAATTCAGTGGTCAGACTCTGCAACAGCAGTAAGTAGTGAGTTGCGCCATAGCCCGGTGCTCCAAGCGGCTTGACGTGGGCGCTGTGCGTTAGATTGGCAAAATAGTCTTTATCATCCACGCCTTGTCCAAAGACAAAGGAGTCTCCAACGGCAACCACCGTGCTTTCTTTCAGGTTGAAATTTCCTCGCCACCCTTCTTCGCCGGTGGTGAGGTGATATACATTGTCTACTTCCATGTGGGCATCCACCTTCGGTTTGACGCGCCAGCCTAATCGCTGATCAAATTGAATGATATCTTCCCAGACTACTATCTTTGGCTTGAGTTTCTCGGAAATTTTTACAAGCACAGAGATGTACCAGAATGGAAAAAGCAGCGCCGCCATGGGAATCATGAATACAATCCCTACCAGGGATGCGAGCAGTGACAAGATAAATCTTACAAAAGCCATTTGAGAACTCAATATAAGGTATATAGTAAAAGCGCTTCTGGCGGCTGGTCATCGGGTGATTCTTCAAGATTTCTCAATATGGTTATAAAAGGAAGAAGAAATAGAGCCCATAGATTTCTTGAGCGGTATGCCCACGTTATGTAGTGCACAAGCCAGTGATTGCCGCTTTGTTTTGAGATGACCTGTTGGTTTTTTTGTTCCCAATTCTGCCATAGGGTAGCCATAGTGGTTTTTTGTACCGTAAGGTTAGTGCCGGCTAATCTGATTAATGGCAAGACAATGCTATATATTACTCGGAGCGTATATTTTTTCCCAAATTTGGACACCCTTGATGAGACCTTAGGCCATACTTTATAAGCAAATTTCTTTATTGAATAAGGAACACCGAAAAAGAGTACGGTGAGAATCACTAGCGTCCAAAATGGATAGGGGATTGGAAATGTCAGGCAGATTGCTATCAGGTAGAGTAAGAGCAGAAAGATAAATACCGAAAACCAGAGCGCTCTGACATTTCTTTTATTTAGAACAGGAAGGGGATGCATATATTTTTTAATCCAGTGCATACAGCGCCTTGTGCATCTCACCGCGTATGCGCGCATAGGCGAGGAGACTTTTGTCCTGCTGTTCTTTTCTAATCACAAAATTTTCAAGGACGAGGCAGTCCATATCAGTCGCTAAGAAACAAAGAATCGCGTCTTCAGGGTCACAAACGATCGGTTCACCTCGGATGTTGAAACTCGTGTTGACGATGAGGGGGCAACCCGTCTGGTCGTAAAATCTTTTTAACAATCGGTAGTAGCGCCCATGACGTTCTTCGTCCACGGTTTGTATCCTTGCTGAATAATCAACATGAGTGATTGCCGGCACGCTTGAACGGGGGACTGATACGCGTATCCGTAAGTCCGTGTTTTTCATATCCAGCTTATCTTGTGGGGAAAGAACAGAGCGTAACTGCTTTTTTAGGTTGGCTACAAACAACATATAAGGGTCATCGCTATTTTTAGCAACCTCAAAGAATTCATGCACGTGTTCGTGCAGTACGCTGGGGGCAAAGGGCCGAAATGATTCACGGAATTTTATTTTAAGATTCATAATCTGTTGCATCTTTTTTGAACGCGCATCGCCGATAATACTTCGGCATCCAAGTGAGCGTGGGCCGTATTCCATTCTGCCCTGAAACCATCCTATTATTTTTTCATCCGTAAGCATCTCTGTAACTTCGCTTAGAAGTTTTGATTCGTCACGCTGGTACTCATACATAAGGGCACGGCTGTTCAAAAGACTCTCTATTTCACTGTTTGAAAAACGTGGTCCGAGAAGAGAACCTTTTTGAGAATCGCTTTTTAAGGGCTTTCTATCGTTGCCCAATTCCTGATACCAAAGCAATAACGCCCCTCCTAAAGACCCCCCGGCGTCACCGGCTGCAGGCTGGATCCAGATATTTTTAAATGGTCCTTCACGCAGTAAGATACCGTTTGCTACGCAGTTTAAAGCAACTCCGCCAGCCAGCACCAAGTTTTTTGAGCCAGTCTCTGTATGGGCAAAAGTGGCCGCCTTTAAGACGATTTCTTCAGTTACCACTTGAATGGAAGCCGCCAAGTCCATTTCTTTCTCAGTGATTTCTGTTTCAGGTTTACGAGGTTCTCCCGCGAATAAGGCATGAAATTTCGGTGAAGTCATCGTAGAGCCGTGGCCGTAATTGAAATACGTCATATCCATGAACATGGAGCCGTCTTCATATATGTTGACGAGATGTCTTTTTATCAAATCGGCGTATCTTGGTTTTCCGTAAGGTGCGAGTCCCATAAGCTTATATTCTCCAGAATTCACTTTAAATCCACTGTAATAGGTAAATGCCGAATAGAGCATTCCTAGGGAGTGGGGGAAGCGCATCTCTTTTAATATTCTAATTTTGTTGCCCGTGCCATAGCCGAGAGAGCTGGTGGACCACTCTCCAACCGCATCTAGGGTGAGTATCGCTGCTTCTTGGTATGGGGAGGGGAAGAACGCGCTTGCTGCGTGGGCAGCATGATGGTGCGTAAAATAAAATTCTCCCCGAAACGCAGACCCCAACTCGCCTAGGATCTGGGATTTCATATCTATCTTGGATGTTGACCACGCATAAAAAGAATCACTGAAGAATTTAAAACCCTTAGGAAGGAATTGTAAATAGGATTCACAAAGACGGTTGAATTTTTTAAGCGAGTCTTCATAAAATACAACATACGTAACGTCGCTTATCTTGATTCCAGCTTCTGCAAGGCAGTATTCAACTGAAGATTTTGGGAATCTGTGGTCAGCTTTTTTTCTTGAGAACCTCTCTTCTTGCGCGCAGGCTACAATTTCTCCGTCACAAACAAGTGCCGCCGAGGAATCGTGATAGTAGGCAGAAATTCCGAGAATGTAAGTTTTCATTGGGTTAGGTGCGGAACATCTTTTTAAAAATCAAGATGTTGTAATATTTTTCAGAAGAAAAATCAAAATTCTTACCGATGTGTGCGTCTAGTTCATCCAAAATAGACTGGACTGTTCCTTTTGCTTTAATACCAAGCTCACGCTCAATCTTTTTTGTAGACATTGCGTAGTCGCGCAGGTCATTCGTGTGATTCAGATGTATGTCTAACGTGACACCATGAGTCTGTTTGAAGTGTTTCGCGAGAGCTTTCCCTACCTCGCCTACCGAGAAATTTCCAGAACTTAGATTGTACACCCCGCTTATTTCTTGTGGCATTGATACTGCTTTCGCATACGCATCTACCGAGTCTGAAATAGCGAGGATTGGACGCCAAATACTAGGGTTATTAATGATCAATTTGCCTTCAGTCATGGCCCGCATATACATGGTATTGATGATGAGATCAAAGCGCATCCGCGGGCTAAAACCTGAAATAGTCCCATGACGGAAACTGATTACTGAAAAGTTTTTATCTTGGAGATGCATCACACCATATTCTCCTTGTGCTTTTGAAATACCATACGGATTGGTACTTGCGGGAAGTGTGTCTTCAGTCAGCAGTTTTTTTCCGGTCATGCCGTAGACCGAACCGGAACTTGCGTAGATGAATCTTTTCACTCCAGCTTTTTTAGACATATATGCAAGATAGGCTGGGCCGGCAGCATTTGACACGAAGTTCATAGCGGGAGAAAATTCGGCCATCGGATCGTTTGAAAGTCCTGCAACAAAAATCACCTGATCATACTCTTGTAGAAATGCTTCGTCTGCTTCAATCACATCTTTTTTATGTACGGGTACACCCTTTGGTAAATAATTGCCAAACCAAAAGAGGTCAAGCACTTCTACTTGATGTTTTTCTTCAATAAGTTTTGATACCAGTCTCGTACCTAAATATCCACCACCACCTGCAACAAGAATTTTCATTTACGTAAAGTCATTAATAATTTGTATAACATGGTCGACCTCTTCTTCAGTAAGCTCGGGGAATAAAGGTAATGAGACAATCTTTCCCGCGTTTGCTTCTGTGCGAGGCAGCGAACCCTCTGCATACCCGAGGAAGTTGTATGCTTTTTGCAGGTGGATGGGGGTGGGGTAGTGGATGCCGTAGCCGATGCCTTTTGTTTTGAGGTATTCAAGAAATCTTTCTCGCGTGTCAACCTTAATCACGAAGAGATGGAAGATATGTGATGCGTTTGGCCTCGTGCGCGGGAGTTCTATCAGAGGGTTTTTTATTTCTTTGCTATAGCGACTTGCAATCTCTTGACGTTTTTGATTATACACATCAAGGTGTGGCAATTTTACTCGAAGTATTGCGGCTTGTATCTCATCAAGGCGGCTGTTGTATCCTTCAAAATTTGCGTGATACGAACCCTCCATGCCGTACATTCTAAGCGCCCGGCATTTATCCGCGGTTAGTTTGTCATGGGTGAGTATCAGGCCACCATCCCCCAACGCTCCCAAGTTTTTAGTCGGGTAAAAACTGAAACAGGCGGCATCTCCAAAACTTCCGACTTTTTTATTTCCAATCATCGCTCCGCTTGATTGAGCGCAATCCTCCACGACTTTCAAATGATGTTTGTGTGCGATTTTCATCACCGCTTCCATATCTGCTCCTTGCCCATACAGATGTACAGGAACGATAGCCCTCGTTTTTTTTGTTATGGCAGCTTCAAGTTTTAAGACGTCCATCAGAAAATATTCATCAACGTCTACAAATACAGGTGTGGCCTCTACTTCTCTGATTGCGCTTGCGGTTGGGGTTGCTGTGTTTGAGACCGTGATGACTTCATCTCCCGTGCCTATTCCCAATGCCTTGAGAGCGATTTTAAGGGCGTCAGTGCAGGAATTCACCCCAACCCCATATTGCATGCCTATATACGAACTAAATTCAGTCTCAAACGCTTCCACTTCTTTTCCCATGACGAATTTTCCTGAGTCTAGCACTCTTTGTATCGCGGAAGTAAGCTCATAGCCGAGCTCCTTGATTTGTCTGGTTGCGTTGAAAAATGGAACTGCCGTTAAGACGGAAGGATTAAACATACGCCCGTTCTCCGCACGTGTCTTTTTTGAGTTTATTGCCAAGCGAGTGAGCGGAGAGAAAAAGTATCTTCTTTTTATCTCCCGAGCGAGCGATGGCAACAAAGGGTTTACTACCCCACGGCTTGCCGCGGGTGAGTACGCGGGGAGCGTGTCCCTCATGCGGGGCTTGCCCCGCGGTATAATACCCTTTATTTTTTTAGGCATTTTTTGAATTCCTCGTAGTTTCTAATGTAATCTTTTTCATCATAGAGACTGTCAAAGAGGGCGAGTGTGACGGTATCTTTTTTGAAATTTTTCATAACGTGCCATACATACGGTTCAAGCACGAGACCTTCTTCCGGATGTGAAAGCGTCACGGTGGTTTTTTCAGCGCCGTTGTCCAATTCTACATCACATCCTCCTGAAAGAACCATAAAAACCTGTCTGCTCTGGTGATGAGTGTGAGCACCTCTCGGCTCGCTACTTTCTGTGCATTTAGTTACGAGAGTTCTCTTTATGGTAAACGGAACCTCGCCCGCGTTCTTTCCTTCTTGAAACATAGTGAGAGCTCCATTTTTGGTTTCAAAGGATGGGAATTTTATTATGGTATAGAGTTTTTTCATAGTAATTGTTTAGTTTTTATTTTTTTCAACAGGGGCGACAAGATTGTTTTTACTAATCTGCGGCCTGGGTAGTATATTGAGTTGTTAAAAAATTGTTCGCTGTTCTGCTTGAATCCGGGCCGTACTATTACTCCATACTGCCAGTCAGGTTCTACCGTTCTTACGCTCTCAAGCATTTGGTAGAGGCATTGTGCATAGGGTTTGTACATGAGATCTTTCGCAGGCGATGAGCGTGTATACTCACGAAACGTTTGTGGCCCATAGGGCAGAATCATTGATCTCGGGTATAGTCCAAAGCCTGAAAAATGGAAGAATACAAGCTTGTCTGGGCCCACATACACCTCTTTTTCTTTCGTGTAGATGGGCATTCCCTGAATGTTCCATGGTGCCACATTTGCCCCTCGGTTTTTTAATATATACACGCCCTTGAATTTCTCTTCAAAATAATCAAGATACCCTTGGTCGTCATAGTGTCCAGGTCTTTCCGTGTCGTCACAGTATAAGTTACATTGCATACGCCACCAATGGAGGCACTCAAGCGCGTATGTGTCATTTCGAAAGATGAGCATGCCAACATTGTATGTACCCACCTCTTTTTCTTTTGCTTTACGTGTAGCCACAAGATTGTGTGGAATTATCATAATGGAATGAGCTCCCATTTCTTTGTAAATAATTTCTGGTGAAGAAAAGAAATATAAATCAGCATCAAGATAGGTAATATGTTCAACATTTTTGTAGGTGAGGATATAAAGCGGGAGGGAGGGGGAGATGGTAAAGAAGTATTTTCTTTGACTACGAGTTTTTTTAATTTCTTTCAACTCGTCATCTTCAAATTCTTTTAGCGTTATCAACTGAACGTTTTGCAAACGTAATTTTTCAAGTGTCTGGTAGGTGAGGTCATCCATGCACAAAATCCAGAGGGTAAATTTTCCTATGTGTGTACTCAAAGAGTGATGAAGAGCCAAGCCTTTTATAAGAAAGCCTTTATCAAAAAGCGTACAAAAATTGAGATGTGCATTCATTGTTGTAGAATCCCTTTTAACATCTTTTTTGTGGTATGTAGTACCCTCAATATCTTTCCAGCAACACGATTGTAGCGATATCGTTGATTGACGAGCTTTTTGCTTTCAGCGGCGAGTTCTTGGAACAGAGGGTCATTAAATAAGGCGCTTCCTCTTTCTGCAATCTCAAGAGCGAACCCGTCTTGTCTTTTCAATGTGGCAAAAATCCACATCAGTAAATATTCTCGAATGGTAAAGCTTTTGTCAGTCATTTCATTTACAAATGACATTTCTATCCAGCCCGGAGCTTCAGAGGTCGCAGTACTCAGTGCTCTGTTTTCTGATGCGGAGAGTGATTTTTTTATCTCATTCTTTAGGCGTCTGACACCCATCACTCTCATAGTAGTCATCCAAAAAGGCATCTTTTCCATATACCGCAAAACCTGCCAAGCCTTGTCTTCACCATGGTACGCGTCAATAATCCCGGGTTCAAAGTCAGCCACCATCACTGTATAGGCGAGCGACCCTATGCTCTGGAAAAGACTTAAATCGGTTCCCTGTGAGTCAGTTTTGAACCAATCAATCCTATCAAGCTTGATTTCGGAGAGCACGTCGTTTATATTTTCAGCCTTACGCGTGACTCTTTTTTCTACTTCAAACCGTGGACCTATGATCCAGTGCGCAGTTTTTTCGGTATCTGGTTTCAAGGTGCTTGAACAGAAAGGTGAGGCGGTAAGATAAAAGTCAGCTGTTTTTTCTTTACCAGGGATAACAACTGAATCGCGAATGTAGAGCTCTTTGAAAGGGGAAGTGTTTTCGGTAAGGTGTTTCATTTCTCGGCTATCGGGATCAAAGGCAATACAAATGGAATAGGGAGCGATTTCTTTCCAAGGGCCATATACTTCTCCCGACGCTCCAATATCAAGCAACACAGGCGGTCTCGCTCTCAATTCATTTCTATTGAGTATGGTTTGAATGATGTTCATTTTATTTTAAATATAAAACCTTTGTCAGTTGCGGTTTCTTTACCAAGGTTGATATCTCCGGCGAGTGCTTTCCAATCGGCAACTATTTCATAGTCTGACGTAAAGAAACGAAGAAACTTTCTTTCATTAAGAAACCGCGCAGGATAGCTTGCATCATAGACTTTTGGTGAAGATTTTTGAATCGTAATGCGGTCTGGTGTATTTCCTGTAAAGAAAGGGGTTCTATCCACAATAATGTATTGCGGGCGCAACTCTTTGATTGTATGCAGGAGGTCGTACGGTTTTTCAAGATATGGAAGCACGCTCGAAAGCAGTATCACCTGTGGGTGTACTACAGCAGCGCAATTTTTTAAGTCATCATAAAATTTCAAATGTTCATCAGCGAGGTGTTGGTTTCCGAATTGGACGAAATGTTTCTGCTCAACGATACTCCAGGTAAGAGGTCTCACGTGTGAGAGGAAGTTTTTGTTTTGGTAATAACTGGAACCTAATGATCCTCCAATATCAATGGCGCTTAAGGTGTTTTCATTCACACTGGCAATCCACAGTAGTCCCGCAAGCACAGGCCATGAATATTCTATGTGATCAAAATTAACCGAGTCGCGTTCAAAGGCGGCTTCACCATGTTTGACTCTTAGTGCCGCATTTTTCACTTTCTCCAGAATGAGAGGTGTATCATAGCCAGTGGTTAGGGTTCGTGCCTCGCTCCATGTCTTGTAGTCCCCGCTGTATTGTTTGGGTTGCGGATGTGCAATAGAATGAGCCATATCCCAGATTATTGGAGGTGTCATCGCCTTTATGATTTTTAATGGATATCGTTTCATTTTTTATTTAATACTTCATCCAGATTTTTGCGAGGGAAAACATCCAAAAGTCCTCCCCGAGTAGCATTCATAACGAGCACCTCGCGCACAGTTGCATACCGCTTGATTTCTTTGTAGATATTCCAGAGTCTTACATAGGATTCAAATTCTGTTCCCAGATCGGTACCCCACTGGTTTAGGCCCGTTCGAGTAAGCTCGCTCTCATTTTCGGCGTAAAAATGTCGGTTTTCTCCATAGTGTAATATCCAGTCATGGTCGCAACCTACTAGATAGATTTCTTTCGCTCCGCTATAGAGTGCTAAGTATATTGCTTGGTGTGCAACTGTCTGTATAAGTGGAATTTGTTTTGTGTACTCAATAGGACTCTCCGCTGAAATTTGGCTTTGTGAAAACACATAAAAATAAATCCGTTGTTTCTTGAGCAGTTTGAATTCTTGCGACAAGGAGCGGTCATGTACAGACATCATGACTTTTTGCCCCTCGGGCAGGTGTCTTTCGGCATCCTCCAGCCACGCCTTCATTTGTTCTTTTGTGATCGGAGCATGTGATTCTGAAAAGACATGATATTCCGGTTTAATAATCTTAAAATCAGGATGCACAAAGAAATTACTGACGCTAATACAGAATTCTCCCTCTAGTTTCTTAAGGTCTTGCGTTTTTATTGAGGGGCCGCAGGCGAGAATAAAGCACCGCTTTCCGAGAAACTTGTTTTTAAGCTCGGCGTTTGGTTTGAGTTTCTGTCGGTGGCGAAGATAGAACAGGTATTTGCGCAGAGCATGTTTCTGTGTTCGGTAGAAATCTGCAAGTTCAATGAACAGTGGCCCAACCACGGTAAGTCTTTTTATTGCCAAGCGAGTGAGTGGAGAGAAAAAGTATCTTCTTTTTCTCTCCCGAGCGAGCGACGGCAACAAAGGGTTTACTACCCCACGGCTTGCCGCGGGTGAGTACGCGCACAGCGCGTTTTTCATGCGGGGCTTGCCCCGCGGTATAATACCCTTTATAAATCCTCGAATAGTCGGGTTTTTTTCAGTCATGGGGTTTTTCTATTTTTTGTGACATACACCATAAAAACAGGTAGTCAGCACTCCGGTACTCAAGGTTGCTTTGTGGGTGAGTAACTCTACGTTTCCAGCTCCAAAGTGGTCTGTAAGAAGAGCCAAGAAATCATTTCGCGTGAGCTCGTACTTGTGATACGGATTATGCATGCTGGGGCCGGATTTCCCGGTAGGGTTTTCAGGCGAACTTACAATAAGTGTGCCGCCAGGCTTAAGAGCGTTTAAAAAAGCTTTGATAAGTGGCCCTTGGTATTTTGATTCTATGTGTTCAATCCCCTCAATACAGCCGATGACGTTAAACTGTGCGGAGGGCAATTCAGGATTTGTTAGATCTCCCGACAAGAACGAAGTTGTCTTATTTCCGTATATCCGACGCGCGTATTCAATCGTAATAGCATCGTCATCCATGCCTTTATACACGATTCCAAACGGCGCAAGTATCTCTGCCGCGTATCCGCTCCCGCATGGGAAGTCTAAGACATGGTCGTTGGGGCGGCAGTAAAAACCCACGAGCGAATACCGTCCTTTATGCCGCACCACTGAATCTTTCATGTCGGCTGACGGGACGTCGCTTTTTTGTACAGAAACATGTGTGCCGTCAGGCATATCAAATTCAAGGCCTCTAAGGTAGAGTCGTTCGGGGTCAGCCGCAGTCCGTATGATGTTCTCTGTGCGCTTCATACGATAGTTATGGTTTTACAATAAAAGATGGAATATGGCTCCATGGAAATTTCTCAATTCTGACGTTCATTTTCGCAAAGAAATCATCCACAGCCTTTGTCTCCCCGGGGAACGTTCCATAGTCGTCAAAGGCGATGATTCCGCCTCTCACCACACGCAGGTAGAGCGTTTCAAGGATTGTTTTGGCTGGTTCATAAATGTCAGTGTCTATATGCAGTAAGGCAATTTTGAGGTGGGGATTGTCGCGCAGATAGCGCGGCACGGTCTTTACAACATCGCCGGCTACCAGTTCTACGTTTGTGATTTTTTTCGCATCAAGGATATGCTCGAGTGCCGTGGTGCTCAACGCTTCGTTGCCGGCACTAGAGACAAAACGTTGCAAGTATTTTTTATCGTCCTTGAATTTTGTTGGGGGTACTTTGCCAAACGTATCAAATCCGATGATCTTTCGGCTGTGGGGAGTTTCCACTAGATTTCTAAACGTCGCGAATTGAATGAGAGAGTTTCCCTTAAAAACCCCGCATTCAACGACTGCACCCGGCAGGTCGGCGATTTTCTTATACAACTCATAGTGTGCGAGAATTTTCCCCATACGGTCAATGCCGCTGGTCATCATGAATCCATTTTCATATTCAAACACCGAATTATTTTTTACTACGGGTTTTTTCATTTTGGTTTGTATTTTAATTTCTTTCTTTGTTCTTTTTCGACCGGAAGAATAGGTTCACGTTTAAAGGAGAGGGAAATGTGCGTAGCATGTAAATTGCGAGCCAGTTTGGATAATCCTTGTGGTTCAAGCGATGCGGCATGGTCGGTACCTTTCCATGTTCTATTTTTAGTAAAGTGTCGTTCAACCCACACTGCTCCGAGGGTGTATGCCGCTATGTCTATCGCAATGCCATTATGATGTCCCGAGAACCCGATTTCTTTTACGCGTTCCCCATAGGTTTCCTTTAGCCGTGTTATTTCAAGCAGGCTCACGTCTTTAAAATCAACAGGGTATCCCGACGTACATGCATAGAGCACCAGGCGTTTCTTTGCCGCTCCGGTTTTCTCAAAGAAGGCGACGAGCGCTTCTTCTTCTTTCGGCGTTGTCATTCCGACCGACACATGGATATCTCCTTTATATGTATCGCGCAAGAGCTCTAGCATCTTGAAATGATTGTTACTTGCGGAAGGGACTTTTATAAATCGGGGATTAAGACGGATTATTTCTTTTGCCGATGTTACGTCCCAGACTGATGATGAATATTCAATACCGATTTTTTGAGCATACGTTAGCAGTTTTTCATGGTCTGCGACGCTAAACTCAAGATATTCGCGATGGGCTCCGTAGGTATTTCCAAATGAATTTTGCGGGTTTGGATGGGGGGTTTGGTACTGTTTTTTTGTCAGAAGTTCTCTTGGATTTCTCTTTTGGAATTTGACGACGTCCGCGCCAGAATCTTTTGCAAGCTTAATAAGTTCTTTGGCAATCTCAATATCGCCCATATGGTTGCATCCGATTTCCGCGATTACGTTAGGTTTTTTGTATTTCATAACCCTTTAATTTTTTTGAATAGTTCTTCTGCGCCCGCCCAGTCTTCGGGAGTATCAATATCAATTGATTGTTCAGGTTTCATTTCAAACATGCCGATTGAGCCCCCAAGAAAATTCTTATGATTTTGCAAGGTTGATTTCCTGGTGATGTAGAACGCACCATTCTCGGTGATAGTTCCTTCAAAATCTTGCGTTCGGGGCCGTTCGTTCGGGTTGTAATTGAGAGGCTTTCCATTTTTTGTCCAATAGAACCGTTTGTGCAAAGTCCCGGTAACTAAGGCGTCATTTTTTTTCTCTTCAAGTGTTTCAATGGCGCGGTCTATGTCGTCTCTCGTAGTGAGGGGGTTGGTTGCGTGCAGGATTACCAATATATCAAACGGGACTTGTGTCATGAAGTGTAGGTGGACGAGCTCTTCGGGGGTGGTATCTTGCGCTAGTTCTTTAGGGCGGTGGCTGATCGTAAGATTCAGTCCTTGTGCGGCCATGGTTTGTTTAATCTTTTCATCTTCTGTAGAGACGTGGATCGCATCAATATATTTTGATTGTTTTGCGGCATGCGCAACCCAATAGGCCAAAGGTCTTCCGTGGAAGGTTTTAATGTTTTTACCGGGAATCCTTTTTGAATTTCCCCGAAGCGGGATGATCGCGACGACTTTTTTATTATTAATCATGGTGTTTTTTGATTTGTTTACGGTACATCCATCGGGCCACGTGATAGATACCGGGTAGAGAGCGTAACGTTTCCGCAACAATCTGTGGGACTGCGCGTCGTTTCATTTCCGGCTTAAGCATTACCCGTTCTGCAACACATGGGGTATCAGCGTTTGCGTTGCAAAAGTCAGCCATAACCGCGAATATATTGTATGTGTTGAGCGTGAGTTCTCGCGCTATTTTGATCGCTTTAGTCCGCTTTTCATATACATGTTCAATAATCGCTTGTTCAATGATTTCAATTGATTTGTGGGGGTCATCCACGTCTACTCTGATAAATGCTTCCGGGCTGTAATATGTTTCTAGATCCGGGCATCCATAGTAGAAGGGGAACGTATGTCCAAGATACACGTCTCCAATTCCAGTGACATACCCAGGCACATACGCGTTCTCAATCATTACATAGTATTGGTAAGGAGCAATGCCGTCCATTTTATCGCTAATGCGATTGATTCCATTACCAAATACATCCATCGTATCTTTAAAGTGTTCTTTCAACGCGCTGATGAATGCATGGCGTTTGCGTTGGCCAGGCGCGCGATTTTTTGATGCATTAACAACGGCAAGAAGCTTTGTTTTTTCTGGCACGCGCATGGTCTTATAGGTATTATACGTGGTGAAATATCTTTTAAAATCTTTCGGGTCTACTCCAGAGCCTGTGCCGAAATGTCCAACCATCCATGGTGCTACTTGGCGGCGTATAAGGTGTGGGTGGTGTATCTCTGGGTGAGCACTGATAATATACCCAAATTGCTCAATAAACTTCCGTGCGTATTTTTTGATGTCCGGGTTTCCTTCTCCCGTCATCAATACCGTGCGGTTTTTTGGTCCGTATGCACGGGTCGGTTTTTCTAAGTTGTTCCACACGAACCACCAGTCAAACGCTGTTTCAGATTCATCAGTGATAAACTCGCAGTTCCCCCATACTCCCTTGGAACCAGGCGTTTGTCGTAGGTACGGTATGTCAGGATACTGACTGCTGAATTTTACTCTTATTTTTTTATGTGTGAGAGTCTCCATACGTTAGCTTGCCTTCTTGTGTTGCATATTCCACGCGGTTGGTATGAGAAAATATCCTCTCGTACCGCTTTTTGAGGCTAGCTCATGATATTCTTTCGGGCTATGAACCGTTACCGTCTTCTGGACAGGTGTGTCGGCAAAATAATCTTTACTTCTGAAACAGAAGAGTTTTATCTCTATTAGATATTCGCCCGCCATGAAGAGCCGAGCGGGGATCAAAAGGTTTGCGTTATAGTGCCCCGCCGTGATTTCCTCAAGCTCCGGTTCCCAATCTTGAACAAATGAGCGCGAGATAAGCGTCCCCGAGCTGTTCTTAATTAACACGCCGACCCGAAATGATTGCAGGTTGCGAGCGATTGAAAAACCGATATGTATTCCAAAGGGGTCGCTACCATCAATGCTCTCTGTTTGCTTCCCGCGTTGGGTGATGGAGAATTCTGTAAGCGTCACGTTTTCGTCGGTCATAGGAAGGGGGAGCGGCGTGTCATGTTGCGGTCCGCCTTTGAGGTACAGCTCTATGATTTTATCCGTATCGCCGATCGCCGAAATCTTTCCTTGTTCAAGGAGTACGGTCGTTTTGCATAAACGAGAGACCGCATCCATGTTATGGCTTACGAAGAGGATCGTGCGGCCCTGTGTTTTTGTGACCTCATCCATTTTTCCGAGACATTTTTTCTGAAAATCCGCATCGCCGACCGCCAGCACTTCATCCACTAAGAGGATATCCGGTTCAAGATGAGCGGCGACGGAAAATGCCAGTCGCACATACATGCCGCTTGAGTAGCGTTTTACCGGCGTATCTATAAAACGCTCAATGCCAGAGAATGCGACAATCTTGTCAAAGTTCTTTTCAATTTGTCGCTTAGTCATTCCAAGGATAGCTCCGTTTAAGAATATATTCTCACGGCCAGTGAGCTCCGGATGAAATCCGGTCCCGACCTCAAGGAGTGACACTACTTTTCCTTTAATTTTTATCTCTCCTTCCGTAGGCGGGGTGATGCCCGTGAGGATTTTTAGCAAGGTTGATTTTCCCGCGCCATTTCTCCCGATAATGCCGATGACCTCTCCTTTCTTAACATCAAGATTGATATTTTTGAGCGCCCAGAACTCCTCCTTCGTTTCTCGGGCGAGGATTTTTTTCATCTGGTTTTTTATGGTTTGGAATGGGGATAAGAGTGCGTACGTGATATTGTCTCGCAAGGCCGTATACCTCGCCGATCTATGTGCAATACGGTATTTCTTTGAGATATTTTTTATTGATATAACCGTTTCTATCCCGTTAGAGACAGGAAGCGCTTCGCTCGCCTGGCGGGATTGTGGTGGGGGTAATTTTTCTTTTATGTGAGTCATATCGTTTATTTTAAAATTTCAGTGCTACCGTAGCGAAGCGGTCTCTAACGGGATCCATATATTTTTCTATACTATATCCGCAAAGATACGTTCTGTTTTTTTAAAGACAAAAACACCGATAATGAATAGCACGATGCCAATGAGCGCTGATGTTGCCAGCGCTGTCCAGTCAAGCGAGCCTGTGCCTAAAAGGCCGATGCGCGCGTTATTGATGACTCCGGTCATGGGATTGAGATACAGTATCCATGCATATTTGCCGGCTATGGAGGTAGGGTAAATGACAGGTGTTATGAAGATGAGTAACTGCAAAAAAAATGGGAGCACGTATCGGACATCGCGATATCGCACATTAATTGATGACAGTATTAATCCAGTACCGACTGCGGGTAAAAATGCCAACAGTAACAGTAGCGGTACGAGTAAGACTCCCACAATTGTGGGGAGGATCTGGTAGTACACCATCAGTCCTGCCATAATGAGCGCCGCGAAGGAGAAATCAACCAACTTGGTTACGGTATCCGCTAGGGGGAGGAGCAGACGCGGAAAGTAGACTTTGGTAACGATTGAAGCATTTGAAATTAGCGTGTTGGAGCTTTCTGACAGGGAGCTGGTAAAGAATTGCCAGAATAAAAGACCGCTATAGACAAACACCGGATAGGGGACGCCTTCGGAAGGAAGGTGTGCGAGTTTTCCGAAGATTACGGTAAACACCACCATGGTGATGAATGGTTGGAACACTGCCCACATGATTCCGACGACGGTTTGCTTATAGCGTACTTTAATGTCGCGCCATGCAAAAAAGTAGAGTAGTTCTCGATACTCCCACAGCTCTGTAAGGTCAGCGGTACTGAACGATTTCTTCGGTCGGATGATTTTTGTATATACGGTGGACATGGCAGTGCTTATTTTTTAATCTGCGTGAGGTCATGGTGTACCATTCGTTTGACGAGTTGCTCAAATGAAATTTCTGGCTTCCAACCGAGTTCGCGGCGAGCTTTATTCGCATTTCCCCGCAGAGACCGTACTTCGTTGGGGCGAAAATATTTTAAATCAATAACCACGCGAGTCTTTTTTGTTTTAGCGTCAATGCCACGCTCGGTGAGCCCCCTACCTTTCCAGATAAGTTTGACCTCGGCTTCTTTAAATGCGCGTTCACAGAACTCACGGACACTGTGTTTTCTGCCAGTGGCGATGACGTAGTCTTTGGGTGTTTTCTGTTGGAGCATCAAATGCATTGCACGCACAAAGTCTTCAGCGTGCCCCCAATCACGCTCTGCATCAAGGTTGCCGAGCCGGATGTGCTCGCGTTTACCGGCAAGAATCTCCGCAATGCCGATGGTAATCTTGCGTGTGACGAAATTCTCACCCCGGCGCTCGCTTTCATGGTTGAAAAGGATCCCGTTCACGATGAACATCTCGTATGACTCTCTATAGATACGACCAATGTGGTAGGCGTATAATTTTGCCGCTCCATACGGACTGCGCGGTTGAAAAGGCGTTTCTTCATTGAGTTCCGAGACGTTTATGTCACCGGGGAACATTTCAGAGGTTGATGCTTGGTAGATCTTTGCGGGTAATTTCAAATGTCTCACTGCTTCCAATATATTTAAAAGTCCGATCGCGTCGGCGTGTGCCGTGTAGACCGGTTTTTCAAATGAAACCTGAACGTGACTTTGTGCTGCGAGGTTGTATATCTCGTCGGGTCTGACTGCCGCGATAGTAGAAAGCATTGAGATGGGGTCCGTGAGATCGCCATAGTGCAATTTCAAATTGCCTGGATTAACGTAATCGTAAATATGTTCAATTCGTTGGTGGTTGAACGTAGAGGCACGGCGAACAATACCATGTACCTCGTACCCTTTTTCCAAAAGATGTTCCGCAAGATAAGATCCATCTTGTCCCGTGATGCCGGTGATAATGGCCTTTTTTCGTTTAGCGCGGTTTCCCGTTCGCTTTGTTTTTTTGTATTTTTTTGGCATGAGTTCTCTTTCTATAATCACTATAAGGTGATAACTACCACTTGTTGATTTTACGTACCACTTTTCGTTTCAGATTCAAGTATGATCGGGTTGCTCTCTGTTCAAGCTCAGGAGAGAGGACATGCAAAAGCTCACGCCCGAGGATTCGGTATTGACCACCGACCTTATTGGCGCGTATCATCCCGTTTTTAAGAAGTCGCTTCATAGTGCTCTTGCTCACTTTGAGAAGCTTCTGGGTTTCTGCGGTTGTATAGACCACTCCTGGCCTTATCTCTTCGTTCATAACCCTAGTATAGGGCAGGTGTCAAAAGGTGTCAAGTAGGTTCACATCTATAGAGACACATGATTAAGTATCAGTCAATTATTTTTTTCGTGTTTTCTTTATTGGGTGTGGTAGGGTGTATTCGGACAAACAGTTTCCCACGCGGATGCGTGACTTTAAACTGTGTTTGAACTTTAACAAGGAGTGTTATGTTGAATAAAATTATACCTTTCAAGCGCGTGCTGATCACGGGCATCTCTGGGTCTGGCGGCAGTTATCTCGCCGAGTACATAGTCCAGAATCATCCGGAGGTTGAAATTCACGGATTGTCACGCTGGCACAGCACGACAAACCATGACAATCTGCATGCGGTACGTGATCGTGTAGTCATACACGAATGTGATTTGCTGGACTCTTTATCCATCTTAGCTGCGCTTGAGAAGAGCCAGCCTGACGCCATTTTTCATTTGGCCTCGCACGCCAATGTTCGTGCCTCGTTTCAGACACCGGTGGCTGTCTTGGAAAATAATATTCTCGGTACCGTCAACCTATTTGAGGCAGTTCGTTCCGTCGGTGTCCTGCCGCGGTTCTTGCTGTGTAGCAGTTCGGAAGTGTACGGCCAGGTAAGCCGGGAGAATGGACCGATTAACGAGGATACGCGTATACGCCCCGTGAGTCCCTATGCCGTTTCAAAAGCGACACAGGACATGTTGGGATACTACTACTTCGTTGCCTACAAGATTCCCGTTATCATCACTCGCATGTATGCATATCTGAATATGCTACGTGCCGACCTATTTGCTACCGCTTTTGCGCGACAGATTGCCCGCATAGAGCTTGGTTTGCAAAAGGAGCTTGTGCATGGGAATCTTGACTCCATTCGGACCATCATTGACGTGCGCGATGCGATGCGCGCATACTGGGAAGCACTACTTCACTGTGAGCCTGGCGAGGCTTACAACATCGGAGGCGATACGGTGAAATCAGTGCGCGAAGTGTTGAATGACCTGGTATCGTTAGCTAAGGTTCCTATACCGATGCGTGAGGAACAAACGCTTCTGCGTCCGGCTGACGTTACTAATCAAATCCCGAACACAAAGAAATTTCGGGACGCGACGGGCTGGAAGCCGCACTACTCTTTCCAAGAGAGTCTCACGGACTTGCTCGCGCACGTTCGTACTGAAGTTGCAAAGGAAGAACGGTAGATTGAAGGGTGGACACCAAGTCCACCCTTTTTTAATGCGTGCGACATGGTGATGGAGAGTTTAGAAACAAACTCCCTCTTGTCCTACCCCGCACCTCTGGCGCGGGTCAAGACGAGTACTTTACGGGTCCAAGACTCCGCCCTGCGGTTTAATACTCTTTATTTTTTCAATAATCTTTGTGGTTGAAATTGCTTCAAACTCCGGTGGGCAAGCTCGCTCAAGTATAACGAGCTTTGTTGGAGAACTTTTCAGCAGTTCACGTCGCTTCGGTATATCAAATGCGTCGGTAGTGATGACGTAGTAATCTGGCTTAAGCGTGCTGAACACTGAATTGAGTCCACTTAAAAGGTCCGTACTGAGAAGATTTTGATCAAGAAGAGCGTACGTCACTGATTTTATAGAGGAAACCATCTTAAGCCGTATATGTTGGTTTAAAACAGGGCGTTCCGCTCCTTTATATATGCGCAAAATGGAATCATTTCCGACCATTACGACAAGAATATCGCCGTATTTTTTACAATCTTCAAAGAAAAGAACATGGCCGGCATGTGTCAGGTCAAAGCTACCAGAGCAAAATACAATCTTCTCATCCTTATGTTTCTCTCTGATAGAAGAGAGCTCTTTACCATCAATGATACTCATGATAGGTATGTAGTATAGGACAGGCGGGCCTTCTTTAAAAGAGTGTGTGAAAATAATTGCAGGTATGCTTTTGTATAACACGACCGCGCGAGAAAGTCTTCTCTGTCTGTAGTGCGCAGGGATTTGACTGTGGGTTGCAAGAAATGGTAGGTTGACTCCAGATTTGCATGTTGTTGTGCAACATTAGATTGATGGTTCAACTAACACACCAACGATAACTACCCAACAAAAAGGTGGATGATGAAAATCCGAAAAGCACACGAGGTGAAAACTATTCTGGAGAGAAGGGACCAGAAGGTTTTTGAACAGTTGTTTACGCTTGAAGATGGTAGCTCGTATAACCCTCTTATGTATGGCGTTACGTTAGAGAACTATCCTGTTCTCATTATGCCTGTTACGAAAGATAAACAGGTAATCGTGCTCAAGCAGTTTCGGTATGCAGCAGAAAAGGTGATACTGGAATTTCCAGGAGGGTGGCCAAAATCAGGAGAAACACCCCAGCAAGCTCTTCGCTCCGAGCTCGTTGAAGAGTCGGGGTATAAAGCGGGAAGGGTGATCCAGTTAACCAAAAAGCTTTGGTTTGAACCCGCGCACACTCGAGTGTTCTATGTTCCATTTCTTGCGTTGGACTGCGTGTTAGAAAGAAATCCGAAACCTGACCGATTGGAACACATTGAGGTGCTCAAGATTCCCCTTGATACGTGGATTGCCATGATTCAGAACGGGGAAGTTGAAGACGACAAGAGCATCGCCATCACCTTTCTGGCACTGACGCATTTGAAAGGTGCGGTCTAAAGTTAAATCTTGCAGCGAAACAAAGCTGCAAGATTTTTTATTGCCGAGGAGAACAGCAACAAAAGGTTGAGGAGCGAATGCGTAGCGCTCCGAAAGACATGGTGATGTAGTTTTGAATCTTTGACGAAAAAACTAGCCACAAGGTGTAGTGAGCCTGTACGGTTTAATATTCTTTATTTCTTTCCAATACTTACGTGTAGATTTGTACGCCATTCATCAGCATGGTATAGTCGCACCAGATTCACTAATGCTAATGACTTGTTCATATGGTTTTGCGTGCGCAGATGCGACATGTAAACGGGAATGAATCCTATATGAAAGCACATTGACACTCAAAGAAAGGTTAGTATGCAGCCTAGAAAACTTGACGTATTGTTCGTTAATCCTGACTCATCTTTCAAGGCGTATCAGGCATTAAGCAAAGATTTTTCGGCAATAGAGCCGCCCACGTGGGCGTTACTGTTAGCCCAGAGTTGTCGGGCCAAAGGTTTTGGTGTCGGTATTTTGGACTGTGGTGCCGAACGACTGGGCATTAATGATTCAATTGAACGCATTATTGGCGCAGACCCACGATTAGTCTGTTTTGTGGTGTACGGTCAAAACCCGAATTCTGGCACTACAAATATGGCCGGTGCGCACGATTTGTGTGCACAGCTAAAGGAACAGTATCCTCAATATGTCACCTGCTTCGTAGGTTCTCACACCAGTGCCTTGCCTAAAGAAGTGCTGGCGTGGGATTGCGTAGATTTCGTTCTCTTGAATGAAGGTGTCTATGCACTTCATAACGTGCTCCAAACAGATCTGAAAGAACATATTGAGCAGGTTAAGGGCATCGGCTACAAAAAGCAGGGTGTCTTGATCTTGAATCCCCCCGAGCGTGTCGTGCCGCAAGATCGGATGGACGTAGACCTGCCGGGGTATGCGTGGGATCTTCTTCCGTATCGTGAAAAACCTCTTGACTTGTATCGGTCGCATTTCTGGCATGCGGAGTTCAATCATGAACTTCGTACTCCATTCGTTGCACTCTACACGGGACTTGGGTGCAAGTTCAAATGTGACTTCTGCATGGTTAACATTGTCAACCGTGTTGATAATACTGACGGAGTTGTCGCTTCTCACTCACCGACCGTGCGCTTCTGGTCGCCAGAGTTTATGATTGGAGAATTTGAGAAACTTGCTGAACTGGGGGTCAAGACGGTCAGGATTTCAGACGAAATGTTTTTCCTTAATCGGAAATTCTTTGAACCGTTGTTGAATCTGGTTGTGGAACGCGGTTTCAAATTCCGCATGTGGGCGTACTCTCGCATAGATACTGTTCAACCACAGCATTTAGATCTGTTTAAACGCGCGGGTATTAATTGGCTCGCACTTGGAATTGAGGCTGCCAATCTGGTCATCCGACAAGAAGTCTCCAAGGGTTCTTTCAAGGATATGAGCATCCGCAAAGTAGTAAGCGAGATTGGTCGGCATGACATGAATATAATTGCCAATTATATTTTCGGTCTTCCTGACGACAGTCTTAAAACGATGCAAGAAACACTGGACTTATCCTTGGAGTTGAATACTGAAACCGCAAACATGTTTCCTTGTCAGGGCTTGCCTGGTAGCGCGCTGTACTACCTCGCGAAAAGCAACGGGTGGGCCTTGCCGGATTCTTATGCCGGGTATGCATTTCTTTCTTATGAGAGCCAACCGTTGCCTACGAAATATTGTACGGCGGCAGAAGTGCTCCGTTTTCGGGATGATGCGTGGAAAAAATACTTCTCTAATCCTGCGTATCTCAGCCTTGTGGAACGCAAATTCGGTGCCAACCAACGACGCAACGTTGAGGCTATGTCAAAAATCAAGCTTCGTCGCAAGCTTCTCGGTGATCCGCCTCCAGGGCCGTAGGCCGAGATATATGTTCTTTATTGCCTAGCGAGCGAGGGGGAGAGAAAAAGTATCTTCTTTTTCTCTCCCGAGCGAGCGACGGCAACAAAGGGTTTACTACCCTTTATGCACTATTCAATGAGCCGCGTGATCCACATCGCGCGGCTTTTTTGTGTTCGTATAACCCGGTGTTCCTTGCTTACTAGATATGTTTTGGTATAGTATTGCCTACATTCATGACGGTCAATAAATATCTCAAGTATTTTATCATCGCGGGACTCCTGCTGTCTCTTTTCATTCCTTTTATTGTAACCACACATTCTTTCTTCCCGTTCATCACGGGAAAAAATTTTGCATTCCGTATTATCACGGAAATTATTTTCGGTGTCTGGATCATCCTTGCTTTGTGTGACAGCACCTACCGCCCGAAGTTCTCGTGGCTCGCCGTATCAGTTGGGATGTTTGTTCTCGTAATCGGCATCGCTGACATTTTTAGCGCGAATCCATACAAGAGCTTTTGGTCAAACTTTGAGCGCATGGAGGGATACATCACGATTTTGCATTTGGCCGCCTATTTCCTTGTCGCGTCTTGCGTGCTGAACACTGAAAAGCTTTGGACATTCTTTTTGCAGACGAGTGTAGGGGCGAGCATCATTATGAGCGTGTACGGCATGTTGCAACTGGCTGGAAAGCTTACGATCAATCAAGGCGGTGTGCGTCTTGACGGTACACTCGGAAACGCTTCCTACCTCGCGGTCTACATGATGTTGAATTTGTTCATCGTGCTCTTTTTGCTTGTGCGGCAGAGAAAAATCGTACTGTGGCGATGGGTGTACGGCGTGGCGATAGTTTCCCAGCTTTATATTCTTTACCACACCGCAACGCGAGGCGCGATATTGGGGTCGCTAGGAGGGGTGCTGATTGCTGGAATATTACTGACGTTGTTTTCCCATATCAAAACACACCGCCGAATTGGGATGGTGGCACTGGGAGTTGTGGTGCTTTTGTTCGCGCTTGGCGCGACGCTGAAGAATACTGATTTTGTGAAGAATCAACCTTCGTTGGTAAGGCTCACCGATATTTCAACCAGTGAAGCAAAGTCGCGTTTTCTAGTGTGGGGCATGGCGTGGGAAGGATTTAAAGAAAGCCCCAAAACCATGGTTATCGGCTGGGGGCAGGAGAGTTTTAACTATGTGTTCAACAAATATTACAACCCGGCCATGTATGCGCAGGAGCAGTGGTTTGACCGCACGCACGACATTTTCTTTGATTGGTTGGTTGCGGGCGGGGCACTCGGTCTGTTGGGATATCTTTCCATACTTTTCTTCGCGCTTTATTATATTTGGAAGCAGGGTGAGCTTGATTTTTCGCTGAAACACTGGTTTCGGCGATGGGTTCAATTTTCTAAGGGTCAGGAAATCCCGCATCTTTTGGAGAAGGTGGTGCTGACGGGCCTCTTGTTTGCGTACGTGTTTCAAAACATTTTCGTTTTTGACAATATCACGAGCTACCTTCTGTTTTTTGCGCTTCTCGCGTACCTTCATTCCATTTCCGGCCAGCCCATCAAGAAGCTTTCTAAAGACCATTTTCAAATTGAGCAGCGTACGGTCAATAGCATGCTGGTGCCGCTCGTCGTAGTCGCTACTATTTTTGTCGTTTATATCGCGAATGTAACGCCGATACGCGCGTCCACGAGTCTCATTGACGCGCTCCGCCCGCAACAAGCGGGTCCGGCAACGAATCTAGATTATTTTAAAAAGACCCTTGCACTCAATTCATTGGGGAACCCCGAGGTTCGCGAACAACTCGCGCAGGCCACCATTCAAGTCATCTCTGGGCAGTCGGTGGACCTCACGCTTAAACAGCAGTTCTACGATCTGACGCGAAGTGAATTGTTGAAGCAAGTTGATAAAACGCCGAATGATGCGCGCTATTATCTTTTTCTTGGATCATTTCTCAACCGTGTGCACAATTATGATGAAGCGCTCACCGCGCTTACGAAAGCCTTTGAGCTTTCTCCAAAGAAACAGACGATTATGTTTGAGCTCGGTTCAACATACATCAATAAAGGCGACAACGCCAAGGCGCTTGCCCTCATGAAAGCTGCGTTTGATCTTGATCAAAGTTTTGCCGAAGCACGAATTATTTATGCGGTTGCTTTGGTGTATGCGAAAGATTTCGCGACTGCCGAGGAGCTGATGCAACCTCTCGCCGGGACTGCGCGGGAATATGATGATCGGCTGGTAAACGCGTATTCAGCCACAGGACGCCTCAGCACGGTCGTTGATCTTTTAGGCAAGCGGGTTGAACACAACCCAAAAGACTCGCAAGCACGATTTAGTCTTGCGGCGGCATATTTGGCGTCAGGTGCGCGAGCGAAAGCGGTTGGGGTATTGCGAACAGTGGTTAAAGATTTTTCAGATCAAAAAGATAAAGTAGATCAGGCCAATTATTACATTCAGGAAATTCAGGCGGGGAGAAACCCCTAAAAAGCCTAGCGCTTATAGCTTAGGGCTTTGAAAACGAAGGTTGAACCTTCGTTTTTATGGTTTAGGGTACAGGGGAGAGGGTAGAGCATGGTGTTAATAGGCGCGCATTCGGTGAGCGCATTTCCAAGCTATTGAACCATAACGATTCATTTGACTTTATTAAGCATATATGCTAAGCTCTCCAGTGTGAGTGCTAGCCGACGCTAGCCCTAACGAATGTCTGCGAAAAACCCAGCGAAAGCGGGGTTTTTCGTTTCTGTTTTTAGCCTTTCTGCTATACTATAAGTTGCAACCCAAACAAATTTTATTGCCTAGCGAGTGAGCGAAGAGAAAAAGTATACTCTTTTTCTCTCCCGAGCGAGCGACGGCAACAAAGGGTTTAATACCCTTTAATCAAAATTTGAAAACGGGTACATTGCGCCAAACTATGGCCGGCGGTTGCACTCATATAAGACATTAGTTTTAGGAGCTGGCCCCGCCGGCCATAGTTTGGCGGAATAGCCTTGTATCCCAATGACCGTTGAAGAAAACGTCTCGTTAGCATCTTTAACTACCTTTAAAATTGGCGGCCCAGCACGCTATTTTTGTCGTGTACAATCGTTACCTGATCTTAAAGAGGCTGTAGCATTTGGCAAAAAGAACCGTTTGCCGTTCCTTATACTTGGTGGAGGTTCAAATATCCTGTTGCCTGATAACGGATTTCCCGGGCTTGTAGTTAAAATAGATATTCTTGGTCTTGAATTTAAAGAAGAAATGAAGATTTTGGAAGTTGTCGCAGGTGCGGGAGAAATTTGGGACGATCTGGTCGCGCTTTCTGTCCAGAAAGATTTATGGGGGATGGAAAACCTTTCAGGTATTCCAGGCACAGTCGGTGGCGCACCTGTCCAAAATATTGGTGCCTACGGAATGGAGCTTGCGAAGCTTGTGGAGTGGGTAGAAGTGTATGATTCTAAAACAGGTAAGGTTCGTCAGCTTTCCGTGCGTGAGTGTAAGTTTGGATATCGCGACAGTCTTTTTAAAAAGCCTGAAGGTAAGCATTTGATTGTTGTACGAGTAGCATTTTCTCTTTCAAAAACTGCTCGCCCAGAACTTTCCTATAAAGATCTTAAGGAATTTTTCAAAAAAAAGAATAAAGATCCAAATCTTGCTGAAATTCGCTCGGCGGTGCTTTCTATTAGAAGCAAGAAATTTCCCGACCTGACCCGTGTTGGCACGGCTGGTTCCTTTTTTAAGAACCCCGTAGTTAGCCAATCTGTATATGAGAAATTACAAAGCGAACATCCAGATTTACCAGGATTCCCGACAGGCAAAGGGCACGTTAAACTTTCGCTTGCGTGGATCATTGACCATATCTGCAAGTTTAAAAATCTCCGTGTTGGCGATGCGATTGTGTCAGAGAAGCAAGCGCTCGTGATCTGTAATGATGGTCATGCGCGAGCCGAAGATGTAACCGCACTTGCGAAAAGTATTTTTCATGCAGTAAAGAACGCGACCGGAATTGAAATTGAGCCAGAGGTTCGATTATTTTTTTAGCCTATCTTGATGAAATATTTTTTCTCTCAAGAAAGTTGTCCACAGTTTAGCTACAGAAAATATTGTATTTCAATTTGTAGGCCTCATAATGATATATAGGTTAACGCGATAATTTTCTCTGGGAAATTCTCTGGACTCTCGGTCGGTAGGTTATCGCTCTTTATTATTCGTTTGTAAGATGTACGCGTTTTGCATTTGTATGCATAACACGCTCCAAAATCACTATGGCTAAAAAAAGAAAAGCTAAAAAAGCAAAAAAGGCAAAGAAATCAAAGAAGCGAAAATCTTCTAAGCGCCGCAGGTAAAGCGGACAAAAAGAAACCTCTACAAAGGTTTCTTTTTTTGTGTTATTATACCCAGTCTATGTCGCTATTGACCCGTATTTTCGGAGATGAGAACGCAAAAACGGTAGGGAAATTCCAGCCCACAGTTGTGGCAATTAATGCACTTGAGCCTGACTTTGTTAAGCTCTCCGATGACCAGCTGAAAGCAAAGACGGATGAATTTAAAAAACGTCTCGTGTCAGGCGAGATGCTTGACTCGTTTCTCCCCGAAGCTTTTGCCGTAGTGCGTGAAGCCGCGAAGCGCACACTTAAACAACGGCACTTTGACGTACAGTTGGTTGGAGGAATGGTGTTGCACTATGGAAATATTGCCGAAATGAGGACCGGAGAAGGAAAGACGCTTGTGGCAACACTGCCTGCCTACCTTAACGCGCTTCTAGGTAAAGGAGTGCATGTAGTTACGGTCAACGACTACCTCTCACGTCGCGATGCGGTGTGGATGGGGCAAATTTACAATACGCTCGGACTTTCGGTTGGCGTACTCACGCATGATACGTCGTATCGCTATGACCCGGCGCACAAAGAACTTGATGAAAAACGTGATGAAGTTGCTTCGTTCCACGTTGTCTATGAGTTTTTGCGCCCCACGACGCGGCGCGAGGCCTATGAGGCTGACATCACGTATGGCACCAACAATGAGTTTGGTTTTGACTATTTAAGAGACAATCTTGAGTATGAAGTAAAAGACCTTCGTCAGCGGCCATTTCACTATGCAGTGGTGGACGAAATTGACTCTATTTTAATTGACGAAGCGCGAACGCCCTTAATTATTTCAGCGATGACCTCTGAATCGGAGGATTTATACAGGACGTTTGCGGGTATTGTTAAAGATTTCCAAGACGGAGATGATTATGAAATAGACAAAAAATTAAAGGCCGTTACGCTCACTGACGCGGGTATTTCTAAAGCCGAGAAGAAGCTTGGGATAGAAAATATTTACACGGATGCTGGTATTAAATCTGTGCATCATTTAGAGACGGCGGTGAGGGCGAAGGCGCTGTTTCATAAAGATAAAGAGTATGTGGTACGAAATGGAGAAGTTGCTATCGTAGATGAGTTCACGGGGCGTCTGCAACCGGGACGACGCTGGTCAGAGGGTTTGCATCAAGCGATTGAGGCGAAAGAAGGTGTAACGGTTCAGAAAGAATCTCGCACATTCGCGTCCATTACATTTCAAAATTATTTCAGGCTCTACAAAAAGCTTTCTGGTATGACCGGTACGGCGCTCACTTCTAAAGAAGAATTCTTCAAAGTGTACGGGCTGGATGTCGTCGCCATACCCACGAACACTCCTATGATCCGCGCCGACAAAAACGACCTCATTTTTCAGAGTGAAAAAGGGAAGTTTACGGCCGTGGCGCGTAAAATTAAAGAGCTCAATCAAAAGGGCCAGCCAGTTCTTGTTGGTACTGTTTCTATTGAGAAAAATGAGGTTTTGTCAGGCTATTTGACGCGTGAAGGGGTCGCGCATGAGGTTTTGAATGCTAAAAACCACGAACGTGAAGGAGAAATTATCGCGCAAGCGGGGCGAAAAGGAGCGGTAACCATAGCGACTAACCTCGCAGGACGAGGCGTTGATATAAAACTGGGAGGAAATCCATCTTCAGCTGAGGATCATGAAAAAGTAAAGCAAGCCGGAGGATTATTCGTGCTTGGCACAGAACGCCATGAAGCACGTCGCATTGACAATCAGTTGCGCGGTCGCTCGGGCCGACAGGGTGACCCCGGCGAGACACAGTTTTTTGTTTCACTTGAAGATGAGCTGATGCGTGTGTTTCCCCGCGATATGATGATAAAGATGATGGGACGCTTAGGTGTTGCTGAAGATGAGCCGATTGAAAACCGCATGATCACACGTTCTATTGAGACCGCGCAGACGAAGATTGAAGGGTTTCATTTTGATGCGCGCAAACACGTGCTGGAATACGACGATGTCATGAATCATCAGAGAAAAATCGTATACGAACGCCGGCGTGCGGTTTTAATAGGCGATACCACTGCAATAGATGCGTACCTCGCAAATATTGCCGGTGGAGATGAGGCGGCCCAGAAAGCGATTGCCGATAAAAAGAAAGAATTGGGAGATACAGAGTTTTACACCGTCATGCGGCGTGTGATTTTGCAGGCGATAGATATGCTTTGGGTGGACCACTTGGAAATGATGGACTACATGCGCGGCAGTGTGAACTTGCGTGCCTACGGCCAGCGCGACCCGCTCGTGGAGTATAAAAGGGAAGGTTTAAAATTGTTCAAAGAAATGGAAGCGACGATCGGAGGGCAGATTTTGAGTGTCATTCCCAAAATTGTTCCAGGGGCATTTGCCACCAGAGACAAAGAAATGGAGCAGGTGCGCAAGCGCGCAGCCGAGATAACGTCTCGCACTACGGGCATAGTTGTTGGTGATAAGAAAAAAGAAATCGGTCGCAACGACCCATGTCCGTGCGGAGCGATTAATCCACAAACGAATCGGCCTTATAAATATAAGCAGTGTGGTCTCATCAATGCTCCTCATCACAAGAAATAGAGCACAGTCCAGCTCCAATATCCTTTGGGGGTGTGGTGGTTCTGGAAAGAAATATAAAAAATGTGGAATGCCCAATACGAAGAGTACTCGGATGGATGGATTCAGTCGCTGACACCCCTCAAGAGCCCGCCGAAACAATGTCGCATGACATCTTTCCATGTGTCGCATACAACGGCGACGTCGTGCTATTGTCCCCGGAGTTTCTCTTGTCAGAAACAGGTTCCTACCGGACTTTTGCGGTAGGAAATGTGCTTCGTGAGTCACTGAAACAGATCATCAATCGCGGAAAAAACAGTACCTACGTCTCTGACTTTACGGAAGGTGTCAGGGAATGTGCCGTAACGTGTGATTATTTCGATTGCTGTCGCGGCGGGCAAGCGAGCAATAAGTTTTTTGAGCTTGGTACCACTAAAGGAACGGAAACTACGTACTGCAAAAATTCCGAGCAACGACTTGTCAGGGCAATACTCAACAACATCTGATATAGAAAGGAGGTGAGACACATGAATAGCGTAGTAACGGAAGTGCAGAGCAAGAAATCAAAAATACGAGAAGCTTTGCAACGAACAGCCAGTGCGCCTAATCCCGGCGCTGTGGTTGCGGGCCAGGTACAAACCTCGGTCACCAACTTCAAAAAGGGATGGAACAAGGGTTGGGGTAAACACGGAAGGTAAACGTCCCCGCCCGACACGCCGACTAGTAGTCATTTGCTAGTCGGTTTTTTTAACACCCATTCTTAGTTCATAGCCTAAAAATGTTTAGGCTGTTATCATACTTGATACAAGAACATGCTCATTCCTAGAGCCAAAATAAAAGAATTTTGCCGAGAAAACAGCATTGCAGGAATTGTTGGTTTTTTTGCGCACCTCTCCAAACATTTTCAGAATTTCAAATCATTCTTAGGGCGTGCAGGTATTTCAACACCAAACCCACCGGTCTCGGTCCTTTTCCATGGTTCTCAGACACACCTTGATAATCTAGACCCAAGTATCTCCACCGGGGAAGGTAATTTAAATTACGAAAAATCTCTAGTCTATGCGACAGATAATCCTAACTACGCCGTATTTCTTGCAGTTATTGATCTCGCGGAGGGTAGCAACGCTTCGGTTTTGGTTGAAGATAATAAAACACTCTTGAGCATCGACATTGGTTTTGTGAATGGACACTCACAGATAAAAGACGGGTATGTCCATGTTGTTGACGGCACACAGTTTAAGCTAAATGACAATGACGAATACGTATCACAACAACCCGCTCGAATTCTATTTTCTGTCAAAGTGAAACCGTCTGACCTTACCGAGAAAATCTATTTAAAGATAGACTGAACTATGACCAACTGCATCTTCTGTAAAATTGCAAAAGGAGAGGCGCCAAGCTATAAGATTTGGGAGAATGAGAAACACCTTGCGTTTCTTTCGATTTTCCCAAACACTGAAGGGTTCTCGGTGGTAATCACTAGGGAGCACAACCCAAGCTACGCGTTTGATAATCCCGACAAGATACTTTCGGGCTTAGTTTTGGCAGCCAAGAAAGTTGGCAAACTTATTGATGAAAAACTTCCCGATGTTGGGAGAACAGGAATGATTCTTGAAGGTTTCGGCGTTGACCATTTACACGCTAAACTATTTCCTATGCACGGAACAGAGAATTTGAAGGAATGGAAGCCGATTAAATCTAAGGTCGACAAGTTTTTCGAGAAATACGAGGGCTACATCTCATCGCACGATTGGGAACGAGCTGATGATGCAAAATTAGCTGAATTAGCAAGGAAAATACGTGAATAAAATTTTCCCATTAGTACGACATTTCAAGAAGTGCAGAATGTTGAATACCGAAGAGCATCAAAAGCTCATGACATAAAAAAACTAGAGGGCATGACGACAACGTTTGTATGAAAAACATCCTCTTTGCTTTCAGAGATACCATACTTGCTTTTTGTTACAGGGCATTCGCACGCCCTATCTTCTTTCGTATAGATCCCGAAGTCGTGCATGACATGACGGTGCGCTTCGGCGCGTTCTTGGGAGAGCGCCGTATCACCCGATGCATCGTCAGAAGCCTTTTTTCGTACGAGCACCCTATGCTTGAGCAGACGATCCGAGGTGTCCATTTTCAAAACCCTTTGGGACTTGCGGCCGGTTTCGATAAAGATGCCTATCTCACGAGTGTAATGGGAGCGGTCGGGTTCGGGTTTGAAGAAATCGGGTCGGTGACTGGGGAAGCTTGCGAGGGTAACCCTAAGCCGCGTCTCTGGCGCATGCAGAAATCCGAAGGTCTTGTCGTACACTATGGCCTCAAGTCGCAAGGGAGCCAGAAAGTTTCCGAGAGACTTCGTATGAAAACATTCAGCATACCGGTGGGCATAAGTATCGCACGAACGAATTCGCAGGATACCATTGAAACTGAGGCGGGGATACAGGATTATCTGAAAGTCTACCAAGCTTTTTCTGATAGTGGTGATTATTATACGATCAATATCAGTTGTCCCAATGTCTTTGGTGGCCAACCGTTCACCGACGCCCCCCGGCTTGCGAGGTTGCTCGATGCGATAGATGCGTTGCCTAAGAAAAAGCCGATTTTCATAAAACTCTCTCCCGATCTGTCTGAAAAAGAGATTGACGGCATACTCATTGTTGCCTCAACGCATAAGATTGACGGGTTTGTATGCACGAATCTTACCAAAGAGCGCAAAGGCAACGAATGTATCCTTGATAAAAACATTCCGAACGAAGGGGGAATGAGCGGGAAAGTGGTATCTGAAAAATCAGATCGTTTGATTCGGTATATATACCGGAAGTCCCGCGGTGTCTATGATATCATTGGTTGCGGCGGCGTGTTTTCAGCTGACGACGCATACCGTAAGATAAAACTCGGAGCATCGCTCATCGAGCTTATAACCGGCATGGTCTACGAGGGTCCCCAAGTCATAAGCGAGATTAACCGAGGTTTGGTTCGATTGCTAGTAAAAGACGGGTATCGTCATATTTCGGAGGCGGTTGGTGTGGAGAATCGGTTTTCCCATTAGTACGACATTTCAAGAAGTGCGGAATGTTGAATATAGAAGAGCATTTTGGATTTAAGAAGAAATCGTTGGAACTTTAAATAATACCATTTGGATAACATCTTAAGGGCACTATGGAAGATAAGAAAGATAACCTAACTAAGTATGACCTTCATAAAGTTGGGGGTATATTGCTAAAGGAGAGAAAGCTTCTTATATGCAGAACAAAAGGGAAAAAGTCTTTTATTGCACCTGGAGGAAAATTGAAGAAAGGAGAAGGTGTTATACAGGCATTACAGAGAGAATTAAAAGAAGAGTTGAGTATATCGGTTCTTGACAGTGATATATCAGAATTCGGAGTATTTTATGCTCCTGCGGCAGAAGATGAAAAAAATATATTACGAATGGATGTATTTTTGGTAAAGAGATGGGAGGGGGCACTTAAGCCGAGTAGTGAAATAGATGAAATCGCTTGGATTAGTACTAACTTTCCTGAAACCATGAGTATCGGGTCCATCTTCGAGCATCAGGTAATTCCTCGGCTTAAACAACGGGGGATGATAGATTAGTTTAGTAGTGCAGAGAAACATAAAAAGTACCAAGTATGAAAATTATTTTGGGTTCAGCATCGAAGTGGCGCAAAGGGGTAATTGATACGATGGGATTTGAGTATGAAGTTATGTCACCTGATATAGATGAAAAGGCGATACGACTTCGTGACCCTGATAAGCTCGTTTTAGCGCTGGCAGAGGCGAAGGCTAAGGCGCTTCTTACCAAAGTAAAAGAACCTGCGCTTATAATTACTGGCGATCAAGTGGTTGTCTGGAACGGACAAATTCGTGAGAAACCACAAAATGAAAAGGAAGCCGGGTATTTTCTGGAATCTTATTGCGAGCACCCTGCAGAAACTCATAGCGCGGTCATGGTTACTAATACCGCAAACGGTAAACATGCGATGGGCGTGGATGTGGCACGTGTCTACTTCAAAAATATACCAAAAGAAATAATAGATGAGGTTGTCAAAAAGGGTGCGATTTACACTACTGCAGGTGGAATCCAGATGGAAGACGCGCTTCTTGCTCCTTATATAGAGAGAATTGACGGAACCGTTGATAGCCTAAAAGGTTTGCCCAAAGCGTTGCTTACTAAGCTCATGGAGGAAGTAAAATGAAAATAACGCTTTGCGGCAGTATTGCGTTCTATAAAGAGATGGAATCGGTGCGAGACCAGCTTTTAAAACTTGGTCACGTAGTAAAAATACCAGAATTAGCCCTTGAGGTTCCCCAAGAGTTTGGAAGTGGCAAGAAAGTATATTTTGGAAAATATATTGAAGAAAAAGGAGGCATGGACGCGTTTCCTGTCGGGCATAAGATATGGAATCTCAAAGAAGGAGCTATTAGAGACCATTACGAGAAAATTGACTGGGCTGATGCCATTTTGGTCGTCAATCACGAAAAGCGTGGGATTGAAGGTTATATCGGCGGTAATACACTTATTGAAATCGGTGTTTCCTTTTATTTGAAAAAACCGATTTATATTTTACATCCGGTGTCTTCTGAACTTTCTTACAAGCAGGAGATTTTAGGAATGAAGCCAATTATGCTGGATGGCGATATTTCAAAAATTAGTTAGAATGAGAGGCATGCCAAAAGATTGCTCATTTTGCAGTAGCCAAGAAATTAAAGATCGTACTATTACGAAAACGGATTTGGTGCGTGTCTTTCCAACGAATATTCCTATTGTCCCGGGGCATATACTTATAACTTCGATCAGGCACGTCCAAACGATAAACGAGCTTACCATAGAAGAACGTGAAGCGATATTTGCATTAATTGCCACCTTACGGACAGCATTACAGAAAATATTTGGTGCCGAAGGATTTAATTTTGCGTGGAATGAAGGCGAGTTGGCAGGACAATCTATTCCGCATGTGCATTTACATATGTTGCCGAGAAAACCTGGTGATGGAGGAATTACTAAATATGAGCCACGCGATTTCTTATATAGGCCCGGTTCACGTGAAGTCTCGCCCGAGGCAGAACTTGCAGACGTTGTATCGCTGATACAGAAGGCGTTGTAGTTGCAAAAAGATAGCAAAGAAAGTTATCATGCCAGGATGAAAGCAGTTATTTTAGCTGCGGGAGAAGGGAAGCGAATGGGACCGCTCACCGTTGATATACCCAAGCCGATGTTGCGCCTTGCAGGACGCCCGCTTCTTGAGCATTTATTGGAATCGCTTCCTGCATCGGTTGATGAGGTAATTTTGGTAGTGGGATATCGGGCTGACCAAATTAAAGCTCACTTCGGAGAGCACTTTGGTCGTTTCCGTATTCATTATGTACATCAAGAAAAACCTGAAGGGACGGCACGAGCGCTCGCACTGTCAAAACATTTGCTTGGTCAAGAAAGATTTCTGTCTTTATATGCTGATGATCTGCATGGCAGGGATGACCTGGAGGCGCTTTTAAAGTATCCGCTTTCAGTACTTGTAAAAGAAGTCTCCAACCCGGAGCGTTTTGGTGTGGTGGAGCTTTCCGATAACGGTAAAGTTGTGTCTATCGTGGAGAAGCCATCAGAGCCGAAGAATAATCTTGTGGTAACTGGCCCTGCAGTGCTTGATAAACGGATTTTTGAATTTGAACCGCCCGAGCATGCAAGCGGTGAATTTTTTCTTGCTGAGGCTATCGGAAAACTGGTGGAGCATCATCCCGTCGTTGCGGTTGTCCAGAAATTCTGGATGCCGATAGGATACCCAAAAGACTTGGAAAAAGCGCAGCTGTGGTTTAAGGTTAAACAAATATGAAATTATACACACCTCCAAAAAAGATTTTAGAACGATACGCCGATGTCTTGGTAAACTTTGCGCTTGGCGGCGGGAAGGGAATTAAAAAAGGTGAGGTGGTGCACCTGATTGCATATGAAGCAGCCAAACCTCTCTATCGGGAACTGAAGATTGCGATTCTGAAAGCCGGCGGGCACGTAATCGGAGACTACCGCCCCGACAGTGGAGACCGGTTCCCGTTTGATAGAGATTTTTTTGAGCACGCAAAACCGCACCAGCTCGCATTTTTCCCACGCCAATACGCAAAAGGCATGGTGAATCAAGTTGACCACTCAATATTTATTTTAAGCGAAATAGACAAGCACGAGCTTGAAGGGATTCCTCCGGCAAAAATTATGCAGAGAGGCCTTGCATGGAAGCCGTATATGGATTGGCGACGCGATAAAGAAGACCAAGGAAAGTACACTTGGACGTTAGCACTATATGGCACTGAAGCTGAAGCAAAAGAAGCGCGGATGTCACTGCCCGCGTATTGGCAGCAAATCATCAAAGCGTGTTTGTTGGATAAAAAAGATCCGATTGCGGCATGGAAAAAATTGTATCGCGAGCTAGAAAAGACGCGCGCGAAGCTTAATGCACTGCCGATAGAAAAATTGCATATCGTTGGGCCTGACGCAGACTTGTGGATTCACCTAGGCAAGAAACGAGCGTGGATGGGCGGTAGTGGCCGCAATATTCCAAGTTTTGAATTATTCACGTCGCCCGATTGGCGCGGAACTGAAGGGTGGATTCGTTTCAATCAGCCGCTCTATCGCTATGGGGTGCTCATTGAAGGCGTGCAACTTTGGTTTAAAAACGGACATGTGATTAAAGCTGCCGCAAAGAAAAATGAGAAAGTGCTCAAAGAAATGATAGCGACAAAGAATGCCGATCGGGTAGGCGAGTATTCTCTGACAGACCGGCGCTTCTCGCGCATCACGAAATTCATGGCAGAAACGCTCTTTGATGAAAATATCGGTGGGCCGAATGGCAATACGCACTTGGCGCTTGGCAATTCTTACCACGACTGTTTTATTGATGACCCCGGCGAGCTTTCTCCAGAAGATTGGCAGGAGTTAGGCTATAACGAATCATCAGTGCACACCGACATCATCTCTACCGCACCTCGGACCGTCACCGCAGTCATGCGCGATGGTAAAACCAAAATCATCTACAAAAACGGCCAGTTTAAACTCTAAGGTACAGTATTTTGCATATACATTAACTCTACGCTATAGCGTAGAGTTAATGTATATGGAGTTTATAGAAGTTAGTGGAATAATTCTCTGGATGTGTGCCAAAGAAAAGGCCCAACACCGAAATGTTGGGCCTTTGCGAAAAGGACTCAGCTGAGTTCCCAGTTAGTGAGATTTTGTACTCAACTTTGGGTTCTTGGTTTTCCAACCGCTTGCGAGAAAGATTTCAGCGACAGCATATTCGTCTCGCCCTCCCGATGAGGCTTTTGCCTTGAGGTGATCCACAAAGGCATGCGTTAGCAGAAGGTCGTAGGCTGCCGCGACAATCGTTGTGGCCGCCAACCACTCAAGTGCCAACCCACCACTGACTTCAGGTTCCAATGGAGAACCGTGCCAGGCGTCCTCCAAAGAGGTCCTGCGCAGAGGTATATCCTTGGAAGTTTCGCCTTTCCCCAGTCCATAGGCGACGATTTTACCAAGAGTGGTGGAATTCCACTCCTTGATATGGTGAAGCACGTTTTGGAAAACGTGCTGGGAAAAATCCTTCGCGCGAGGATGTTTTTCCAAATCAGTATGGGTGATTTCCAATTCACCCATAATGTTTCGCGTCACGTTGATGAGATACTGCTGATCCATACGCTCTTGCGTTCGGATCACAGTTGCACGTGTTGATTGGGTTTTCAATGTTCTCATGTTTATCTCCTTTCAAGAGATTTCCCATTACCTTTATGGATCGCTATACCGAGACATTCGATATTCTGCGATATAAACCGAGAAGGTTTATTAATGGCCCAGCAAGCTTTTGGCAATGCTGATGGGAGAATCCTAGCATATATTAATATATATGTCAAATTAGAAGCCAAATTTAGACGATGTGCTATAATGCTTTTTCATGGCAATTTTAGAGATTCAAAATCTGGTCAAGGAGTTCGGACCCGTCAAAGCGGTCAATGGCCTTTCTTTTGACGTACAAGAGGGCACTATCACGGGTCTTTTGGGTCCTAATGGTGCTGGCAAAACTACAACTATTCAGATGATTTTAGATCTCATCACGCCAACCTCTGGCGTTATAAAAATATTCGGCCTACCGATGCAAAAGCATCGGGAAGAGACGCTTGGCAAAATCAACTTTTCTTCTCCGTATGTTGCCCTACCAGGTAACCTGCGTGTCTGGGAAAATTTGTACACGTTTGCTCGTTTGTACGGTGTAAAAGACATCGCAAAGAAAATTGATGACCTCGCCGATTTTTTCAACATTCGCAGTCTCCTTAGCCGCATGACATCCTCTCTTTCAACCGGCCAGCTGACGCGTCTCAACCTTACTAAAGCATTGCTTAACGACCCGAGACTCCTTTTGCTTGATGAGCCGACGGCTTCACTGGACCCTGACATTGCCGATAAAACGCGGCATATGCTAAAGCGCATACAGAAGGAGCGTGGAGTTTCTATTCTTTATACCTCGCATAACATGCAAGAAGTTGAGGAAATTTGCGATGAGGTTATTTTCATTGACCAAGGAAAGCTTAAAGATAGAGGAGTTCCTGCAGAGCTTGTGAAAAAATACGGCCACAAAGACCTCAACGACATATTTTTGGAAATTGCCCGCGCGAATGAACAAGAAGAACTGTAAAATGTAAATCTCAAAATGCAAAATGACAATCTAAAATTCAAGATTACAGAACAAAGATACAACGTTTCGTCATTTTGCCGTGCAATTTTCCATTTTGATTTTTTAATTTTGAATTATTTCCATGAAATGGCATAGAATCAACGCACTTCTGATACGTCACCTGTATCTCTTCAAGCGCAGTGTACCGCGCTTGATGGACATTTTCTTTTGGCCTGTGATGGAGCTTCTTTTGTGGGGTTTCATCAGCGTATACATCAGTAAATTAAATATTGCGGGGTTTAATGCGGTGACGGTTCTCCTCGGCGCAGTGATTTTCTGGGACTTAATGAGTCAGTCACAACGAGCAGTTTCCATCGCATTTTTGGAGGATGTATGGGAGCGCAATTTCTTAAATATTTTCGTGACCCCCTTGCGTTTAAGTGAGTTTCTCGCTTCAACCGTGATTCTGGCCTTTGTGCGTATTCTTATGGTGGGCGCCGTTATGAGTATTCTTGCAGCCTTGTTCTATCAATTCAACTTTCTTATGTTCGGACTCTATCTGGTGCCCTTTATGCTGAACCTCTTGATTTTTGGATCGGCAATCGGTTTGTTTACGACGGCTCTCATTCTTCGCTACGGAACATCGGCGCAAGTGCTCGCTTTCGGGCTGTTGTTTTTGGTTCAACCGTTCTCTGCCGTATTTTATCCTGTCTCAGCGCTTCCCTCTGCCGTGCAATGGATTTCATACTTGATCCCTTCCACCTATGTGTTTGAAGGAATGCGTGCAGTGATCGCAACCGGTATGTTGCCGACGAGTCTCCTTCTCGGAGCGATTATCGCAAACATTATTTATTTTGTCGGGCTCTCGTGGTATTTCTACCGGTCATTTGCGGTAGTGAAAAATAAAGGGAAGTTATTGAAGCTCGACTAGATCTCTGTGTTTCGTTATGCGCAAGACTAAAAAGAAAGGAATCATCGTTACTGTCAGTGGGGGGTTCGATCCCTTGCATGTCGGTCACATAAGATATTTTGAAGTTGCCAAGAAGCTTGGCAGTACACTCGTGGTCATTCTCAACAACGATAATTGGCTCATGAAGAAGAAGGGCTATGTCTTTATGCCGGAGAGGGAGAGAAAGGAGATTATTGAGGCGCTTCGTGTCGTGGACAGAGTGGTGCTTACTTCTCACCGAAAGAATGATTCAGATGTAAGTGTCTGTAAAGAACTCAGAAGGATTAAGCCTGATATTTTTGCCAATGGGGGTGACCGAAAGCCCGACGGTAATCCGGTACCCGAAGTTGGAGTATGTAAAGAGCTCGGTATCAAAATGGTGTACAACATTGGCAAAGGAGGCAAGATCCAATCCAGCTCGTGGCTTTCGGAAAGTGTAGCGAAAAGGGTGGGGAAGAAAAGTATTAAAAAGTGAGGTATAATACCTAGCGTATGCCACAAGAGAAAAAATCCATATTTGCCCGCTTAGATCACTTTTTTGACAGGTTTGAAGATCATTCTCGAGCGTTCTTAAGCCGTCATGTGATTATCTATAGTTTGGTAGGCGGTGTCGCGATTGTGTTGTTTTGGCGCGGTGTATGGATGTTGGCAGATGAGGTGGGCCTCTCGTCTATTTCTTCAATTATTATCAGCGTTGTCATTTTACTTGCGACAGGCCTCTTCGTCTCATTTTTTGTAGGTGATCGCATTGTGTTGTCTGGATTGCGTCGCGAGAAAAAAGTCATTGATAAGACGGAGGAAGAACTGAAAGCCGAGTCGGTTACACTTGTTGAAGTGAAAGACGAACTAAAAAAGATAGAAAAGGAGATTGAGCATCTAGACGGGAATCATCACGAATCCCACCATAGTTCCACATAAGTAAGGGGCCCGGTATCGTACTGCCCGAAACCCACCGTGTTTGCATTGAATATGGAAAAACGCATCACTATTATTACGCACAGCGGAAGTTTCCATCCTGACGATGTCTTCGCGGTCGCGTCGCTTCTTTTATTGCACGAGGGAAAATCAGTTATGCCGGAAGTTGTGCGTACTCGCGATCCTCACATACTCCAGACGGGAGATTTCGTCCTTGATGTCGGGGGAGTGTATGATGCATCAACGAATAGGTTTGACCATCATCAAATTGACGGAGCGGGGGTACGTCCGAATAGAATCCCGTATGCTTCATTTGGGTTGGTATGGAAAAAGTATGGCGCAGAGATAGCGGGTTCACCTGAAGTAGCCGGCGAGCTTGAACGACGCTTAGTTATACAGATAGACGCGCTTGATAACGGAGTTGAAGCAGTCGCCCCTCTTATAGAAGGAGTACGACCATATTTGGTGAACCACGTTATTTTTTCCTACATACCAACGTGGAAATCAAGCGAGCCGCTTGACGAAGCATTTTTGGTAGCAGTTGGATTCGCAAAAGAACTTCTTAAGCGCGAGATACGAAGTGCGGCTGACAAGATTGAAGGAGAGCGCTTTGTAGAAGAGGCTTATCAAAACGCTGTTGATAAGCGCCTCATCATGCTTGATAGAGAATATTTTTGGGCAGAGCAGCTCGCACGTCATCCTGAACCGCTTTTGGTCATCTATCCTCAAAGGGAGAACTATCATATCAAAGCAGTGCGTGATAGTCTTGTTTCTTTTAAGACGCGCGTCTCATTCCCAGAGAGTTGGGCGGGGAAACGGGATGTAGAGCTTGCCAAAGTAACCGGAGTGCCAGACGCTTTCTTTTGTCATAACAAACGGTTTATGGTGGTGGCAGGTTCAAAAGAGGGAGCGCTTGCGCTTGCCCAGAAAGCTCTAAAAGCTTAACGCTTTGGGCTTACGGGAGAACGAAAAGCTCTTATATTCGTGAATATCCAGCTGTCATCCTTGTAGGAGTCGAATGAGAAGAAGATGTCTTAATCTTTGCGTTTTTTTACGGAAAGCTCTAAGCTATAAGCTCTAAGCACCAAGCTTTTCTAACTATGGCCCTTATTGATGAAATAAAAATACATATTACCGCGGGCCGTGGTGGTGATGGAGTTGTCCGTTGGCTCCAAGAGAAAAATAAAGACCACGGTGGCCCTTCAGGAGGAGATGGAGGTAAGGGAGGGAGTGTCTACGCGCGTGCTATTCGCGACATTGCCGCGCTTGCCCGTTATCGCAGTATCAAAGAGTTGCGTGCCGACGACGGTGAAGACGGGAAAGCGGACAACATGCACGGCAAAAGCGGGAAAGATTTAGTTTTTAATGTTCCTACCGGTTCAGTTATCACCAATCATCAAACTGACGAAAAATTTGAAGTTCTAAAAGAAGGCGATACCGTGCTTCTCCTTGCGGGCGGTGGCGGAGGACTTGGTAATTCGCATTTTAAAGGTTCGGTGAATCGTCGTCCCAGAGAATTTACTACAGGCAAAGCAGGGGAGACCGCGGATTTTACCATTGAACTTCAACTGATCGCTGACGCCGGGCTCATTGGACTTCCGAACGCGGGCAAGTCAAGTCTCTTAAATACTCTTACACATGCGAATGCTAAAATTGGTTCATATGCGTTTACGACACTTGAACCAAACTTAGGGGTCATGAATGGATATGTACTCGCTGACATCCCTGGACTTATAGAAGGTGCGGCAGAAGGGAGGGGTTTAGGCCACCGTTTTTTGCGGCATATTCGTCGCACTCGCGTATTGTTGCACTGTATTTCTCTTGAAAACGGAGATTTTGAAAAAGTATATAAGGTGGTTCGTGCCGAGCTTGGTAAGTATGATTCGGGACTGCTCAATAAAAGAGAGGTTATTGTTCTGACCAAAACTGATTTACTTGAAGAAAAGGCGCTCAAAGAGCGTATACAGGTACTTTCTAAGAAATTTGGAGACGTAATCGCAGTTTCTATCCTGGATGATGCCTCAATTAAGGGCTTCAAAGAATACCTCACAAGGCTCTTTGAGGGTCTCATGGAGGCTTCGAACGAATCTTAAACCCTTTATTTCTTTATGATATAGTAAAATCACGTGGCAAAAGAGTATTATCCTACAATAGGTCTAGAAATCCACGCGGAGCTTAAAACGCAGACTAAAATGTTCTGCAATTCCAAGAATGACCCCGAAGAGAGTCGTCCTAACGTTAATATTTGCGCCGTCTGTCTTGGGCACCCTGGAACGCTTCCTACGGTCAATAAAGAGGCAGTCTTGCACGTTATTAAAGTTGGTCTCGCTGTAGGCGGCAAGATTGCCGATTATTCAGAGTTTGATCGGAAGAATTATTTTTATCCAGATATTCCCAAAGGCTATCAGATCAGTCAGTACAAGTATCCGCTCGTAGAAGGTGGAGAGCTTTCAGATGTAGCACTGACGAGAGTCCACTTGGAAGAAGATACCGCGCAGTCCTTTCATAAAGAAGGGGAGGAAGAAAATTTCAGTCTTGTAGATTTCAATCGTGCCGGAGTTCCACTGATGGAACTTGTAACCGAGCCAGTTATAAAGAGCGCGACGCAAGCGAAATATTTCGCGCAGGAACTTCAACTACTTTTAAAGTATCTCGGTGCCTCTGATGCCAACATGGAGAAAGGGGAGATGCGCGTTGAAGCGAATGTATCAATCAGTACTGATCCTAAAATACTAGGAAAGAAAGTTGAAGTAAAAAATCTAAATTCGTTTCGCGCGGTAGAGGATGCAATTAATTTTGAACTTGCAAGACATAAGGTCCTCTTGGAAGAGGGGAAAGAGGTGATTCAAGAAACTCGTGGATGGAATGAAGATAAAGGAGAAACATTTTCTCAGCGGCGCAAAGAAGAGTCGCATGACTATCGTTATTTTCCAGATCCAGATATTCCTAAGCTTACCTTAAAAGAGGTAAAAGAATTTGACTTAGAAGAGCTTCGTATTGGTTTACCAGAGCTTCCTTCAGCAAAGCGCGATAGGTTGGAGAGGCGATACGGTCTTAAAAGAGAAGATATAGAATTGTATGTGCAAGATACGACGGTTGGGAATTTTTTTGAATCAGTCAGTACACTCTTGACTGACGCAGAGCAGATTAAATTAGGATCTAATTACATTGCGTCTGATCTTGTGGGTCTCATGAATACAGGGAATGCAGACACACACATCAAACCAGTTGATTTTGCACAGCTTGTAATGATGATTACAAGAGGCGAAGTGTCTTCCAGGGGGGCAAAAGATATTCTTAAGATTATGCACGATACGGGGGGTACTCCGAAAGCTATAGCAGAAGAACATGAGCTCTTCCAAGAGAGTAATGAAGAAGCTCTTTTGTCTGTGGTGAATAAAATTATTTCTGAAAATCAAACCGTTGTAGCAGACTATCACGCAGGCAAAACTGCTGCACTTCAGTTCTTAGTAGGGCAGTGCATGAAAGCAACAAAAGGGAGCGCGAATCCGGGCATTTTGCAGCAGATCATAAAAAAAACTTTAAGTAAAGAGGTCTGATTTGATGAAGTCCGAAGACCGACTAAAGAGCGTGTAACATCGATTCTTTTTTAATTTATATCATCTCGGGTATCCGAGATATAGCTCTAACAGAGGATATTTACGCTCTCTTCCGAGATGATGCTCCTTTGAGAAACAAAATTGTATTTTTAACATACGCACATACATAGAAAATGCATTTTTTGAAAATGTTATAGAAAAATTAGTCCGAGTGATCTTTTTGCAGGTGTTTACCTTAAAACTCCAATAATTTTATTGGGGGCTATCTATGTTCCTTAACATAAGCCTACTCTTAGAAAGGTTTTCTATATTTTGGCTCTCTTCATCTGACCACGGTTCCCTTTTAACTGATGAGGGGAGATAGTTTTTGTTTAAAAATAGATCAATTTTCAGAAAATCGTATCGATTTTTCGATTGTTATTTTTTGTTTCACGAAAGTGAAATAAATAGACTCGGATATCCGAGATAGCCTTATTTATCCACATATTTTGGCCATCTCGGATGAAATAAATTGTTAAAATTATCTGTAATGTCAGAAAATAACGGGCACATATTTCTACAAGGGAAAAAATATATTTCATCTCGTCTCTGTGCAGAGATTTCAAAATATTCACATGACTACGTTGGTCAGCTTTGCCGTAGTGGCAAACTTGAGTGTACCCGTGTAGGAAGAGCCTGGTATGTAGGCGAAGCATCACTCTTTAATCACCTCAAAGAAAACTCTCCTTCAGAGTATGTGAAGCGCGTGAGTGCAAGAGCTGTCAGTAGTGATGCTGTGTATACCGAGATATCCACTGCGTCCAGAACCGAAGAAATAAAAAGTGCTGCCCGTTCTGCTGCCCGTGAAGAAATTAAATATTTCCACGATGACAGAGTACTGTTGCCCACGTTACCTCCACTCGTAACTACCCAAGGGAGAGATACTTCCAAAAAAATTCCTCGTTTGCTTTCTCCCTACCACAAGAATTTTTCGCTCGCGACAATTTCACATCCAAATTCTGTTAATAAAGTCGGGGCTCTCATGCTCTCGGTGGTGCTTACGGTTGGGGTAGTAATGTTTAAAAATACGGTTGATGTCACCGAGGCGTTGCATGGAATTTCACGAACGGCAAAGTCTATCAGCACGCTCGCACCATATCTGACCGCGGATACGTTTGCCGATGGAGCACGTGTGTATGCACATGAAAGTCTTGAATCGTTTGGTAAGTTGCTGTCCGAATTTAGAACTCGCTCCACCCGATTTGCAAAAATTGTTGTGGACAGCGCGTTATCTCTGGAGCGTGAAGTTGCAAAAGATCCCATCGGTTTCGCGCGCGACGCTGGAAGTGCTTACCGTGCTACGGTCTTTGACGGGACACGTCAGGCATTTATATATAATACTGGCACGTTCGCGCTCGCCATTAACGGTTTAGAACAGAAATCTGGATTTACATTTTCCTTAAGCTCCCTTGCGCGTAGTGTCAATCGGAGCATCAATGATTTTGTCGTAGGGCTCTTTACCACACCGGCGACGTATGTATATCTACCTCCTGTTCAAAACAGCCAGAACAGTGCACCCGCTCCGTCAAGTCGCTTTATTGTTCAAAATATCTATCCAAGCACCGAGCACACGACGAATCAAGTCTCTGCCGGGGGTATCACACGGGCTGAATTTGAAACCCGCTTAAGCATTCTAAGCAACAAGTTCACTTCCGATTTGAGCCTATTTTCAGATCGGACTTTTGGGAGCACCATCTATGTGCCATCACCGAGTTTGTCCCAAGAAATTGCTCACTCTCAAAGAATTGACCACCTGACAGGGACGCTGATCACCACCCCATCCATTGTCGGGGGTTCCATTACAGACGCGAGTATCTCTGGAGGGACTCTTTCGGGTGTATCCATCACAGGACTCTCTAGTTCGTTTGGTTCACTCTCGGTTACCGGTACGGGTACCTCAACGTTTGTTGGAGGTGTTTCCAGCCAGACCATCTTCCAAGGTTCGACCTTGGAGGGTGGTCGTGGGCAGTTCGGTGTCATCGTTTCTACCTCCACTACTGCCACAAGTACATTTTCCGGTGATGTTGCTTTTGACAGTGACACTCTGTACGTAGATTCACTGAACAACCGTGTTGGTGTTGGGACTTCATCACCGACTGATACATTCTCTGTTAACGGTCCGATTTTTCTCTCAAACGTAGCTCCGGCCAATACCTCCAATCGCCTCTACGCAAATGCGAGCTCTCTTTATTGGGCCGGCAATTTAATCGGTGGAGCGACGACGGGCAACTGGACGACCGATGGTACGAATGCTTGGAGAGCAACCGGCAACGTCGGCATTGGCACCACCTCTCCTTACGCCAAGTTGTCGGTTGAACATCTCTCAACCACCGGCACAGTCATTGGCGCCGACGCGCTCACGGGATTTACCGGAAATCTTTTGGATTTGAAAGTCGCCTCCACCACCAAGTTCTCAATCAATCAAAGTGGCGATCTTCTTACGATGGGCTCCACCACTCTCCAAGGTTTAACCTTTGTTAACGCGACGGGCACTAATGCGACGACTACCAATTTTTACGCCAGCAATTCTCTCTCTGTTCTAGGCGGAACCTTTCTTAGCGGAAGTCTGACTTCCACATACTCTGGCACCTCCACTTATTCTGGCGGTCTTTACGCTTCGCTTCTCTCCGCCCCATACTTCAATGCCACCTCCACCACTGTTGACTCAGTTTTAAATCGCTTCGTCAGCATCTTTGGCACGACCACCAACGCCACTTCAACCAATTTTTACGCAACCAACCTCGTTGCCGGAAACGCCACCACCACCTCTTTCTTTGCCACTCTCGGACGGTTTGTGGATTCGTTCTTCTCGTCCTCCTCCGTTGGACAGTTGACGGTGGGCTCCATCACGGCCACGTCAACGACGGCTACGTCCACGTTCCAGAATCTCTCCTTTGTCAGTGGCACGTCCACGAACAGCTTCTCCTCGTTCAACTTCACGGGTACGAATGCCACCACGACCTCACTGTTTGCAAACATTGCACGAATCGTAGATTCGTTCTTTGCGTCAAGCTCGGTTGGGAACTCGACGGTAGGTTCACTGACCTCCACCTCCACCGCCACCTTCACCCAAGCTACGTCCACCTCCTTCTTCACCTCAATTTTCAACTCGGTCTCTTCGGTCTTCTCATCTGTCATCACCGGCACTTCCACAATCGGCGACCTTAACGCCACCTCCTCAATCAAACTAACTTACACCGGCGCCAATATGCTCATCACAACCGACGGGACAGGGAAGTTGGTTTCTTCTTCCACTCCAACGGCGGCAAATTATCTTGCCACCTCAACTACAGCGACTTCAACATTTGCAGGGGGCTTGAGTGTCGCAGGCACTGCTGGACTGACCGTCTTGCAGAATGGGAATGTGGGGATTGGCGATGATTCTCCCCTATCTCTTCTCACGGTTGGCAACGGCGATCTTTTCCAGATCAATTCTTCTGGGCAAGTCGGTGTGCTGACAGCTCCTGTGTCTGACTATCTCATGACACTGAACGATTCTGTAAATAATAGTAGTAGTCGTATTATCGATATCACTCAAGCTGATAGTACAAATGAAAACAGTTATGGGATCTATTCAACTAACACTGTCAATCTCGGCACCCTTTCTTCTGGTGTATCTCGAACCCTTGCTGGTATGTATCAGAATTTAACCCCTACCGCTAATTTAAACTTCAGCTCGGGAATTACTGCGAATGTAACAGTTTCTGGCGTTAATAATAATATCAATTTAAGTAATATCTCTTTTGCTGATTCTAATAAATCCACATCTGTTGTTACGTATGGAGATTATTCAGCTATTTCAGGATCACCAACAGTTACTGATATAAACAGTATTCAATCCAACTCACTATCAGTTTCTGGTACTTATAATACTGTCGGTGTTACACCGACGTGGAGCGGTTCTCTTAATGATGATATGACTTTTACTTCTCATGGAGGATATTTTGAAAATACATCCTCCAGTGCTGGCGATGCGCTTCTAACTTCAAGGGCGTATGGCGTATACGGAGTGTCAACCGGAAATCTGACCACCACCGGTGATACTATTCATTACGGCGGCTATTTTCAGGCCGGCGGAACTGCTGATACAAACTACGGACTTTATGTCGATTCGAGCGACGCTACTACGAACTATGGAATATATTCTGCGGCTACGGGACAGAGTTATTTTGCCGGCAACGTCGGGATAGGCACCACTTCGCCATACGCCAAACTTTCAGTTGTGGGCCAAACAGTGGCGGCCTACTTCACGGCGACGACGACCGCCACCTCCACCTTCCCCACACTCCTCACCACCAACGCAACCTCCTCCAGCTTCGCCATCACGAATCTTACCTCCACTCTCCTCAAAACTAATTCCTTCGGTTCAGTTATCCCAGCTGTAGCCGGCACTGACTACGCGCTAGGGAACGTTGCGTATCCGTTCACCCCTTCAGTCGCTTGGGGAGCGTTGGCACAAGCAACCACTTCTCTCTTGGCCTTTCCACAGGGGCTCATAGCTTCAGGAACGATAGGACGATTGACTGTCGGTTCTTTGACAGCAACCTCAACAGTGTCTTTCCCTGCTTCTTCTATTACGAATACAATGCTTCTAAACAGCACGATTTCAGGCGTGGCTTTGGGCGGGACACTCTTTGCTTTAACTAATAACGATACTCTGGGCGGCTCCTCGTATGACGGAAGCTCCGCTATTTCGGATTGGGGCATCAATCTTGGAAATGCAAACACATGGACAGCGGCTCAATTATTCAACTACACCGCGACCACTTCATTTTCAGGGGGACTGTATGCTTCCTTGATTTCCTCGCCTTACTTCCACGCCACCTCCACGACAGCCACTTCAACATTCTCTGGTGGAATTTCAGGAGCGCACGCATCTCTTTCCGCAGGACTTATTGTTTCTGGCGGCAACGTCGGCATCGGGACTTCGACTCCGCAGAACAAGTTGAATGTTGTGGGGGATTTGAATGTGGTGACTTCTGGTAGTGCTTTGCCGACGCTTTATGCGAACACTTCAGGGAATGTTGGAATCGGGACGGCGGCGCCAGATTCAGGCTCACGATTGCATGTAGTAGGTCCTTCTTTTGGACAACTAAGGGTAGAAACAGCCAACAGCGGTATAAATGGTCCTGGTATACTTATTATGAACTCAGCCGCTTCGGGTGCAAAAAACTGGGTAGTCGGTGCTAATCAGAATGCTAGCAATTTGTTTGAAATCACTCCCTCAACAGCAAATGACGGAACTACATTCTCAACGCCAAATTTGTCAATAGCAGGAGCAACCGGCAACGTCGGCATCGGGACGACGTCACCTGTCTCAAAATTGTCAGTGTCGGGGGGAGCGTCTGTGGGAGCAGACTACAACATCGCGGCCCCGACGAATGGAATGATAATACAAGGCAACGTCGGCATCGGGACGACGTCACCTGTCTCAAAATTGTCAGTGTTAGGTGAATCAGCTTTCGCAGGAGGTGCTAGTGTCGGTATTGGTTACGCGGGAACTGCGGCTCCAACGGGAGGATTAATAATTCAAGGCAACGTCGGCATCGGGACAACAGGCCCCAGTCGCTCATTGCATATAGCTCAATCTGAATCGATTGCTTACCTAAACACAACCTCAACCAGCCCCGGGTTCCACTCCATGCTTATATTAGAGGCGCAAGGCTCTGCTAATAACTACTCCCAAGTTCGCTATATGAACCAGGGAACTTCCTACTTCTCGGCTGGCATTGATCCCCAGAATAGTTTTGCCTACTCCATTGCTAACGGCTCAAATGTTAACGTCAATCCTCGTCTGACGATCACAACTGGCGGCAACGTCGGGATTGGGACGACGAGTCCGACGGCACGATTAGAAGTTGGTGATGGTGATGGGCTTGAGCTTCTTTATATTAACGGTGGAAATTCTGGTTCCGCAATGGGAGTAGGCATTTACTTAAACAATGCTGGCACACCACGCAATGCTATAGGTAATTATAGCGCGATTGTGGGAGGAACTTTTAGTAGCGATTTGATGTTCTATAATGAGGGCTCTACAAATAATAAGATTCATTTTCACAACAATGGCGGTGTAAAAATGGTAATAGATAGCTCCGGCAACGTCGGCATCGGGACGACCAGCCCCCTTTACAAATTATCAGTTGAGTCCACTTCCGAAGGAAACATGTTCCAAATTTACGACACCGATGGCAATTGTCTCCTAGATCCCGACTCCGGAGGCATCACCACCACCTGTTCATCAGACATCAGATTAAAGACAAATATTACTGACGCACAACCTGTTCTGTCATATCTTGCAAACATTCCAATCAAAGATTACACCGTCATCGCTTCGGGAGATCAGAGAACCGGTGTGGTCGCCCAAGAACTTCTCGCTTCCGGCTACAGCGATCTCGTGCACATGGGTCCGGACGGCTATTATGGCGTCTCGGAAATCAGCTCATGGAAATTGATAAAAGGGATTCAGGAGCTTGATTTACGCAGTGCCGACATTGCCCGAGCTTTAGCATCCACGACCTCAATTCTTTCTTCCTCCATTGCCGATATTGATGCCAAGCTTGCCCAGGTCCTCGCTTCAACTTTTGCTTCCTCAACCATTGACCAGATTATTGCGAGTACCACGGTAAATATTGTCGCTGGCCAATCCTTCATCGCGCGGATCGCGGAGGCGGTGAAGAATTTGATTGCGAGTGCGGGGGAGTGGGCGGTGTCAAAAATAACCTCGGCATTGGGAGTCTTTGAACGAGTCAATGTCGGCACTGCGGCAGTCCAAAACGGCTTGGAAATGAAGGATTCCGCGACCGGAGAGACTTATTGCGTTACTATCAAAAATGGCGAATGGAACAAAGCGACAGGAACTTGCGACAGTCCGACTGCTACAACCGGTGGCCCCATTGTCACCATTCAGGGCAATAATCCGGCGAGTATAGAAGTGGGGACGAGTTATGTTGACTTGGGAGTTATTGCGCAAGACAGCAACGGTATTGATTTGAGCATTCGTTATTTTGTAAACGGCGCGCAAGTCAGCGCGATTTCACTTGACACTTCCACCAGCACCACTTACACCATTGATTATTCGGCGACGGACAATGCCGGCTTAACGGCAACTTCTACACGCATCGTGAATGTGGAGAACCAACCACTACAACCACTACAACCACTAACAGCCAACAACCAACCACCGGAAGAAACTGCCACAACCACTTCGCCAGTCATTCCACCCGCAGAACCGCCTGCCCCAATTCCTGAATCAGCGACCAGCACTCCGCCAGTGGTAAGTCCGATCGAACCGCCGATTGCGGAAACTCCAACAGACACAGCCACGACTACCCTTGATGTGGGTACCTCAACATCCGAGACCGATACCGCAAGCGCCGAGGTAACGTCAGGCACGGGGACGACAGAATGATAGGAAAATTGACGCTAGTCAAATCTTGTTGTTTTGATTGTATCACGAATGAGGGGGTTTGAGCTAAAAACTCAAGAAAAGCGTGATATAGGGCTGTGCTATTGACTTTCATTAATATTTTTAATATCATAGTAATATATGGTTACAATAACTATACCCAAAACTTTAACTAAAGCAGGTGAGCTCGTCCTCATATCTAAAAAGGAATTAAATGAGCTTATTGCTCGTGCGGGTGATGTCGTAAAAGAAAATGATATTTTACGCTGGTCTCGTGAGGCTAAAGTATTAAGGAAAAATGGTAAATTACCAGTCCTTCGATCCCTGAGGTCTCTATGATTATTTATTATCATCCTCGTTTTCAAAGAAGTTATCGTGGGCTAGAACAGAAAACTAAAATGCGAGCTGAAGCACGTTTGGAAATCTTTAAGAAGAATCCATTCGATAGTCGTTTGGGAACCCACCGTCTCCACGGAAAGCTCAAAAAACAGTTAAGCTATTCTGTAAATTCTCAATATAGAATTTTATTTGAATTTCTAAATAAAGATAAGACCGAAGTGATATTTCTTGATATAGGTACTCATGATATCTATAAATAATTTTAGATACAATTTATCTAAAGAAGAGATTTTGTAAATAAACTTGTGTATTTGTCAAATTCTGTATCTTTGTAAATATCACCCCGCACCCTAAAATCCGTGATACGCTATTTCAATGATGTATTATATGTATATTTTGAAAAGTTCAAAAGATAAACGGTTGTATATCGGATCAACCGTTGATCTGAAAAAGCGTATCAAAGAACATCAATCTGGAAAGGTTTTTGCTCAGAATATCGTTTACCAGTTATTCTTATGTATTACGAAGCGTACCTAGAGGAATTTATGGTCCGAAAAAGAAAAAAGCAATTAAAATATTTTGGCAAAGCATATAAGTCATTGAAAGAGAAATTGATGCTCTAGGGTGCGGGGTGCTATGAGAGCAAAAGGTATGCGTGATATGAGATTTGGATTTTTTATTATAATTATGATAGTATCAATATATGACTACAAAGCTTATAGAAGAACAATTACACACGCTCAATCAAGAAGTGGCGCTTTTGCGCTCCGCTGTGTTAAGTGTTGTTGGGAGTGCTGATACTGAAGGGGAGTATCGTCCAGAATTTGTCTCAAGTGTTCTTGCTCGAGTCCACGCGCGTGTTGCTTCTCATAAGTTTACTAACTCTAAAAGTTTTTTAGCGCTTCTCCGAAAGAAAACTTAAATATTATTTTCGATGAAGATTCTCTTAGACATTCGTTTTATAGAGGATACCCAAAAATTACCAAAAAGAACTCAAGAAAAATTAGCTCGCTTACTTAGAGTCCTTGGGCAAGACCCCTTTAGCTCCTTACTTCACAGCAAACGACTTAGGGGAGATTTGGTAGGTTTTCTTTCTTTTAGAATTACCCAAGAATGGCGAGTCATTTTTTATTTTCAAGATACGGATACAATCCAAGTAGTAAAAATTGGTCATCGTAAGGATATCTATAAATAATTTTAAATATGATTTCTACAAAAATAGTTCCGTCTATTTATTGCCGAGTGAGTGATGGCAACAAAGGGTTTAATACCCTTTATATTGTGATTGCGTATCCCGTCCCCTGCTTGTCTGCGCAGGCAGGCCGCGGGGGGATACCTATCTGCGTGCGTAACACGCGCAGGCAGAGGACGAGGCTAAACTTTATTGTTTAGCATAGGGGTCTTTATAAATATCGTGAACGTGGGGGTGATGCAATATCCCAATGTCAAAAAAAGAAAGTATTGGTAGCCAAACAGGGAAAAAGGATATGAGCGCAAAAGCGTTGGCAACTTTGCGTTCCCATGCCGATATTGTCGGGAATAATTCCGGGACCGATACCGCAGGAGCCACGGCAACTTCAGGCACGGGGACGGTCAACCTCGGCATCGGGATGCCCAGTGCAAAATATGATATAATCTTCACATGATGAATCACTGGTCAATCAACACAAAAGAGCTTGAGAAATACCCGGAAAATTTTGCTATATGGAAGCTTGAACAGTGGGTTAATTGGGGTATTGGAACAAATCGTATCAAAAAAACTGATCTTATAAAATACTGGGATAAAATTGATATAGATGTATGGAAACGTAAGGCGCTTTCACTAGCCATTTCTTAAATACGTTATCTCCGTGTCATCAATATTGTCAGAAAATCAAGTCAAGATCCTCTCACTTTTAAGTGAAGAAAGTTTAATTACCAACTCTTTCTATCTCTCTGGAGGTACCGCTCTTGCAGAGTTCTACTTAGAGCATCGTCTTTCAGAGGACTTAGATTTTTTTTCCGAAAAAGAATTTGATCCATTGTTTATCAGTTCTACATTCAAGAAGCTTCAATCTGAAACTGGTGCACAGAAAGTGCGTTATGAGCAAAGCTTTAATCGCAACCTCTTCTTTTTGGAACTTGCAAACGAGACAATAAAGACAGAATTTACTTATTTTCCTTTCACGCGAATTGAATCAAAAAAACAATTTGGCAAATTATACATAGATAGTCTTATTGATATTGCTGTTAACAAAATCTTCACCATCTATCAAAGGCCACGTTCTAGAGATTTTATAGATTTGTATTGCATTCTCATGAGCGAAAAGTCGTGGGGGATTGATGAACTGGCAAAAAAAGCTCAGATAAAATTTGATACTTCCATAGATTCGCTTCAGTTGAGTAGCCAATTCGTGAAGTCAGAAATCTTAAAAGACTATCCAAATATGATAAAAAAAATTGATGAAAAGGAATGGCAGGACTTTTTTATGAAGGAGGCCAAACGACTTGTAGAATCAAAACTTGAATAGGGCGTCCCAGTGCCGATATTGACTTGACGTCTGTGGCATCTTTGATTTTTTCATTCCATGTTAAGATGTCCGCATGTTGAAAAAAGAAGCGAAAGAAAAATCGGCAAAAGGGGAGAATATCACAGAAGGCAAGGCAATCTCGGCCGGGGAAAATGTCGCGGACGCCACGGCAACTTCGGCATCGGGATGCCCCGTGCCGAAGTTTCCCGATGTTGAGGCGATAACTTTGAAGCCCGCCGAATCCTGCCCCTACTGCGAGTCGGTTGATTTCGTTAAACGAGGCGTGCGGAAAAATAAATTCGGCGAAGCGCAGATGTATCTCTGCCGCAATCCGCTGTGTGGCCGCACCTTCACCGCGCGGGACATCAAGGGCAAAAAATTCCCGCTTCGGATCATTATTGAGAGCATGAGTTATTACAATCTCGGCTTCACTCTGGAATATGCTTGCGCCTTGGTAAAGAAAAAGTTCGGCTCGGCGCCCGACCCGCAAACTCTTTCGGGGTGGATTGAAGAATACAAACCGCTGTGCCGATATGAGCGATTGCGTCCGTATGCGGTCAAGTATTGCAAACCGGAGGAAACCGTTGAGGTGGTAACCATGGCGCACCGTCAGCTCTATCGTTTCCGTTATCATCGCGCTAAAACTTATTTGATGCTTGAAGAATTTCGCAATCACTCGTTGAAACCGCTGAAAGAATATCTTGACAGTGTTTCCAGCGAAACTCCGCATCAATATTTTCAGGAAGGGGCGCGAATGTCAGAAATTAAAAGCAAGTTTGACAAAGCGGATATGATCGTAAAATCAAAAGAAAATTTCGCCAATCATCTGGCGGCATTTGTTTTGAAAGCGGTTACGGAGAACAAGGCGCGACACGAAGAATTGCAGAGATTTTTCATCGCTAATGATTCGGTAACGGTGGCCACCGAAGTGTCGGTCTATATTCGGCACGAGGATGTGGAGCATATGGAAAATGTTTTGAAATTTAAGATTAGTGAGCGTCCCAATCCCGACGTTGCCTTGGCGTCTGCGGCATCCGAGACCATTCCCGCAGGATTCGTGATGTTAAAAGGTCATAAGCGTCCGGTCCCATTTCCCAAACTGTTGACCGGTCACATAGACTTCGTCCAAATCAGAAATGGTTGCGTCCATCTTCTGGACTACAAACCGAATGCCGCAAAAGAACAGCCGATTGAACAGCTGACGTGGTATGCTATGGCTATGAGTCGGCTCACCGGGCTTCGCCTTTTCTCATTCAAATGCGGTTGGTTTGACGAAAAAGATTATTTTGAATTTTATCCGCTTCATGTGGTGAAGAAGCTCAATTACAATCGTAAGCGGAATGTCAGGTTTAAGGATGGTAGTAAAGTGGAAATTCCGAGTAAAGTAGACGGGAAGGCAGTTATTGTTTAGCGTTCCAGTGCCGATGTTGAGGTTGCACTTGCGGTATTGGGGACTCTTACCGGAATTGGTATACTTAAAAAGTCGGCAAGAGAAGGCTCAACGCGCCGTTCAATATCGGCACTGGAACGCGATGTTCAAATTCACCCCCAAAAAACCAATCAGAAGTTTTCGCGATTTGGAAGTTTATCAAAAAACGCTTGAAGGCGTAGTGATTTTTTATAAGGACATAAGACCGGAGCTCGTGAAGCTTCAATACGATTTACTGGAAGGAATGACCAATTGTGCGCTTTCAATCCCGCTCTTTGTCGCTGAATCTCACGGCATGCGCTTTTCGGATTTCAAACTAGCGGTTGCCACCCTTGAGAAAGCCATGCAGGACTGCAACAAAATGATTGTTTATCTTGAACAGACGGCCGGCATTTATGGCACAAAGCTTTCCGTGGACTTAATTGACGACCTTTCGCGTCGCTATATGGATACGCGTGGTAAAATGTTCCGGCTAGAAAAGTCCTGGCAGAAATTTCGCCAAGCGGATGTGGCGATGTCTAAATTCAAGAAGTAGAGGTTAGCGAAGGTTCAACCTTCGTTGGAAAATTCAAGATACAGTCTAATAAAGCTATCGAAATCACACGTGTTGGGAAAATAAGTTGGGAAAGTCTCTCTAGCTAAGATAGTTTTTTCAGGGCGGCTTTCTCCAGTGTATTCTTTGTAGCTTGAAAAACGGTAGCCATCCAGGAAGGAATTTGCTTTCCGCATCTTTTGTATACCCGACTCCTTCCAATTTGGCTCTATGAGTTTTACTGGATTGAGATGAATGTATGCGAAGAGATATTTCAGGTACTCGTCTGTATGTGCATGTTTTGCCTTGAACCTTCCTTGAAATAATGCTCCAGTACGGTCGTATTTTTTGTTGAAGTACATGGTATATGCAGTATTGAGTTTCTGCATGAATTTACTAATACCCAATCCTTTATCGGAAAACTCTTGGACGAGAAGATGAAAGTGATTTGGCATGAGACAATAGGCTCCGATTTTCACAAGTAATTTTCCACGATTAACGTTAAATATATCAGTTACTGAGATTCCAGAAATGAACAGCTCTCTTATATCAAGCGCGTTTTCGGTATTACATAAATACAAGAGCATTATAAACCTTGTCCGATCGTGATCATTCAAAAAGGTCTCTCTTTTATCGGTGCCTCTATTATAGAGGTGATAATATTCGCCTGTACCGAATTGAAAATTTCTAGTCATATATCGGTATTGAGTTTATCAGATAAGAAACAAAGGTTCAACCTTCGCGAAGGTTGAACCTTCGTTTAAGTTATTTTGCCTTAGTCTCTGGTATAATTTTGATATGAAGAAAATAAAAGTTGCGATTAATGGGTGCGGCAGAATTGGGCGGGCGTTTTTGAAGTTAGCGGTTAAGCGGCCGGAACTCCAAGTGGTTGCGGTCAACGACCTCGGCGATATCAAAGACATCGCTTATCTTTTGAATTACGATTCGGTTTATGGGCAAAGCGGGCTTGGGGCGCGCGCCGAGGGAAGCGATTTGATTGTTGACGGAAATAAAATTGCTTATGTGTCGGAAAAAGATCCGGCGGTTTTGCCTTGGGCGAAGTTCGGTGTTGATGTCGTTGTGGAGGCGACAGGGCGATTTACTTCTTTCGAATCGGCACGGGTGCATATTACGGCGGGGGCGAAAAAAGTGGTGGTGACGGCACCAGTCAAGGATTCGCCGAAAGATAAAACCGAAGCGACAGTTTTGATGGGAGTAAATGAAGAAATGATGGGCGGGGCGACGGTGACTTCAAACGCTTCTTGCACGACCAATTCAGCCAGTCCTTTGATTGCGATTTTGGATGAAGCGATTGGAATTGAAAAAGCGGTTTTGAATACTGTTCACGCTTATACCGCTAGCCAAGGAATTGTTGACGGGCCAAACAAAAAAGATTTTAGAGAGGGAAGGGCGGGGGCGGTAAATATCGTGCCGAGTTCAACTGGCGCGGCGATTGCCGTGACAAAGGCTTTTCCAAAGCTTGAAGGACTTTTTGATGGGATTTCTATTCGGGTGCCGGTCGTCATTGGGTCAATTGTTGACGTGACTTTTATTGCTAAACGCGAAACTAGCGCCGAAGAAGTCAATAAAATTTTAAGTGGCGCCGCGGCGGCGCCACGCTGGAAAGAGATTTTTGGAGTTACCACTGAGCCGCTTGTTTCTTCTGATATTATCGGTCAGCCCCTTGCATCCCTGGCAGACCTTTCTTTCACCCGTGTCGTCGGAGGAAATCTCGTTAAGGTCCTCGCGTGGTACGACAACGAAATGGGGTACACCTATACCTTAGTAGAGCATGTCATCCGTCTCGCCTCAAGTTTATAGAAAAGATATGAAAAAAATTATCATATATATAATTATCATCGTTGTTGTTGTGCTTGGTTATCTATGGATTAAAGGAACTTTTTATTATGCCCCAGAGCAACCAGTACCAGCAGGATATTAATATTTTGCATTGTCATTTTTCATTTTGATATTTTAATTTTAAATTATGAAGATTTATATCGCATCAGATCACGCAGGGTATGACATGAAAAATACGCTTCAGCGTTTCCTTGTTGGCGAGGGGCACGAGGTGGTTGACTGCGGTCCGTATGAATTCAACGAAGCAGACGATTACCCCGATTATGTCGCTGAAGTTGCAAACCATGTGTCTAAAGAACCAGAAACCAATTGGGGAATCGTAATTGGAGGGTCCGGCGAAGGTGAGGCTATTATGGCCAATCGGTTTGCCAACGTCCGTGCGGTGGTGTACAACGGAGAGTCCAATTCTTTAGACGGCCGAAAAATGACGGACAAGATTACGCTTACCCGTGAGCACAACAATTCAAATGTGCTTGCTCTTGGTTCGTGGTTTCTCACTGAACAGCAAGCAAAAGATTCTGTCCTTCGTTGGCTCTCTACGGAATTTAAACCAGAGGAGCGACACCTTCGGCGTTTACAGAAAATAGAAAAACTCGCGCCACACGGCGTTTCCGATTCAAGCAGTAATGCTTCGCTATGAAAACGGTAATTGTTCCCGCGGTGCTTCCGGAGAGTTTTGGGGAGTTGTCGGAGAAACTATCTGAGGTGGTGGGTCATGCACTCTGGGCGCAAATTGATGTCTGTGACGGAATTTTTGTCCCGCGCGTTTCATGGCCGTATCATCCTGCTGATGTCAAAAAGTTTGGCGCAATTGAACGAGAGGAAGAAGGTCTTCCTCACTGGGAAGATTTTGATTTTGAAATTCACCTGATGGTTTCTGACCCGGTGGTGCAAGCACCAAAGTGGGTGCGTGCCGGTGCCACGAGAATCATTTCGCACGTGGAAGCGACAGGGGATTTCAGTGCCGTACAGAGTGCTGTCGGCGGAATTGTAGAATTGGGGCTTGCGCTTAAACTGGAAACATCGCTTGATTCCGTAGTGCCTTTTGCGGATAAGATTTCAATGCTTCAGCTAATGTCCATTTCTAAAATTGGTTATCAGGGTTCTAAATTTGATTCGTCTGCCATTGAGAAAGTCAAAGAAGCGCGCGAGAGATTTCCCAACCTTACCATAAGTGTTGATGGTGGTGTAAACTTAGAGAACGCGAAAGCTTTATTGGATGCTGGGGCAAATCAGCTTGTGGTAGGCTCGGCGATTTTTGCCGAGGAAGACCCCGCATTTGCCCTTGGCGCCTTCAAAAAACTTGCTAAAGAATTTGACTCCCGTTAGAGGAAAACCATGACTATTGAAGAAAGAAAAATTTTTGCGCTGGAGAAAAAGGCGAATCAGCTTCGCCAGATTGTCATTGAAGCGCTTGTTGAAGCAAAATCCGGTCACACGGCGGGACCTTTAGGTATGGCCGATATTTTCACCTACCTCTTTTTCTACGCGCTTCGCCATGACCCGAAAAATCCTACGTGGGAAGAGCGCGATAGGCTGGTGCTTTCAAACGGCCACATTTGCTCGATTCTCTATGCCGCGATGTGCTCTGCCGGATATGCGAGCGTAGACGAATTTAAAAAAACTTTGCGCAAATTTGGTAGCAAATTCCAAGGCCATCCGCACCGTGATTTTTTCCCTGCGCTTGAGACAAGCTCGGGTCCCCTCGGAAGTGGTTTGTCGCAAGCTGTAGGCATGGCACTTGCTCATCGGATGGACAGAGGACGCTCATCTGGCCGGTTCTTCTATTGTCTGATGTCTGACGGTGAGCTTGACGCGGGAAATTCATGGGAAGGTGCGATGCTTGCGGGCAAAGAGAAGCTGGGGAATCTTATTGCAATTGTAGATCGCAACAACATTCAAATTGACGGATTTACGGAGGACATTATGCCACTTGAGCCACTCGTTGATAAGTGGCGTGCGTGGAATTGGCATGTGCTTGAGATTGACGGCAACAACATCTGGCAGATTGATCGTGCGATTCAGGAAGCAAAATCAATTTTCAACCAACCTTCGGTTATTATCGCGCACACGGTTCCCGGTAAAGGCGTGCCCGAATTTGAGCGCAAGTATGAATGGCACGGCAAGCCACCCAACAGGGAGGAGGCCGAACGCGCGCTGAAAGCTTTAAGATCTTTAGGGGGCAAGATTACAAGCGAACATCAATAAAAATTATGGAAAACAATATCGTTACTAAAAAAAGTTCGACGAGAAAAGATATCTCTGCTTATGCATACGGTTTTTTGACCATTTTGGTTTTGGTTAGTTTTTATTTTATACCTTGTTTGAAACTTTCATTCAGCAATTCTTTACCCCAAAGGTGTATTGAACTCGGAGTTGCAGAGAATTTGCTCATCTTCGTCCCGATTCTAATTATCTTGTGGGTTTTTGCTACTGTTATGATGATTATAAAATTGATATCCAAAAAGAGAAATTAATTAGCGACCCCCGATAATGCTTATCTCATCCCAAAAACTCAATCCTAAGATTTTCGACAAAGATGTTGAAATGCAACCAATTCGTAAGGGGTTTGGAGAAGGTTTGCTTGCCGCAGGTGAAGCGGATGAGCGGGTTGTTGGGCTTTGTGCAGACCTTACCGAGTCTACGCAGATGCATTTGTTCAAAGAAAAGTTCCCGCATCGTTTTGTTGAAATCGGTGTCGCAGAGCAAAACTTAGCAACCGTTGCCAGCGGCATGGCCGCGATGGGGAAAATCCCGTTCATCTCTTCTTACGCTATGTTTAGCCCGGGGCGTAATTGGGAGCAGATAAGAACGACGATCGCGTACAACAATGTACCAGTCAAAATCGCTGGCTCGCACGCAGGCGTCTCTGTCGGTCCCGATGGAGGCTCGCATCAAGCTTTGGAGGACATCGCGATGATGCGCGTGATGCCACGTATGGTGGTACTTTCTCCCTGCGATTCTATTGAAGCACGCAAAGCAACTATTGCCGCGGCAAAGACAAATACACCAGTTTATATTCGTTTGGCTCGTGATAAAACACCAGTGATAACCACAGAAGAAACGCCGTTTGAAATAGGGAAGGCGAGTTTACTGTGGGAGCCTCACAACCTACAAGGTCCGACCTTGTATACAAGGTCCGACCTTGTAGGTAGGGTGGGCATCATTGTCACCGGTTCTCTAGTCCACGAAGCTCTCAAAGCCGCGAGACAACTTGAAGAAATAGAACGAGTTTCGGTTTCTGTGCTTAACCTTGCCACTATCAAACCTCTGGATGTAGACGCGGTTGTAAAACTTACAAAAGAAGCCGGAGCGATTGTTACCGTAGAAGAACATCAGAAAATGGGCGGGATGGGAAGCGCTGTCGCAGAGTGTCTCGCAGGCAACTGTCCGGTGCCGATAGAGTTTGTTGCAGTGGATGACCAATTTGGCCAGTCAGGCACGCCATCAGAACTTGTCGCACACTACGGTCTAGATGCGCCGCACATTGTCCAGGCGGTAAGAAAAGTTATTAGTAGAAAATAGATACTAGTTTCGTTCGATATATCGCACGAAACACATTCATGTCTATCACGCCTCGCTGTTATTTTTGTAAAAAGGAGCTGACGCAGTTTGGCGGAATTCTTTTAAGTCCTCCGCACAAGGATGGATCGGTAAATAAATTGCATGCGTGCCGTGGATGCTTCAAGCGTATCCTTCGTCTGAAAAAAGTTTTCCGTATCGGAGATTGAGGACATCGTTTCTCTCGGTCCTACATGACTTAACTATACGCAAGCTCAAACGCAAAAAGAGAGCATAATTGATGTGCCCGAAGGTTGAACCTTCGTTGAAAAAGACTATATGTTAAGCCAGTCTCTCGGCTATAAATTCTGGAGGAGCCTCCGCTAGCGTTTTCTCAAGTTGCTCGCGCGTGAGAAGTCCTTTTTGCGCGCCGACTTCCTGCACTACCGAACGAGAGTTGGTGTGACCCCAACGGACTGCTTCCGCTGGGGTTTTTCCTAAAATCAACGCAGAGACAAACGTGGACGCGGTGGCGTCGCCGGCACCTGTGCGTTCATACGGAGGTTTTTCATCAGGGTAGATGGGGATATGCCAGCTCGTCTGGCCGTCAAAGAGGTAGGAGCCATTTCTACTGTCCGTCAGAAGAACCATTTTAGAGCCGAGCCTTTTCAATTCTTCTAATGAATCTCGCACGACAAGTTTTGTTTTAAGAATTTTTTCTGCCTCGTTAAGATTGGCCACGATTACTTCCGCTCGGCTGTAAAACTTTTTCATTGTTTCCATTCCGAAGTTGATTTGGAACGTGCCGGGCTGGAACGCCAGCTTAACGGATGGATGTGCCTCTAGATACGCGGCGATTTCCTGATGATATTTCTGTGAATCAGGTCCGAGAGAACTTACATACATCCAGCGCGGTTCGGGCGCGTCAGGGAATTTGTAGGGAAACGCCGCGTGGTTGACGAGAATAGTGCGCTCGTCTTCATACCAGAGCACGAAGTGGTGGTTCGTGGGCAGTTTTTCATGACTGGAGACCCATGTTTGATTTACATGCTCTTTTTCCAGTTGCGCGCGGCACTCTTCTCCCGCTTCATCTGTGCCGAGGTCGGTGGCCAGGGCAGAGTTGAGGCCCAAGCGTGCCGCCGCAACAGCGGCATTAGGGGAATTGCCAACGGCCGGAACATCCACCAGAAACTCGTACGGCACCTTGTCGCCGAATCGTACGCAAATCTGGCAGTGCTCGCGGTTTAAATCGCAGTGGACGCTGGCGTCTTTCATCCGTATAAATGAGTCAACGGTGATGTCGCCAACGGCCAGAAAGTCTATTTTTTGCATCCCCAAATTATAACATGTACTGGTAATTGCTACTGTGCATGTGTGCTACAATTTACCCTATATGCAATCTTTGCAGGAATATGTCTCGGAAGCCCGGTCAAAAGGTCAAGCAATAGGGCATTTTAATGCCTGTACGGTGGAGATGGTGTGGGGAATATTTCGGGCGGCACAAAAGCTTTCGGTACCGGTTATTGTGGGATTTTCCGAGGGCGAGCGTGATTTTTTTGGTGTCAGGCAGGCCGCATTGTTTGTCAGAAGCCTGCGCGAGCAATATACCTACCCGATTTTCTCCAATGCCGATCATACGTACAGTTTACAGCGGGTGAAAGAGGCAGTTGATGCCCTGTATGATGCGGTCATTTTTGACGGCGCCGAGCTTTCATTTGATGAGAACTTAAAAATTACCAAACAATGCGTTGAGTACGCACGGGCTCATCAGTCCGGAACTCTTGTGGAAGGGGAACTCGGGTTTATTGGGAAATCTTCGTCGGTGCGTGCCGAACTTCCGGCAGGAGTACACATCAGCGAAGCGTATTTGACTAAACCCGAGGAAGCAGCCCGATTTGTAAAAGAAACTGGCGTTGATTTTCTTGCGCCGGCAGTCGGCAATGTACACGGGATGCTTGCAAACGGGCACGATCCGTCCTTACACATTGCCCGTGTCAAAGCGATACGTGATGCCGTGGCTGTTCCTCTGGTTCTTCACGGCGCGTCTGGGAATAGCGCAGAGGATATTGCTGTGGCGTGTCAGGCAGGTGTTGGAATTGTGCACATCAGTACCGAATTGCGCGTTGCATACCGTAGGGCATTGCAGGTGTCTTTGCAATCAGATCCAGACCAAGTGGCACCCTATAAATATTTAAAACCGGTAGTAGCGGCGGTGGAGAAAATTGTTGAGGAGAAACTCGCCATTGTTAATAAGAAGCTATAAGCGTATGAAGAAGATATATGTGACGAGGTCGATTCCAGCTCCTGCGGTAGAGATGCTTGAAGCGAAAGGATATGCGGTGACCGTCAGTCCACATGAGCGCGCGTTGACTAAGGCCGAGTTGCTCAAAGCGCTTGGTGGACAGGCGTATGATGGAGTGCTCACTCTTTTACATGATGAAATCAATGCCGAAGTATTTGACGCCGCGCCGAGCGTAAAAATTTATTCCAACTACGCGGTGGGTTTTAATAACATTGATACGTCCGAAGCCGTTCGGCGCGGCGTTACCGTCACCAACACCCCGTCTGACGCGGTAAATGAAAGTGTCGCCGAACATACCTTTGCCCTCCTTTTAGCGTGTATGCACCGTATCGTGGAAGGTGATACCTTTATGCGCGCGGGTACATACAAAGGGTGGGACCCCAATTTACTCATCGGTACAGATCTCAAAGGAAAGACGCTTGGAGCAATCGGCGCGGGGCGGATTGGCGCACTGGTCATAGAAAAAGCAGTTCGCGGTTTTGGCATGAAGGTGGTGTATTTTGATGTCGTGCGCAATGAGCGTGTTGAAAAAGAATACGGGGCCGAGTACCTCTCGTCGGTAGAGGAAGTGCTGAAAGTTGCTGATGCGGTTACTCTGCATGTCTTGCTAACCAAAGAAACGCAGCACCTGATGAATGCTGCGCGGTTTGCGCTCATGAAAAAATCTGCGTATTTAATAAATACCTGCCGCGGTCCGGTGGTTGATGAGACGGCGCTTGCTGACGCACTTTCCAAAGGAATCATCAGAGGTGCGGCGATTGATGTCTATGAACATGAGCCGTCTGTTGCTAAAGGACTGCTCAAACTTCCGAACATTATCTTCACTCCTCATATCGCGTCCGCAACCGATGCGGCGCGCGCTGATATGAGCACCATCGCAGCGCAAAATCTCATTGATTTTTTTGAAGGGCGCATCCCAGCGCATGTGGCACAATAGAGGTATGACATTTGTTCAATTAGATACAAAGCAACCCCGCACCACTTTTACGCCGCGTAAAAGTGGTGCGGGGTTTACCCCGTTAGTAGAAGATGGCATTGCGCTTCGTGTTTTAAAAACACTATCTTCCAAATTAAAATCTTTTTTCAATACACGTCATGACCTATTTCGCACAAGAGCAAAAAACACGATGCCATCTTACACTACGGGGTTTACCCTTATTGAGCTTTCAGTTGTTGTCGTGGTCATCGTTATCATCGTCTCCGTAGTGCTCGTCAATTTCAATGATGTTCGTAAAAATGCGCGCGATAAACAGCGCGTGTCAGATATGGCGCACCTGCAGTTGGCCATTGAACAGTATTATGATGACACGGTGGCGTATCCAATGTGTGGGGTTAAGTCCCTCTGTTATTCAAACGGTAGTTACGCCGGTGATATAGGCCCCATCATCAATCTTGCCATTTCTCCCACCTATATGCGAATTATACCCGTTGATCCATTAAATCAGACTGCGGATTACTATCTCTATTATTACGCGCGAGGGTACCGAAAAGACCCAACAGATTCTAATAATTGTCCTACGTTCACGGGTAACACAAACGACTATGTTTTGGCGACACGGCTAGAAAGACAGCCAGCCGGCCCTTGCAGTTTTGAGTTCATGACTACCGCGCTCGGGAAGTACCCCAACCTTATCCTTGGCAATGAGTGAATAACTTTATTGATTGTCTCTGTAGTAATTGAGTACAATAAAACCATGAAAATGAACAGAGAACACGGGTTTATCCAGCACCACTTTTATAGCGGCTATAAAAGTGGTGCTGGATTCACTCTTATAGAGCTTTTAGTAGTTATCTCAATAGTCAGTTTGCTTGCCAGTGTCGTGTATGCCTCGCTTTCTAATGCTCGGGGCAAGGCAACTGTGGCCGCGGGTCAGCAATTTTCTGGACAAGTTAAACGAGCTTTGTACGACAAAGCGGCGATTTATCTTGATTTTGACAGCCTTGCAGTTGGGGCAAACTTGACTACAGAATTGTCGAAAAATAATCAAGGGACTCTTGTCTTACCTACGGCGATTACGTATCAGACCGGTACTGCCAGCCTTACTACAGATACCACGTTGTATAAAAGGGGGAATCATCTCATAGTAAATGCAGCACCTACTTATGGAATTATATATAGCCCTGTCAGCGGTCTTAATACGATTATGGAGTCTCTGAATTATACGCTTTCCGGGTGGTTACTAGTTCCCGCAGGTGTCTCAGGTACCGTAGTAATCGTCGGCGAAGATGTTGCTGGGTCGGGTAATTATGGAGTCGCAAATCTTAAAGCGTGTCTTTCTAATGGAAATGTAACTGGTGTTACAGCTAATTACCCTAATAATGGCGGTCAATTGGTGGTTCCGTCTTCGGGTTGCGAGCCGGTCTCCGTTCCAAGTGGACAATGGGTTCACCTCGCCGTGTCTGTTAAGAACAAAAATAATGGTACGGTTGACATTACTTTTTTCGCGAATGGGAAACAATTAAACACATATAACAAATCTGCAGCTTATTCTGGCGCTAATGCGAGCTTTTTTATCGGGAGTGGAGGGAACGCGAATTACCAGTTTGACGAGGTTGCTATTTTCAGTCAAGCGCTTACCGCGTCTGATTTTCACGCTATTTATGCCGCAGGAGCCGCCGAGCACGGCTTAGCAGTCAAATAACCCCTCTTTTAATCTTCTCTTACCCCTCTTACCAGTTTTACCGCTTGTTCCTCTTACGCTTTTTCTCCACTTACACACATACACACCTCTGATGCGGCCGCATCAGAGGTGTGTATGTATTGAAGTCAATGCTACGAGCAAAAAAATTCGTAGTTCTTATTCTTCTGGAAGTCCAAATCTAATTCGTAGGTGTCGGTCGCGTTCAACTTCGTCGGTGATGATGTAGAGTAAATCTTTCCCGATATTGAAATCTGCTTTTAGGAGCGCAACGAAATCTTCGCACGGATAAGGATATACCCACACACTGTGTTGTAGCCGTTGGAAGCCGACTGCAAGTAACGACCGTCGGAGTTTGTTGCGAAGCGCCCTGCGATATTCGGGAATGTCAAAGATAAGCAGGCGCCATTTTTTATCCCAGTGTTTCGGTTTTTTCAATTGGTAGTTGGCAATTTCAAGCCCGCGGAGCACATGAGCGCCTTTTTTGGTGAGCGAAAGAAACCCATGATTGTCTCGTGTCATTAATCCTTGTTTCACTAAACGATCGCGCGCTCTGTTAATTAGTTCCTTACGACGTTTGTGGGGAGTGATAATTCCCATTTTTCCGAGTGCGCCTATGACATTTGGAGCGACTACTGCCGCACTCAATATTCCTGCCATTACTACGGTTGTAAGAATGATGTGTCGTAGGTTGTGCCCGCGTGATTTTCTTTTGGCTCTCTGTTCAAGTTGTTCCATACGCTAATATTATGCGGCCGCATTGAATTAGTGTATATTGACAAAGTGGCGGTGAGTAGTATGTGAATGTGGGGAAAGAGTGTCTATCAACACGGAAATTATATTGTGCCGAGGTTCAATTTTGGTGGGAAAATACGTGCATTTGCGTTTCCTTGCAAAATAGATATAATTGCTTTTTATGTTCGTGCTTGATGCGCAAAAACGAGATGTTAAGAAAAGCCCCGTCAAAATGAGACGAGACGGCCTTGTGCCTGCTGTTTTTTACGGTAGAAAGGAGAAATCAACCGCAATTTCAATTCAAAAGAAGGATTTTCTCAAGGTCTGGAAAGGGGCAGGAGAGAGCTCAATTATTACTATTAAACAAGATGACGGTTCCGAGCATCAGGCCTTGATTCAGGATGTAGACCGCGACCCGGTAACGGGCTCACCCATTCATGCTGATTTTTATGTCATTGAAAAAGATCGCCGTCTCAAGATTAAAGTGCCGATTGAATTTTTAGGTGTTTCGCCTGCGGTCAAGGATCTCGGGGGAATTTTGGTAAAGGTTACGCATGAGCTTGAAATTGAGTCATTACCGAAAGACCTTCCACACAATATCAGTGTAGATATTTCCGTGCTGGTTGATCTTAAAAGCCAAATTCTTGCCAAGGACCTTACGCTTTCCGCGGGCGTCACATTGATTACTGGCGCTGAGGATGTTATCGCGGCAATTGCGGAAGCAAAAATAGAAGAGGAGAAGCCACCCGAAGCGATTGATCTTTCCAGTATTGAAGTAGAAAAGAAAGGCAAAGAAGTTAAGGAAGGTGAAGGGGAAGAAAATGCAGTCACTCCTGTTGCCGCTCCTGCAAAAGGAAAGGAGGCAAAATAAAGGCGACTGATTCAAATCAGTAATTTTCACCCTATATCGGTCGTCTACATTACATGATTATACGCGATGTATAATCATGTATAATCATGTATATGCCCGAGAATCGGAGTGTTTTGGTAACGCGCAACAGCTCCCACGGGGGATGTTTTCTTGTTGTATGTGCAGTTTTAATAGGCCTGCTTTGTTTTTCTCATACCGCAACCGCACAGGTAGAGGGCAGTGAGGTTAGCTCACGTCGGGCTCAACTTGAGAGCGATCTTGCCGCGCTTGAGAAAGAAATTGACACCCAGCGGGTTATTCTTGAGGCAAAACAGAAAGAGACCGTGTCTTTGGCGCGAGATGTGGCAATTCTCAATGCAAGTATTCAGAAGGCAAAACTTTCTATCAAGGCCCGTACCATTGCGATACAACAACTTCAGGAAGATATTGGAAGTAAGCAAAATACTATTGTCGGGCTTTCCAACAGACTTGATCGGGAAAAGCAGTCTCTCGCACAAATCATCCGACGCACCAATGAAATTGATTCGTATACGCTCGCTGAGGTTTTTTTAAGCGGTAACAACATCTCCGGTTTTTTTGAGGATTTGGATGCATTTGATTCAGTGAAAGTTTCTCTGCGCAGTTCGTATGTCGCTCTTATAGCCAATAGAGATCAAACACAAGCGCAGAAAGCCTCTCTGGAAGATAAGGCCGCCCAAGAGACAGCGCTTCGTCAGAGTCAGGAATTAGAAAAAAAGCGCATTGAACAGCAGGAAGCGGAAAAAAAGCGTATCTTGACTATTTCCAAAGGAGTTGAGGTCACGTATCAGAAAATAATTTCCACAAAGGGAAAAAGCGCAGCAGCCATTCGGGCCGAGCTCTTTACCTTGCGTGGCAGTGCGGCGATTCCGTTTGAGAAAGCGTATGAATTTGCTGTCAGTGCGTCGCAAAAAACGGGCGTGCGTCCAGCTCTCATTCTTGGCATTATCGCTGAAGAATCCAATTTAGGAGAGAATGTGGGAACAGGGAACTGGCGCGTAGATATGAAAAATCCGCGTGACACCGTGCCATTTCTTGATATCACCAAACGTCTAGGGCTTGATCCAGACAAGATGCCCGTTTCCAAAAAACCGTGGTATGGCTATGGCGGGGCAATGGGACCGGCGCAGTTCATTCCCTCCACCTGGATTTTATATGAAGATAGAATCGGCGATGAGACCGGGCATCGGCCTCCCAATCCATGGGACCCGGAGGATGCATTTACGGCCTCCGCGCTTTTATTGGAGGACAACGGAGCCGCGAAACAAACCCCAGCGTCCGAACGTCTTGCGGCGCTACGGTATTTAGCCGGATGGGCCAATGCGTCTAAATCCGCCTACTCATTTTATGGGGATGATGTGATGGAGCTCGCGGCTAAGTATCAATCGCTCATAAATATTTTGAAGGCGAATTAAAAACCTACAAGGTCGAACCTTGTAGGTTTAGTTTGTCGGGTTATGAGGTTGGGAAAGAAAAAAAGGCAAGGTGTAACCTTGCCTTTGGACACTCGCTACACCTCCCAAGGAAACTGCTCTATTTCAACTTCGTCAGTTTGTTTGAAGAGAACCAGACCACCGCTACCAGGCCTGTTCCCCATGAAGACTGCATTACTTGCTACCGGTTCTCGGTACAAGCGATCTAGTTTAACAAAGGGTTGTAACGTGCCGTGGATTGCGAACGAGCGGAAAGTGGTTCCTCCTGGCAATTCAGAAAAAGTGCTTTTTCGTCTTTCAGACATAACATTTTCTCCTTTCTTCTCTTTCTACTATAGTTTTTGCAACACATTTGTCAACGTATTTCTTTTCTGCTATAGTACTTTCGTCATGCAAAAAGAGCTTCACCCCACATATCATAATGCCGCTAAAATAACCTGTTCCTGTGGGCAGATTTATACTATTGGATCCACGAAAGAAACGATGCATATTGAAATTTGTAGCGCGTGCCACCCTTTTTATACGGGAAATGACAAGGTTCTAGATACTGCTGGACGTGTTGAGCGCTTTAAAGCTCGTCTTGCTAAAAAGGATACTGCAAAGCCGGCAAAGAAGACTCGTGCCGCAAAAGCGTAACTGACCTACAGGACCCACTCGGGCCTGTTTGTTTTACATATGGAAAAGATTGATCTGACCGCCTATAAGGAAAATCGTAAAACGCTCTTTTTAGCGGGGGAGTATGAGCGTTTGTATGCACAGTACAAGGAGGTAGAGGCGATGGCGGCCGACCCCACTATGCAAGAACTTGCGAAAGGGGAATTGGCTGGTTTGTCCGCACAACTTGAAACATTAGCAGGGCAAATGAAAAATATTGTTGCATCGGAAAAGATAGAGGATGAGTTTCCGAATGAAATCTTACTTGAAGTGCGCGCGGGAGCCGGTGGCGAAGAAGCGGCCCTTTTTGCGATGGCGCTTGCGGGTATGTATCGGCGTTACTCGGAAGTACAGGGGTGGACGTTTAAAGTGATTGATGAATCAAAGACAGATTTGGGTGGCTACAAGGAAGGTATATTTGAGATTCACGGTAAGGATGCGTATCGCAAGCTTCGGCATGAGACCGGTGTTCACCGCATTCAGCGTGTGCCTGCCACAGAAAAGTCAGGACGCATTCATACTTCCACCGCTTCAGTTGCCATCATGCCTTTACGAAAACTTGGCAAGATTGAAATAAGCCCCGCAGATCTGGAAGTAGAATTCTCACGCGCGGGGGGCAAGGGTGGGCAAAACGTGAACAAAGTAGAGACGGCAGTTCGCCTCACGCACAAACCGACGGGGCTTGTGGTACGTGCGACTGCGGAGCGCAGTCAGGCGGCAAACCGCGAGCGGGCCCTTATCGTTCTTCAGGCAAAATTACAGGTTATACATGACGAAGCAGAGGCAGCAAAGTTTTCTTCTCATCGGCAAAGTCAGATTGGTACCGGCGACCGTAGCGAAAAAATTCGCACTTACAATTGGCTTCAGGATCGTGTAACCGATCATCGTATCAAGCAATCCTGGCACAATATTGAAGGTATTTTTGAAGGCAATATAGGACCCATTATTGATACGCTTATTGCGGCGGAGTCAGCAACTTCTGGAAACTAAGTGTGAGGCCGGCGTGTTCCTTGACAAGTTACATTTTGGTGCGTAGTGTGTTTTGCAGGACATGAACACCAACCAGTAATACAGAAAGGATAGTTCTTATGAAGAAAAGAAAAAAGAGGCAACCACAAAATGGTTGTGAGTTGATGGAAATGCTATTCGCGAGCATCTGTGAGCGGGCTCCGATCAGGAAAGTGACCGTTGTTGAGAAAGACCGTGTTGTTGAACTGGGCTCGGGACCGTTAGACGGACTCACTGTTCGACTTTCTCGCAGCCCGCAAGATATGAGCATTGAGCTCCACCACATGCTCGGTTCCGCTTTGACCGTTGAGCACGAAAGAGAAGGCAGGGTGCTTCTCGACTTACATCTAAGTACTACAGACGTCTACGACCAGAAACGCGGACATTTATATCGCCAAGCTCTGTGTTTCCGCCAGCAAGATGTGTTTGAGATGCTGCGGTGGAAGATGACACCTCTCATTCACGAAGCCGTCTATATGGCGGAGCAGTTGCCCGGTCAGTTTATTTGGGAGGATGAACTCGACAAAGTCTATGTAGGCGATGCTCAGTTGTTCGCTCCCCAGCAGCCTAAGTGACAAGGCCACCGTAAGGATTTTATGCCACCCCTATTCAGTTTCTAACTGATATAGGGGATTTCTTTTCTAAAAAATTAAGTTGAGGCATCATTTGCAAGTAAGTCTTATTTTTGATAGACTACTTCTCTACATGGAAAATACCAAAGAAATTAAGAACGATCCGGTCATTGAAGCCCTCTTTAGCGCGGGTGCTCATTATGGCTATGTACGATCGCGCCGTCATCCTTCCGTAAAGCCCTTTATCTTTGGTGCCAAGAACCGTGTTGATATTTTTGATCTTGAAAAGACCAAGGATCTTTTGGAACGCGCCAAAGTGTTTGCCCGTACGCTTGGAAAGGAAGGAAAGCAGGTCGTGTTTGTTACCAGCAAACACGAGGCACTGCCTTTCGTGAAAAAAGCAGCGGAAGAGACGGGGATGCCGTATGTCGCCGGGCGATGGATCGGTGGAACGCTCACGAACTTCTCCGGTATTCGCTCGCGTATTGATAAGTTACTTGACCTGCGTGATAAACGCGAAAAAGGAGAACTCGCAAAATACACCAAACGGGAGCGTTTGATGATTGACCGCGAGATAACGAGACTCGAGACGCTTTTTTCCGGCCTGATTTCTCTAAAGAGCCTGCCGGCGGCACTGTTTGTGGTGGACCCGGGTAAAGAGCATATTGCGGTTGCGGAGGCTGGGAAAACGGGAGTGACAATTATCGCAATAGCCGGTTCTGATTGTAATCTCTCGCTGGTTGACTACCCAATTGTCGGTAACGATTCATCCTCTAAAAGCATCGCATTTTTTGTAGATTCGTTCACCCGCGCCTTTAAAGAAGGACGCGCGCCTGCGGCATAGTCTCTACACGCCCAGACTTTTGCTTGGTATATTTAACCACTATAACCCCCAATGATAACCACTGAGGCAGTAAAAGAATTACGTGACGCGACTGGTATTTCAGTCATGCAGTGCAAAAAAGCGCTGGAAGAAGCTGACGGCGATATGGCCAAGGCGTTGGTGCTTTTGCGCAAGAAGGGGGCTACCATTGCGGCAAAAAAAGCCGAGAGGGAATTGAAATCGGGTACTATTGGCGCGTATGTTCATTCAAATGGGTCCATCGGCGCGATGGTGATTCTTTCTTGCGAAACCGATTTTGTCGCGAACAATCAAGAGTTTCAGACGCTGGCCCGTGATATCGCTATGCACGTTGCTGCCACCGCTCCGGAATATGAGAGCTTTGAAAAAATTCCTGATGAGGCTAAAAAGACTGCGCGAGAAGTGTTTAGTAAAGAGGTTGCCAGTAAGCCAAAAGCTATGCAGGATAAGATTATGGAAGGGAAATTGGCTGCACACTTTAAGGAACGAGCGCTGTTAGATCAGACCTTCATTAAAAATTCTGAGCTCACCATCCGTACTCTTATTGAAACAGCGGTTCAGAAGTTTGGGGAAAAAATTGAAGTCCAAAAGTTTACACGTCTTTCACTTTCCTAATCCATGTCGCTTGAAAGCATCTTCTTCTTTGTTTCTCTTGCCGCGCTTATCCTCATGGTCGGGCTCAAATGGGGGAGTTTGCAAAATGGTTCCGAAGGGATTCTTACTCGTTCACTCGCACCCTTTGATGAGCCCATACGTAAAGCTCTTATCAATACCTCTACATACTTGAAAAGAGTAATTCTGTTGGGCTATCGGTACACGTCTGTTTTTTTTCATACTCTTCACCATATTCTTGCCGCATATCTGCATAATATGGTGCGAGCCGCAGAACGTCAGGTACGGAATTGGCGCGAATTCGCCCGTGAACGCAAGATAGAAAATAATTCCACTTCCGTGTTTCTGAAAGATATGACTGAGTATAAGAATCAACTTAAAGAAAATAATCACGAGGTTTGAGTTGTAGGCGTAGGACTCTCATAGTATAGTGTCTCTGTCCGATCAACAGTCGGACTTTTTGCCGCCCTAGCTCAACGGTAGAGCAACCGCTTTGTAAGCGGTAGGTTGTCGGTTCAAGTCCGACGGGCGGCTTCAGAATTAGAAATATGTTATATTGCTGGCTATGAGGAACCACATGGTGATACACGATCCCAAGGAAGCAGAGCTACTTGCTGAGCTCGGGGAAAAGACTGACTTCAAAAGTTTGCGCATGAAGAAGCTTTTGGCTCTGCCTGATTTGACGAAGAAAGAGCAATCGCCGGTAAAGATATTGTTTGATCAAATTCTAGGACTCCCTAGATTTCAGGATTTTGATATTGTTGATTTTTCAAAACTGGTGACCGTAGAGCAGAATTTTGACCTTCTGAACACGCCAAAAGACCATCCAAGCCGCAGAGAAACGGACACGTATTATCTGACTGATGAATATCTTCTGCGAACACAAATGACCGCCTTCTGGTCTTTTTATCTAAAAGATCCGAAAGTTTTGAAGCGACTTGAAACAGAAGGACAGATTGCGGCACTTGCTTCAGGCATTGTGTTTAGAAAAGACGAGATTGACCGGCACCATTTCCCTGCGTTTCATCAGATAGACGGTTTATTAATTTGCAAAAAGAGCAAGAAAATCATTACGCAAGCAGATTTAAAAGAAGTGCAGGCCGATTTAGCAAAAAGTATTTTCGGAGAGGGGATTGAATACAAATTCCTTGATGATGATTTTCCATACACGGTGGAGAGCCTTGAAATGGACATTATGTTCAACGGACAGTGGATTGAAGTGAATGGGGCAGGATTAGTAAATCCGATCGTGCTGAAGAACTTTGGATTAGATCCGGAGATTTACAACGGCTGGGCGTTCGGATTTGGAGAGCGGCTTGCGATGATTAAAATGGGTATACCGGATATTCGGATACTCTGGTCCGACGACTCTCGCATTACGAGTCAGTTCAAAGATATCAATAGTACATTCAAAGAGGTCAGTAAGTACCCCTCAATAATTAGAGACATCTCATTTATTGTTGATAAGTCTACAAGCCTTAACAACTACTTTGAAATTGTAAGAGAGTACGCAGGCAACCTCATTGAAGAAGTGAAGTTGTTAGATACCTATGAAGATGCGAAGAAATTCGGGGAAGGGAAGAAGAGCTATACATTCCGTATTGTGTACTGCTCTCCAGAGCGGACACTCACCAACCAAGAAGTCAATGTCATTCAGCAAAAGATACAGGAAAAAACAGAAACCGAACTGAAAGCGGTAGTGAGGTAAGAAGAAAGCTTAAGGCTTAGTGCTTGGGGCTTGGAGAAAGAAAAAACGCCCGACACAGTGTGTCGGGCGTTGACCATTTCAAGAGAGGAGACGGTTCTTATTCTGCCCTTGCCACTTTTCAGTGGGAGGTACAATTACCCGTTTAGGAGTCAACGACTCACCTTATCTTGGTACGGTCTTACCGGCTTTCAATGCGACAGGATGCCCAGCCGAAGATGCTTGCCATAACTCCCGGCAAGATGGCATGGATGAATGCCTCCATCTCGTCTTTGTCGATGCCGATGTCTTTAGCTTCGTTGCCCATGTTTCGTCGAACACTGTCGCTGACACCGTTCTTGCTGAGCTCTCGCTTGATCAACTTTAGGGCGATTTCACCTTGTCGCGCCTCCGTCATGGCTATGGATTTTGTCATACGTACTACCTTTCGATGAGTTGTTTCTCTGTATCCCCAGAGACAGGGAAGTGCCTACTTCGTTTCAGCACTTTCTAGCGTAAATTGTACTACACTTACTATATAAAAGTCAAGTTTTTTACCTTGATTTTAGACCATAGTTTTCCACTTTTTAGCTTTCATTTTAGCCCTATTTCTGTTAGAATGAATCGGTGTCTGAAAGACAGTTTTTACCCCGCAAGAGCGGGGACGGATTGTTTAAAAGGGCGCATCAAATGGTTTATCCTAACAAATTTTTTGGCCTACGCTGAGGGGTTTTTAAAGCGCACATAAACCAATAATTCGTATAGATTTAACTTAATTTAGTATGGATAAAAATTTGAAAGGGCGGGGAAAAGAAGTCCCCAATAGAACTAACGGTCGCGAAGCGCGACCTACTTCTAACGGGGCAAGTAAAAAGAATGGCTCCGGGCATCACTATGATGCCTCGTCTATTACCGTTTTAGAGGGGCTGGAACCGGTTCGAAAGCGCCCCGGTATGTACATCGGGACCACTGGTCCTGATGGTCTTCATGACCTTATTCGTGAAATTTTTGATAACTCACGCGACGAGGCAATGGGTGGTTTTGCGGATGATATAGAAATCGTTCTTTTGCCTGGCAACCGCATTCGGGTCACGGACAATGGTCGTGGTATTCCGGTTGATATTCATAAACAAAGTAAAGTTTCTGCACTGGAAACTATCATGACAACATTGCATGCCGGAGGGAAATTCGGCGGAGACGGTTATACAGTTTCTGGAGGTCTGCATGGAGTCGGTGCTTCAGTGGTCAACGCGCTTTCAATTTTCTGTGAAGTAGTCGTACATCGTGACGGTGGGATTTATTACCAAGAATATAAGCAGGGAAAAGCAAAAGCTAAGGTGAAGAAAATTGGTAGCTCTGATTTGCATGGGACAGTTGTTACCTTCCAGCCTGACCCAGCGATTTTTCCAGAGATTAAATTTGATTTCAACCGCGTGGTGAATCATATGCGTCAACAGGCGTACCTTGTGAGGAATATGGGTATCACCGTCATAGACGCGAGAGAGTTTAAAGGAGAACTTGATTTTGCTGATGTATTTTATATGCGCGAGATGGGATTGGACCTCCCATCCCAGACGTTTCATTTTGAGGGCGGGCTAAGCTCACTGGTCGCGTATTACAATAAAAACCTTAAACCAATCCACAAAAATATTTTCTATGTTGAAAAGAAGGTAGAAGGAGTTGAGTCGGTTGAAGTGGCTTTACAGTATGCGGATGATATTTCCTCGCGTATCTTGGCGTTTGGGAACAATATCTATAATGCGGAAGGTGGAACACATGTGACGGGTTTTAAGACAGCACTCACGCGTACCTTAAATACGTACGTAAAAAATGGTAGCCAAGGGAGGGGGGGGAGCGACGACAATTTTACGGGCGATGACGTGTTGGAAGGTTTAACTGTCGTTGTGTCGGTCAAATTGCGAGAGATCCAGTTTGAAGGCCAGACCAAAGGGAAATTAGGCAGTGTGGAAGCACAAGCGGCAGTCAACTCTGTCTTCGGTGAGGCTTTTGCAGCCTTTTTAGAGGAAAAGCCCGATGATGCGCGAGCCATTATCGGCAAGGTAGTGCTTGCTATGAAGGCGCGTAAGGCGGCAAAGGCTGCTAAAGATTCAGTTTTGCGCAAAGGCGCGCTTGAAGGAATGACACTGCCCGGGAAACTTGCCGATTGTCAGTCGCATGATCCAGCCGAATCTGAAATATTTATTGTAGAGGGAGACAGTGCTGGCGGTACAGCAAAAATGGGACGTGATAGGCGCACGCAAGCGATTTTGCCACTGCGCGGTAAGATTTTAAACATTGAACGAGCACGCTTGGATAAAATGCTTGCGTCGGAACAGATTAAAAACCTTGTGGTTGCCATGGGCACGGCGATTGGAGATACGTTTGATATCGCGAAGTTGCGTTACCACAAGATTGTTATTGCAACAGATGCCGACGTGGACGGCGCGCACATTCGTACGCTTATTTTGACACTTTTATATCGCTATTTTCGCCCCATTATTGATGGAGGATTTGTTTATATTGCGCAACCGCCATTGTACAAAATACGAAAAGGAAAAGAAATCGCGTATGCATATACCGAGTTAGAGCGAGAGAAAATGCTCGGTAAGGATGTCAAAGATATAGATATGTTGGACACTGATGAAGCTCCCGAAGAAGAGAGTGCGAAGGAAGAGGGAACAGAGGATAAAAAATCTAAAGTAAAAATATCAACCAAGACCCACATCCAACGTTACAAAGGTTTAGGTGAAATGAACTCAGATGAGCTCTGGGAGACGACAATGGACCCATCTCGGAGAATTTTGAAGCAAGTAAGAATTGACGATGCGCGCGAAGCCGACAAAGTGTTTGACATGCTCATGGGCACCGATGTACCGGCTCGCAAAGCGTTTATTCAATCAAACGCCAAGCTAGCCACTTTGGATATTTAAGACTAGTTAAAAAAATTCCGTACAGTACATCTCCACAATAAGAATGCTATAGCATTCTTATTGTGTAGGTGTGGTGTGAATTGAATTACCGAGTTGAGACGCGAATGGTAGTTGTCGCGATATTGTTTGACTCGCTGGCCTCGGGGATTGAACTTGTCGGATCTACGTTGATGACAAATCTTCCGTCGGTGTCAAGCTCAACGTTGTCAAAACCGATGGTATATTCAATCTTATCTCCGGGGGCAAGCGGTTGCTGTCCGTCCGATTCAAAGATGTAATTGGGGAACGTGGGGAGTACTGCGTTAAACTGCCAGTGTCCGGAGTTTGCGGTGCCAAGATTCTCCACTTCAAAACGTACGGCAATGCGATCTGACGCACGCAGTGTAGTGGTTGCCGTGAACGCGTTGGTTACTTTATCAATCGTGCCTACCTCTAAAATCCGTGGTGCCAAATCAGTTTTTCCATAGGGTTGTGCTGGTTTTGTCGTAGTTCCGACAACGTAGGTTTTTTCAGTGCGAGTGCCGGCAGTCGGTGCTTTTTTAACCGGTGCGGTAACGATGGGGGGTGTTGGAGTGGCGGCTGCGGGCTCCACAGGTTTTAGCGTTGGTGAGATCTCTGACGGCGGTTCTTTTGTGTCACCAATTATAGATATGGTTACTGATGAAGACAGAGGATTGGCGCTGTCGTCAGAGCGTGTGTAGAAAAGCGCGACTGGAATTGCCGTAGCCTGATCATTTTCAGAGACTGCGATAATCGTTACAAGATCATCCTTGCTGTATAACGTAGATTTCATATCACACAAAAGCGTTTTATCTCCGGTCTCAGTTTTTACTCCCAGGTAGAGTTTATCTACGCACGGGTACCAGAGGGAATAGACTCCGTCGCCTTTTTTGTTCTTATGTACCCATGACATAACCGTTTCATCTCCCGAATGGAGGGTCGTTTGGTCGCTATACAGTGTGAGCTTTTCACCTGGTATGAAGGTTTGACTCATGGTCACCAATGCTTGGGCTAGACGACTCACGGTGTCGGGTAGGTAGGGTCCGATCTGAATCGCGGTCCAGACTCCGGTGACTACCAAAAGCGTAATAACGCCAAGCCCAATAGTTTGAGCCCAGCTGAATTCTTTACCTCTTTCTTTAATTTGCGCGTGTTCCATACGGAGCATTATATATACTATAATAGATTTTTTGTCAAGTAATGATGCTTGACAATTCTAAATATATAGAGTACAGTAGTCTTCGTATACCTCTATGCAATTTTTGAAATTTGCAGGATTGTGGGCGGCGGTATTTGTTCCAAGCTACCTTATCATGTCTCTTTTGGGAATAATACCGGCCGAGTTAACTGACTTCAATCGTCGGCTGTTAGTCGTGGTATCTAGAGTGCCATTACAAAACTCTGTTGTTGCCACTACCACGGTAGCGATATCCAATGGGACGTCGGATGTAGTTCCAGATTCTTTGAGCGTTCGTGAGCGCATATTGCCCGACAGAATTGTAATTGAAAAGATCGGTGTTGACACACCAGTGGTGAATCCCGAGAGTCGCGATATCGTGGTGCTTGATAAGGCATTGCTTTCAGGGGTCGTCAGGTATCCGACATCCGGAGGATTAGAAGATAACAGCACCATGTTTCTCTTTGGACATAGCACGAGTTTCCGCACGGTACACAATGAAGCGTATAAAGCTTTCAATCGTCTTGGCGAATTGCAAATCGGAGACACCATTCGTGTCTCGTCGGGGAGCACTGATTATGTGTACAAAGTCTTTTCCGTTTCGGAAGTGGATAAGGACAAGGCATTGGTAGAGCTACAGACCGGAGAAAAGTTGCTGACACTCTCTACCTGTGACACATTCGGTGCGCGTAGTGATCGATTTGTGGTACAGGCACGTTTTATACAGGCCTTGCCTTCTCAGTAATATATGAGTAAGGTATAAAATCATAAAGATATGAAATTCAATTTGAGAAAACCTAATAGAATCGCCACCCTTACCACAGGCACATACGTTGTGCTTGCGTCCTTTGTCGCAACTTTTATAGTTCCTATGTCAGCATTAGCCTGGAATTTACAAGGCTCATGCGCGGGGGTTCCTCCTACCGTAAACGTGGGTGAGACTGTTACCTGGACAGCTACGCGTTCTTCAACCGGTACGGCCTCGGATAGCCACTATGAGTACTTTTGGTCAGGGACAAACAGTCTTTCCGGAACATCCCAATCGGTTTCAAAAACCTACACAACCGCGGGGACCAAAAATGCAACGGTGGTCATCAAACTGGTTATTAACGCGGGCGGTTCAGAGAGTATCACCCGCTCATGTTCAATCACCGTGACGAATCCGCCGCCTCCTCCCACTCTCGTGGGATCTTGTGCCGTGGCTCCTTCTTCTGCAGCTATTGGGGACAATGTCTCTTGGAGTTCTGCTGTCTCTGGTGGCACCGGCACGTATTCATATTCATGGACAGGAGATGACGGCCTTTCGGGCACTTCAGCTAACGTTACAAAAACGTACAACACCTCTGGTACCAAAAATGGCACGGTAACCATTACGTCTGGCGCACAGACGGTATCAGACTCATGCCATGTTACGATCGCGTCAAATCCTCCGCCCCTTGTCACGTTCTGTGTAGCTAGCCCATCTTCCGTGAATACGGGTGTCCCAGTTTCTTGGGTTTCCAGTGTATCGGGTGGTACGGGTACTTATACCTACTCGTGGACTGGTGATGAAGGCTTGTCTGGCACATACGCTAATCTTTCTAAGACCTATAGTTCTACGGGTACCAAGCAGGGAAACGTGACTGTTACTTCAGGTTCGCAAACGGGCACAGCTTCTTGTGTTGTGACCGTTACAAATCCTCCCCCTCCGACGACACTTGATGGCCTGTGTTTTGCAACGCCATCATCTGTTCACACGGGAGATACGGTACATTGGGGTGCAACCGCAACGGGCGGGACTGGTTCTTATACCTATAGCTGGTCTGGTGATGAAGGCTTGTCTGGCACATCTAATCTCTCTAAGACCTATAATTCTACAGGGATAAAAAATGCGAGCGTTGTCATTACGTCCGGCAGCAATCAACGCATCACGCGTTCATGCCAAGTAGAGGTGACCGCGACGCCACCTCAGCCACCTTTATTGACTGGCTCGTGTTTGGCGTCGCCTTCCAGCGCTCATACGTCAGATACGATAACGTGGACCGCGACTCCTTCCGGCGGGACGGGCAGCTACACCTATTCGTGGAGCGGTACCGACAGCCTTTCCGGGACAAGTGTTTCAGTAAACAAATCTTACAATACAACGGGAACGAAACAGGGAACGGTCGTCATAGCGTCGGGGTCACAGACCGTGTCCGCAAATTGCGAGACCTCTATTACGAGCATGCCGATAACCTCTGCTTTTTCAGCGATATGTTCTGTCAGTCCTTCTGTTATTCATTCTGGTGAATCTGCCACGTGGACCGCAACTGCTACCGGTGGCACGGGAACGTATACCTATGCATGGACGGGGAGTGAAGGCTTGTCAGGGAATACGGATTCTGTCACAAAAACCTATGGGTCAACGGGCAGCAAAAACGCATCAGTAACCGTGATGTCGGGTTCAGATACCACCACGGCATCTTGTTCCCTTAATGTTCTCCCACCGCCGGGATGCACACAGAATTGTGGAGGCGGAGGTGGCGGCGGAGGTGGAGGTTTTAATCCTCCGACCGTCGTTCTGCTTAAAAAACCCCCCGTGGGACAAGTGCTTTCGGCCGTGTTCCTCTCGCAGATTCCCTACACTGGTTTTGGCGATGGATATAAGGTCGCGCTCTTTTTACTCATACTTGGCTTGTGGAGCGTGGCTGCAGTATATTTTTTCCGTGCCAAACTCTGGCGTCGGAAACGCGATACTTTCGCGTTTAACCACACACAGACAGGGTACGGGGATGGGCCGAGGTTGGGTATCAATGAGGGGGTTGTGGAGGCGCAGAGCGAAGAATCTCCATTGATTGAAGAGCCGTCGTATGTAGATATTAATCAAATTATAAATTCACCCATGTACACAGAGACCATTGTCCCGAAGGAAGTTCACGGAGGGGGGCAGGCCAGAGCAGGTATCGTTGATATCATTGCGGCTGAAGCCCAGCGTAATCACGCCATCATATCAGAGGAGGGTATGAAAATAATTGCCGATAAAGGGAAAAATGACGCTGCGCAGGCCTTAGTATTGGTAAGCGCGGTAATCAAGAGTGCTGAAGAGAGATATGACCGCGAAGACGGGTGGCTTCTGCTGAATAAAGAAAAAGTGAGTGCTTCTCTGACCGATAAAGCTACGGTGAGCGATGTTTCTGCACGTTCTACTCCGGCCCCGATTCCCGATGTGTCTTCCGCTCGGGTCTCGTCACCATCACCGAACGCGTTTACCGCAGGGGGGAAGCCGTCAGTGGACAGTGCCCTCTTTGTCAGCTGGCTGGCAACTGGAGATAAACAGCAAGTCGCTCGGTACCTAAAGACCTTGCGTGACCAGTTGGGGAGCGCGGAAGCATTCCTGAAAAAAGTGGTGCTTGACCTTGACATCGTATACCGTTCCCGTTTTGACGAGATTGAGGAGACTATTGATGAGCGTTTGTCTAACACCGTTTCCGGGCTCTCAAATATAGCGCTTGAAGATCTCATTTCTGTTTTACTTTCTACGGTTGATCAGAGTTACCACTCAAGTTCACTGGGAATAAAACTCGCGCTTATGCGAGCTACTGAAGTAGGGAAGCGCCGGTAAATAAATTACCCCAATCAAACCGCAGAATACCCCGTCGGCTTGCCGCCGGGGTATGAACAGAGTTGGCATTTTGAGATTCAAGCAGCAAATCCAAAACGTGCGTCCACATTCTATAAGAACGTATTTGGTTGGAAGATTGACCAGTGGGGGAAACAACGCTATTGGATGGTTATGACCGCAAGAAAGGGTAGTAAAGAAGCAGGAATCAACGGGGGACTTTTGGTTAGAAAAGGAGCTGGACCCAAAAAAGGCCAAGCGGTCAACGCCTTTGTTTGCACGGTGCAGGTTTCCGATATAGATGCGACGATTAAGAAGGTAAAGGCTGCCGGTGGAACGGTTGCTGTGCAAAAATTCGCATTTCCAGGAATGGAGTGGCAGGCATACTACAAAGATACCGAAGGTAATATCTTTGGCATACACCAAACTGATAAAAAGGCGAAGTAACAAGACAGATACTGCTCTAAACCCATGGAACGCAGTATTCTGGGGCCTTTTGGGGTAGGTAGCGGGTAGTTGACAAAAATACCCTATATACTTTGAATTACGAAACTCCCTTTTTCTCTCA